>JAFDDH010000243.1 GCA_019310975.1 Deltaproteobacteria bacterium | reverse complement strand
TCGCTTCATCAAGAAGCCGGAATGGGCACGCTGGGTGGCGAGCCTGCCAGTCGAATCACAATTCTATACTCGACGCGGCTTTGGTCGGTACTTCCCGGACTACTCCCGCGAGCCGCTCCCCGTGATCTTCACCGAATCGGAGCCGGGACGGCTGGACGTCTTCATCTCAGCCGAAGAATTGACGTCCATCGAGGATATGCGCGGACTGCAGGAACTCATCGCAAAGCGACTCGCAACTCTGCGTGCGCCGTCGACCTATCTCTCGTCGCTCTTGCGAGAGGCATGAGTCGAAGCTGCCCTTGCCCACCCAACTCGACCACACGATCCTGACTACACGATCCAAAAGGTGAATGATCTCGGCGAGAGCATCGCCTTCTGGACGCGCATCCTCGCTCTCCACCCCCAAGACCCAACCAGGCAGCTAGAATCGAACCAGCGAGCCTCGACAAAGGTCGCTCCATATCAGGAGCCTGACCCGAGCGCGCCCCCGTCCGCTCGCTCGAGCACGAAGACAGGGATCTCCCGATGCGCCGCTGCCCGCGCCTGGTAGGTGTCGTAGATGGGCGAGCGCTCCGCGATCTTCTTCCAAAGACGCGCCCGCTCGTCCCCCTCGACGCGCCGCGCACGCACGGCTTGCGCTCTGCGGCGAGCACGGATCAGCGCCTCGGGCTCGACCATCAGATTGCGGGCCCAATGCGGATCGGTGGGCATGCCGCCCCGGGAGCCCACGATGGCGATTCGGCCCCGGTCGAGATCGAAGTAGGGAAGCACCACGCTGCGTGGCCGACCGGTTCTGCGACCGACGCTGGTCAACAGAAGCGGGCGATTGTAGGCAGCGCCGTCGGAACGGGTAAAGAGCCAGACAACGGGTGAGTGACCCAGCCAGCGCACGCAGAAACGGTCGAGGGCTGCGCCCGGTGCAGAGAGCGCTAGTCGCACGGCGATCTCCATTCCCGTCATCTCAGACTCCCACTCGGGCATTGCGCTAGAAGAGCTCCAGGCCCGGAAATGCCGTGCTCCGGGGCCGGATGCAGTGATGAAGATACACGGCGAGCCCTCCGTCGCCGGTCCAGAGCGTGTAGCGACCCTGTCCGTAACGCTCCCTCGCCCGATCGCATTGCGCGATCGCATGCATCGCGAAGAGGCGAGCGCGATCGAGCCAACGGGTCTCATGCATTCGCGCATGCAGGCCGAGGAACGCATAGCCGTTGCCGGCCGTTCCGTGGCAGAGGCCCGAGCCCTTGACGAGCGGACCGGCGGTCCACACCAGCTCGCCAGCCGCTTCGAGCAGATCATCGAATTGCGCCGACGCGGGCGTATCGATGCGGGATGGATGCGCGAGTGCGGCCACTACACCCGGTGCACCGTGGCACCATTGCAAAAGCCGCCTATGGCCCGAGGCGTCGGCACTGACCGGCCAGCTGATTCCGGCATCGCTTAGCAGCGCTCCGGACGCGAGGGTGGTCGCCGTACGCTCGACCACCTCCTCGCTTCGTCCAGCAGGGAGAAGATCCGCGCCACGAAGCAGCGCCTGCGCGTTCCCCGCAACGCCGTGGCATGCGCCATAGTAGGAGCGGACCTGGCCGAAGATGTCATTCATCCATAGCCACTCGCCCGTGCCCTCGCGCAGGGACCACGCCTGCCATAGGGATTCAGCCCCGCGACGATAGAGCTCGCTCCAGCGCTCGTCGCCCGTCTCCCGAAAGAGCGTGAGGGCAGCGTGCAGCATGCCGGTCTCTCCGGATGTGATTTCACGGGCTGGGTGTCCGATGGTGCGAAGCATGGCGTCGTGTAGCCGATCGGCACGCGTCGGATCGTCGGGATCCGCCAGGACCGCCGGCGTGAGGATGCCGATCTCGCCCAGCTGGAGCCCGCTCCCGTAGCCGTAGTCCGGGCGCTCGAGGTAGGCGGCGTGGATGCGATCGAGCAGCCAGGAGGGATCGGAGACCGCGTAGCCCGAGTCGCGCAGCACCCGCAACGCACAGACCGCGCCCGCCGCACCCGCGTAGGCGCTCCATGCCGGCTTTGGATCCGGAAAGTCGAGGGGATGCGCGGGCCAGCTTCCATCAGGACGCAGCGCGCTCTCGAAGTCTTCGACGATGCGCGCGATCGCCGATCGCACACGCTCGGCCGACCACGCTTCGGCGTCGAGTACCTCGTGTCGCTCGGTGTCGTAGATCTGAGACTCGGGGCTCTTTGCGGACAAGAATGGAGGGTACCAGAGGCCGCGGGTCGACTATCATGCTGAAGGCTCGCTGAATTGGGAGGCCCGCTGCGATGGGATCCGCAATAGGAGGCTGTCAGTGCGGCGCATTGCGCTATCGGATCCGTGCTGATCCGCTGGCAGTGACAGCGTGTCATTGCTCGGACTGCCAGACTCAGTCCGGCAGCGCGTTCAGCATGAGCATGGTAGTGGGCGAGAACGACTTCAAGTGGACGGCCGGCACGCCCCGTATCTACCACACGAATGCGGATAGCGGTGCGACGAAGGAGTGCCTCTTCTGCGCCGAGTGCGGCGTCCGCATCCTGAATCGGCTCGGCAGCATGCCCGGCACGCTGAACGTCAAGCCGGGCACGCTCGACGACACATCCGGGGTCGCTCCGACGCTGCACGTCTGGCTCGTCAACAAGCAGCCGTGGCTCGTGATCCCGGAGGGCACGAGAAGCTTCGACCGCAACCCCGGCTAGCGGGGTGGCGCGCCCTTGAATGTGTGCGCACCTACGCCTCGGCCAGCTCGAGCACGCAAGCGTGGATCGAGCTCCTTCGACCTCTCGGCTCAGATCGGGATCAGAGCGCGATGCGGCTCGGACGGCGGTTCGACCCGGATCGGATCGCCCCCCATGATGCCCGCTCTACGGATCAGCTCGCCCTCTTCGTCGCGATCCAGAGTCGCGGCCATCAAGCCCTCCTGCAGGCCATCGAGCTGATTGCACGGATTGCGCAGGCCCGTCACCTCGACGACCGCGCTCTCGCCGAGGTGAAGGTGCGTTCCAGTGGAGAGCGCCAACAGGTCGACGTTCGCCGTGGTGATGTTCTCGCCCATCAGCCCGGGCGACACCTCGAAGCCCGCCTTCTCCAGCTCGTTGAAGAGCTCGGAGTGAATGATGTGGACCTGCCGAAGGTTGGGCTGGGTCGGATCGCGCTTCACACGCGAGAGATGCTGGACTCTCTGGCCCAGATGCGCGTCCCCTTCGACACCCAGACCCTCGATGAGCCGAATCTGATCCTGGGTGGACTTGCTCATGCTGTGCGTCGCACATCGGCTGACCGCGATTACGATACCGCTCATCGGAAGCCGCCCCCAGCTTGGTGAAGCTCGATTCCCCTTGGCGGCTCCGCGTCGAACCTCTTGGGGGAACCGAATCATATCACGCTCTTCCGTGTAGTCTCGGAATCAGATCGCGCGCGACGCGCTCGAGCACCTCGAAGCGCGGCTCGAAGGAGGGCAGGATCATCACCTGATCGAGTCCGGCCGCCTCCACGGCGCGCAGCCGATCCACAAGGTTCTCCGCACTGCCCACCAGGCACGTCGCCTCGATCAGCTCCCGCGTCACGAAGCGCTCCTCTTCGGGGATCACCCAACAATTATGGCCCGCGTGGATTCGCTGGTGGAGACGCTCCTCGGGAAATGCTGCGAGCATCGCGCAGTAGTCGTCCCAGACGTCGGCCACGATGGCGGGTGGTGGCTGACCCAGCTGCCGCCATTGATCGTACGCATAGTGGAGCGTCGCCATCGCGAATGCGCCGCACTCGTGCTTGACACGCGGCGAATCCGTCGCCTCAAAGGGGTCGAGGACGACGACGGTCGTCAGCGCCGTCGTATAGTAGGTATCTCGGTCGATCGTCCGTCCAGCCGCCTGGGCGCCCGCCTCGATACAGCTCCAGTAGTACTCCATGACCGCGGGGCTGGGCGGCATCGCGAGCACCGCCCCGTCACCGTGCCGACCAGCCAGCCCCAACGAACGCGGGCCGAAACCCGAAACATGGAGTGGAATCCAGTCCTCGAAGTTGACGAACCCGCGGTCGGGCATGATGTGGCGGATGGGCAGATCGTGGTCGGCGTGGGCGAGCAGCGCTTCGTCACCGCGGAGCAGGGGACGGAGCGTCTCGAGATAACGATCCAGCTCCGCGATGCGGTGCGGGGGCTGCCCGATGATGCGCATCGCCGTGTTACCGGCCCCCAGCCCCAGGAACGTACGCCCCGGAGCCAGCGCATTGATGGTCGCGATGGCCGCCGCTGTGACCGCGGCCGGCCGTGTGCCCGAGACCGCGACCCCCGTGCCGATCCGGATGTGCTGCGTCCGGTCGGCCACCAGCGCAAGCGTCGCGTAGCAGTCCGACCAGATCATCTGGCTGTCGGCCAGCCATGCGTGCGTGTAGCCGAGCGCCTCGGCACGCACCACGTAATCGATGTCCCCGATATGCGAGGCCACACAGACTCCGAGATCCACACTTCCCCCCCGCGGCGAGTCGTCAGCGCGTGCCGGAAGTCTCGTACCCTATCACGGACCGTCGTGTTTCCACGTGCGTCCTCGTCACTCTCGGCTGTCAGCCCTCCGGTGATCCGAAGAGGCCTGCGGGGCACACCCTCGGTATCTCATCACAGGCGCGCTCCAGCGCGACGAGTGCGTCCTCGGGCAGTCGATCCTGCGTGCGTTCGAAGATCTCGCGCTCTTCGTAGCGGACGTGCGCCTCGAGGGCTCGACCGAATTCCTGCACGCTATCCGGCGTCGGCCGCGTCACGGCAAGCAGCTCGCGAAGCTGCACGTGGTCGTCGAGGATGCGCTCGGCCAGCGCCTGCTCGCCGATCCGACGCAGGGCGGGCAGCAGGTGACGCTCTTCGATCTCGAAGTGGGGCTCGAGCTGGGAGGGCGCGGCCGCGACGACGGACTCCCAGGTCCTCGCAGCGCTCGCTTCGTCCGAACGCTTGCAGCGCGCGGCGATCACCAGCGCGGTGTGATGGTCGTCGGAGAGACCACGCAGGCTGGGATGACGCTTCAGGGGTAGACCTCCGCGGGCGGGCTGGCACGCGCCCAGATTGGCAGCAGGCAGTCGGTTCCGTTCATGCAACACCGCTCGCAAGCGCAAGACCCACGACGACCAGCAAGCTTCCCACCACCAGGTGGATCCCTTGCATCGAGACCTTGGGTAGCAGACGCTTGCCGAAGAATGCGCCCGCGAACGCGGACACGGTCGTGACGACGACGAGCGGCCACGGTATCTGGTCCCTGGCCGCCGAGCCGTGCAGCAAAACGAACGACCCTCCGTACACGAGTAGTCGTGCGCCATCCACGAGCAGCGCCAGCACCGCCTGCGTGGCCGCGAAGGCTTGTGGGGTGAGGCCGAGCGGAGCCAGGAAGGCGGCTCGGAGCGCACCCTGATGGCCCGAGAGACCGCCGAAGAAACCCGAGAGTAGACCGCCGAGCGGGAGGAAGCGCGGCGGGGAGCGCAAATCGCGCAGAGCTGGCACGAGTTCGAAGAGCGCGAAACCGAGAATCAGGATTCCCATCGTGAGCTTCACGGGCGTCACGTGCGCCTCGCGCGCCATGAACGTCCAGCTGTAAAGCACCTGCTGGCCGGAAAGCGATGTCAACACCAGTGCACCGATGAAGGAGGCCGCCACCGCGGGCAGGCCGAAGCGCAGAAGAACATCGCGGCGCACATCGCCGGCCAGTAGTCCGACCTTGAATAGATTGTTGGCTGCGTGCACGATGGCCGTCGAGGCCACCGCGACCTGGATCGGCAGGAAGAGTGCGAAGGCCGGCATCAGTAGCGTGCCAAGCCCGAAGCCGGAGAAGAGGGTCAGCAGCGAGACCCCGAAGGCGAAGAGCGCGAGTAGAGCCATCGCCGTCACGACTCGCGCACCAGGGATGCGCTGCTCGCAGGGGGCTGGTTCACGGATTCGCCAGGTCGAGCCGCAATGCCATATGGAGCTCGGTGGTGACCTCGCCCCCGTAGCGCAGCGCATCCGGCTCGCTGCCCCAGGGCAGAAAGCCCGCGGACTCGTAGAGGGCCCGTGCGCCCGGCGCTGCAGAGCTGACGCTGAGCTGCAGCCACTCGACGCCGGGAAGTGATTGGGCGTGCTCGATGGCCGCCTCGAGCAGCCGGGCGCCCAGCCCGTTGCGGCGATGATGCGGAGCCACGTACATGCCCCAGACGTGAGCTTTGTGGGCGGACTTGAGGTGGCGATCCCGGCCCAGGCCTAGCATGCCGACCAGCGTGTCCTCGAAGGCTCCGAACACCACCGCATCCGGCGCACGCTCGAGCTGCGCACGCGCGGCACCCACCTCAGCTGCGACATCGTCATCGGGCGAGGACGCAAAAGCCAGCGGGGAGTCGAGCAGGGCCTCGCGCCGAAGCTGCGTAAAGGCATCGACGTCGTCGCGATCGAGCAGGCGGATCATATCCGGATCACCGTCGCCTCCTCCGCCCGCACCCGCCACGACTTGGACACCTATCCGCTCGGGACATCGATCCCCTGGCATCGATTCGGCCCGCGAATCGTACCAGATCCTCAGTCATGTCTGTGTCGGCCGGGTTCGCGTCATGCTCCGGAGCACACGCCCGCCAGATCGCCGAGGTCGAGGAGACCCCCTTCGCGTGTCCAGAGGAATGCGTGCATGCGACCGTGCTCATCGACGATCGAGGAGCCCGCGGCCAGCGTACCATCCGCCGAGAGACCCCCGATCTCACTGTGAAACTCGCCCCCAGGGAGATCACCGAGACCGATGAAGCTGGCCTCGCCCGCAAACGTGGACGTGGAGGAGAAGAGAACGAGGAGCCAGGAAATCGCCTTCGCGCCGAACTCGAGCAGCGTAGCGTGCACCTCGACCCCCGCGCGCAGCTCGCTCACGCGTGCGCTTCGGCCGGGCTTCCGTAGATGATCGTGTTGCCGTCCGGATCCTCGACGTTGAATTCCCGCATGCCATATGGATAGCTGGCGGGCTCCTTGAGGATCTCTGCGCCGCTCTCCACCAGCTCGCGATGCATGGCATCCACGTCGCCGACAAAAATGCAGAGCCAGCTGCCACCAGGCGGCCGCGGCGTCTGGCTCATCAGCTGGAGGTAGAGGGTGACCTCGCCGCGACAGACGCCCGCGAAGTAGGTCGGCTCGCCGTAGGTGAACGCGACATCAAAGCCCATGGCATCGCGGTAATAGTCAATGCTGGCATCGATATCCGTCACGACGAAGACCGCCACACAGCCGGTCGGGCCCGTGCCGTGGTCGCTCATGGCTCCGTCCTCCTCCAATCGCCTCGACCGAGCTAATAGTTCGGTACGTAGATCTCACACGCCGCTTTGTCGCCACCGGAAATCACCAGCAGGCGTCCGAGCGCGATGTACTGCCCGATCATCATGCCCAGCTCCGCAATCTCGGCGGCTGCGAAGTGCTCGCGAAGCTCGGTCATGAAGGCCGCGTCCACTGAGCGAAAGTCGCCGGCGAGCCTCTCTGCGAAGCGCACCGCCAGCCCATCGCGTGGCTCGAGTCTGCGCTCCGCCTCGGACAGGTGGATCTGACTGATCGTCTCCTCGTCGAGTCCTTGACGCGTCGCCGACGCGTAGCGGGCGAAGAGTCAGGTGTCGCACTCGTTGAGAGCGGCGATCTTGAGCCGCGCCAGCTCCTTGATGCGCGAAGGCACGATGCCCTCCTGATGGCCGGGACGAAAGAATGCGAAGAAGCGCTCGAAAAGATCCGGGATCAGCTCGAGCAGGTTGAGGCCGTCGCTGCCCGTGGATCCAGCCTGCGTCGGTGACGAATCGGCCATGCTTGCTCCTTGTGGGCGATGAGCCCGTGGGTTGCGGGTCGGATTGCTCGCCATGATATCACGGCTGATCGAGACCGTTTTTCACGCCACACCCACCGTGAACCTGCGCGATTCGTACGGATTCGCCGACGCTGGCGATTCGAGCTCAATGAGTACCTCGCCGCCCACCACGCAAGCACCCGCGATCCAAGTCGACACGACCTCGCCGTCTCGCTTCAGGGTGCGCGCATCAAGATTGCTGGGGCGCCCCAGCTCGATCCCCTGACCAGTGTGCGCAGCACTCGCCAAGAGCGGATCACACCATGCAACCTGGGTGCCCGGAGCGTTCCGCGAGACGACTGGATGCTAGGGCGAAATGGGCTTGGGGCCGCTGCGCTCCAGCTGATCGACGGCTTCCTTTGCTTCGTGCAGCCCGACGCCGTGCTCTTGACGATAGAGCTTGATCGCCTCGATCTTCTGGCCTCCTGCAACCAAGCTCTCGATCGACCGGCTCTCCGCCTGCCCGAATGAAGGCATCGATACGCGTTCATCGCCGGAGCGGAGTGCCACCACGACGACCACGATTGCGAGCGTGGCAAGGATTGAGATCAGAAGCATGCCTTCCTCATCGGCCGCTCGCTCCGATGGCTTGATGGCTCTTGCGCGGCTGCAAGCGCCGCGAGTGAATCTCGTTCTGCCACAGCAGCTTCCCGCCAGGGCGCAGCCGGAAAGTCCCCCTGCATTCGAGCACGTCTGCGGGCCGCTGGCTGCGTTGCGCTCCCGTCCCAGTAGGGAGGAGGCGTAGCCTCCGAGTGGCTACGCCTCGGTCGCGCGCCTTGCCAGCGACCCGCAGCCGCGCTCTCGGTGCGACGGGGGACTTTCCGGCTGCGCCTCTAGTCGGAATGAGCACACAGGAAGTACGTCAGGGATCGAATCCGATTCTTCTCGACTACAAAGATGTCCACGGCATGAATGACCTGGCCGTCTGCGAGATCGATGAAGACCTCGGCCGCAACGCGGGACCCGTTTACGAGCAGAGGTCCGGCCGACCGGGGTGTGGGACCGGCCCGCTCGATCACGCCCTGATAGAACTCGCGGATCGCAGCCTTGCCACTCCTTGTGGTGCCGAGCCCGACCAGAGTTCCATCATCATGAAAGAGATCGACGACCGAGATATCACCAGCACGCATTCGTGCGAAGTACTCGGATGCCACATTCTCGGGATCCATGCTCATCCTCGCCCCTCCTTTCGATACCCCCATCGGGGCACTCGCCGGCGTCATAGATTCGATGTCATTCCCATCGTGTGCCAACACGACCCCCTCTCCATCGGGCTACGGAGAGTCCCACTACCCGCGGTGTCGTTCGTCGCAATCGAGTGCGGTCATGCGCTCATCCGGTCGCCCGGGGGCACAGGATCGTCAGGCACCACCGCCCGGCACCAGGTCGTAGTGTTCCACAACCGGAAACGGGTCATAGAAGCGGTGAAGGAGCTCACGCCAGCGCTGGTACTCGGATGACTGCCTGAATCCTTCTGTATGACTCTCCAGGGTGTCCCACCAAACGAGCAGGATGTATCGGTCCGCAGCCTCGATGCAGCGCCGGAGCTCGTGGCGCTGGTAGCCCGAGCTGGCCGAGATGATCTCCTTTGCCTGAAGAAACGCTGCTTCGAACGATTCACACTCGCCCGGTCGAACATTCAGGATCGCAACTTCGAGCACCATGAGGGCAGTGTAGCGACGACATCGCTGGCATGGATCGGGCAAACAACTGCAAAGACAGAGCCACCGACAATGGTCAGAGCGCCGAGAATCTCGGCGATGTTCGCCATCGTTGCTGGATCGGCCACGCCGTCCTCAGAATCGCTCATTCCGCGGATGGCTACCCGCCATAGAAGGTCTTCTCGCCCAGGTCGCCGAGCGCAAGAATCTCATCATCGGGTCGGCCCGATATCTCTCGGTTGACACCCGCTTCAACGACCTCACCCAGGAAGATCGAGTGGTCGCCCTTTCCCAGGGTGTCCACGAGTGAACATTCGAGAAAGGCCGCAGCGTTGGCCAGAATGGGAGAGCCCGACTTACCGATGGAGAATGCTTCGCCGCCAATCGAGTTTCCCTCACGCTCCAGGGGCTTGAAGAACGCGAACGCTAGATCCTGCTGCCCCTTCCCGAGAATGTTCAGAGCAAACGAGCGGGATTCCTTGATGATCTCGTGTGCGCCTGAATCCGCCTTGACACCGATCGCCACCCACGGGGGCTGAAACGAAGCCTGCGTAACCCAGTTGACAGTCGCTGCGGCGACGCGGCCATCGGCCGATTCACTCATGAGAACGTAGAGCCAGTAGGGGATCATTCGAAGTGCGGTCTTCTTCGCATCTGCATCCATATGTCTTCACCT
>JAFDDH010000074.1 GCA_019310975.1 Deltaproteobacteria bacterium | reverse complement strand
TCGAGGGGCGGTGGGGTGTCTGGAATGATGCGCGTTCCGTCGATTCGGATCGGACAGCCGGGCAGCTTGACGGAGCCCCATCCGGGGAGCATCTGATCGAAGATCATTCCGGACTCGGCAAGCTGAGGGTTGACGAGGAGCTCACAGGTGTCGAGCGTGGCACCGCAGGGCACGCCGTGGGCGGAGATATGCTCCATCACCTCGAGCTTGTCGTGACGCCTCGTCCAGGCGGCCACGATCTCCCGCACCTCCATGCTCTTCGAATTTCGAACCGATTGACGGGCGTAGCGCGCGTCACCGATCAGGTCCTCGCGGTCGATCGCGCGCAGCAGCCCCTCCCAGTGTCGGCGATTGCCGAGCAGGATGTACACATAGTCGTTGGGACCGCCGGGCGCACACGGATGCAGGCCGCTCGGCACTGCGACCGAGTAGGCGTCGCCCTCGCGCTTGGCCGGCTCGCCGGTGACGTACATCGATCCCATCGCATTGCGCATGAGATTGACCATCGCGTCCTGGAGTGAGACATCGACCGTGCCTCCACGGCCGGTGCGATCCCGCCGCAGCAGGGCAGCCAGGATCCCCACGGCAAGGTGCAGCCCGGCGCCGCTATCCGCGACCGTCGGTCCGATCCGGACCGGCTGGCGCCCCGGCTCACCGGTCACACTGATCGCGCCCGCGACCGCCTGGGCGACGAAGTCGAACGACCTGAAGTCCTGCCATGGCCCCCCCGGCGCGTAGCCGCGGATCGTGGCAATGACGAGGCGTGGGAAGCGCTCGCGCAAGGCATCGATGTCGAGGCCGAGTCGCGCCATCGTGCCGGGGGCGAAGTTCTCGCTGACCACGTCCGCGTCGGCGAGCATTGCAAACAGCACGTCACGATCGGCATCGCGCTTGAGGTCGAGTACGATGCTGCGCTTGCCCTGGTTGAGCAACGCGAAGAGGATGCTCTCGCGCTGGTCGTCGGCTCCGAGGAGCGAGCGACTCGGATCTCCTCCCGGCGGCTCTACCTTGACGACGTCGGCGCCAAGCCACGCGAGCAGTTGGGTCGCGGAGGGACCCGATTCAAACTGCGTCAGATCGACGACCCGGAGCCCGGCCAGCGGCGACTCGGTCCCGGAACCCTCACCCGGCTCATTCGAACGGTCATGGATGCGCGATGTCATGCTGCGGATCTCCCCCTCGACCAGAGCGCGCACCGCGCCGGGCCCTTCAGCACCGCTAGTCCGCGCGCCCCGTCTTCCCTCAGCCGTGCTCGAAAGCAGGACCCCCCAGAAGACAGGGCGCGCGGCGAAGCGGGCCGGCGCCTGTACTCGGCCTCAGTCGGCCTCAGTCAGCCTGAGTCAGCCTGAATCGGCGGCCTTGTCCTCGACGACCGGCTCGAGGTCTTCATCGCCCGTAGTAGCCAGCACCGGCAGCTTGAGGCCCCGGGCCGCGTAGACCTGCTCGGTCAGGCGGTTGCGAACGGCCGGGTTCTCCTTGAGGAAGCGGCGCGCGTTCTCACGACCCTGACCGATGCGCTCCTCCCCGTACGAGTACCAGGAGCCGCTCTTCTCCACGATACCGTCCTCGACCCCGAGGTCGATCAAATCGCCCTCGCGTGAGATGCCCTCGTTGTAGATGATGTCGAACTCGGCCTGCTTGAAGGGCGGAGCCACCTTGTTCTTCACCACCTTCACACGCGTGCGATTGCCCACCACAGTGTCTCCATCCTTGAGGGCGGCGATGCGGCGCACATCGAGGCGGATAGAGGCGTAGAACTTCAGCGCGTTGCCGCCCGACGTCGTCTCGGGGCTACCGAACATGACGCCGATCTTCATGCGGATCTGGTTGATGAAGATCACCGAGGCACCAGACTTGGAGACCGTGCCCGTCAGCTTGCGCAGCGCCTGGCTCATCAGACGCGCCTGCAGGCCGACGTGGGTGTCGCCCATGTCGCCCTCGAGCTCCGCCCGCGGCACGAGCGCCGCCACTGAGTCGATCACCACGACGTCGATGGCCCCGGAGCGCAGCAGCACGTCCGCAATCTCCAGTGCCTGCTCGCCCGTATCCGGCTGGGAGACGAGGAGATCCTCGATGTTGACCCCGAGCCGCCGCGCGTAGTTGATATCGAGGGCGTGCTCGGCGTCGATGAAGGCGGCCACGCCGCCGCTCTTCTGGATCTCGGCGATGCCGTGCAGCGCCAGCGTCGTCTTGCCGCTGGACTCCGGGCCGTAGATCTCGATCACGCGACCACGCGGATAGCCCCCGATGCCGAGGGCGATGTCCAGGCTCGGTCCGCCACTCGAGAAACAGCCCACGTCGCTGACCACGCCGTCCGCGCCCAGCATCTGAATCGCGCCCTTTCCGAACTGCTTCTCGATGCTCGATACCGCTGCCTCGAGGGCCTTGCGGCGCGCCATGTCCTGGTCGCCGGCACCACTACCGGTCTTGCTCTTGGCCATGCTGAACTCCTCCGAAGAATCCTTCTATTTATGCTTATGCTTGAACTTGAACTCGGACTTTCTGAACGTGGGGTGATCAGTTGCACGCGGGCCCATCGGATCTCGCGCGTCCATCGTGTACATATCCGCCCGGCCGCTCACGAGCGCGTCCCTGTCGGCGGCGGGCCGCCGGCCTGGCGGCGCAGCAGGCTCGGGCCGACCAGCTCGAGCCCCAGCAGCGAGCGCCGCACCCAGTCGAGCCCCACTTGCGATGTGAGCATGCGGTGCCGCGCGCGGTCGAGCGGGAAGACGAATTGGTCGGCGTGGGTCCGTGAAGCGGTGGCGATCGCGACGTAGACCAGGCCCACTGGCTTCTCATCCGTGCCGCCATCCGGGCCCGAGATACCGGTGGTCGCCACACCGAAGTCGGCCCCGAAGCGCTCGCGCACGCCTTCCGCCATGGCACGGGCGACCGGCTCGGAGACGGCCCCGTGCTCTGCGAGCAGCGGTTCGGGCACGCCGAGCAGTGTTTGCTTGGCGCTATTTGCGTAGGCGACCACCCCGCCCAGGAAGTAGGCCGACGAGCCCGGCACCGCGGTCACACGCTCTGCGATGAGCCCGCCGGTGCACGACTCGGCCACCGCAAGAGTGCGCCCCTGCTCTACGAGCAGGCGCCCGACAATGGTCTCGAGGCCCTCATCGTCCTCACCATAGATGATGTCGCCGAGCCGCTCACGAATCGCTTTGGCGACGCGCTCGATCTTGGCATCGGCCTCGGCGATGGAGGTGGCACGCGCGAAGACGCGAAGGAGGTTGTCCGGGAATGTGGTGCGGAAGGCCAACTGGGCGTCGCCGTCGCGCGCGATGTCGACCAGCTCACTCTCGAGCGTGGATTCGCCCATCCCGAAGGTGCGTAGAATTCGCGCCCGCACCCTCACCCTCACCTTCACCTTCATCTTCATCATCCCGCCCGGGGCCTCGAGCTGCTCGGCAAGCCGCGGCAGCACCTGCTCATCCATCATCTGCACCAGCTCGCTCGGCACGCCGGGCATGCAGTAGAAGACGCTGCCCTGCTCCTTCACCGCGAAGCCCGGCGCCGTGCCGATTGGATTGAGAAGTACCTCCGCAGCATCCGGGAAGAGCGCCTGCTTGCGGTTGGTGTCGGTCATTTCGCGGCCGATGCGCGCGAAGAACGCGCGAATCTGCTCGAGCGAATCTTCGTGCAGGAAGAGATTGCGGCCGAAGGTTTCGGCCATCACCTCACTCGTGATGTCGTCGCGGGTGGGCCCGAGCCCACCGGAGACCAGCACCACATCGCTGCGCCCGAGCGCGCGCAGAAAGGCATCGCGCATGTCATCGCGGTCGTCGCGTACGGAGACCTGGTGGTGGCACTCGATGTCCAGCTGCAGGAGCCGCTGGGCGAGCGTCGCCTTGTTTGAATCCACGATCTCGCCGCGCAGCACCTCGTCGCCGATGGTGATGATCTCGGCCTTCACGCCAGCCAGCTCCCAATCCAGGTCCCTGCCCAGCTCACAAATCCGGTCCCGTACGACGGTGCCAGCCAGGCCAGGAACCCCGAGTTCCACACCAGCTCTTGAAGGCGGCTGACGACGAACACATAGGCGAGGAGCGTGACGATCACGGCGCCGAAGAGGCCGGCCACCAGGTCGTCTGCCATCACACCCCTGCCACCCTCGAATCGCTCTTCCGCCCACTTCACTGCTCCCGGCTTGCGGATATCAAACCACCTGAATGCGACGAATCCGGTCACGACCAGAAGCCACCACACGTCGATTCCGTTCTGTGCGGGGCCAACGGCCAGCGCGGGCGGCAGCGGCAGCGACCCGAGCGCCAAGCCGTGCAGGGGCACGATGGGGAGCAGGCTGATGAGCTGACCCGCCACCTCGTCGATCACGATGCGACCGTCGTCATGCTTGCCGAAGTAGTCCTCGACGACGCCCGAGGCCCAGATGCCCGCCCCCGTCACGGCCAGCACGCAGAGCATGTAGAGAGGCAGGCCGAGTCGATGAAGCACGCTGCTGAAGAGCACCACGGCGAGCAATGCGCCCCAGGTGCCCGGCGCCCAGGGCCCGAGGCCCACACCGACGGTCGCGATCCAGAAGGCGATCTCCGGTCGATCGCCCGTCTCCCCGCCAGGCGCCGCAAGCGCCGCGGACCCGCCTGTCGATCCACTCGGCGATCCACTCGGCGATCCACTCGGCGATCCGCTGGCCAATCCGCTGGCCGGCGCATCCGCTGCATCGACCCGATCGACGGGGCGAAGCTCGGAACTCTCTAATTTTTCAACGTTTTCCGGTTCTTCCAGAAGACGATCCGAGGCTCGGGACCGCGTGGGGGAACACGGTTCGTGGACGTCGCTCGGGGGGGTCGACGCCGGGTCAGAGTAGCCGGCCACGGCTCGTGGAGTCAACGCAAGAAGCGAAGAAAAGGTGAAAATAGAGATTCCACTCTACTTCAAGGCATTGGCGGTTTTGGTCGATGTACATCGCGTGGAGGGGTCCTGTGACTACCTCCAGTGTAGCCGTTCGGCCCCATCATGGGCCACGCAGCCACGAGTCGAGGACGATGTCGCAACCCGTAGAGGACAGCCCCGAGTGGGGTGAGCGAACGGCTGCCGATCTCTCGAGCCTGTTGGTCGAGCTCGGGCGCGTGCTGCGGGGCATCGGCTTCTACTCCGAGGATGACACCGCACGCGGCGAGCTGCTGGGTCGCGCCTACCTGGCCCTGCAGGGCGAGCTCGATCGCGCCGGACCGTTGGAGCTGTGGATCGCTGAAGAGCACTTCCGCGCCAGTGAGATCGACGAGCCGATCGCCCACGGCCGTCTCGCCGACCTCGCCGAGGCGTTCTCTGGACACGGTATCGAGCGCGTGACCTTCGACGCCAAGCTCACACGCGACGCGCTCTCGGCCTTCGTCGAGCTGCTCGAGCAGACCCCGAAGTCCCTTCACAGGGCCGGCGGCATGGCGCGCGCACTGGCCGCCCGCTCGAGCGCGGGCATCCGAATCAACGGCGGCGAGGAGAACGCTATCGCCGGTGACGAACGACTGATCAGGACACCCGCCCTACCGACCGCCTCGCTCGGCTCGGCGCTGCTCGCCCAGAGCCACGGCCTGGTGGTGAACAGCGCCCGCACGGATGGCAGGAAGCCGGACCTCTCGGAGAAGCCGCTCGAGGCCGCGCCCGGCGACGAGCGCGGCGAGCGTCTGCTCTTCCGCCTGATCGAGCTCGACCGCTGCACCGATGACGTCGCCTACGAATTCCTGGGCAAGCGCATCGTGGGCTGGGCGAAGGATCTCTTCGCGGGGGGTCTCGTCGACGAGTGTCACCGCACCATCCTCGTGCTCGCCGATCATGCCGTCGGCGAGGGTGGACGCTCGGGCCTGCAGGCGCGCATCGCCCACCGGCTCTGCGTCGACCTGGCCAGCCAGGAAAGGCTCGACGCACTGATCGATCGAGCACAATCCCCCGATGTGCGAGCCAGCATCCGTGCAACACAGGTGCTCCTGCAGCTCGGCAAGAGTGCGACCCCACCGATCATCGACCGGCTCGCCGAAACGCAGGACGAGGAGGCCTCCGCGCAGCTCACCGCAATCCTGATCACACTCGGGGAGACCGCCCTGCCCGATCTTCGCTGCATGATCTCCGGCCCGTCGACCGCCCGCGCCCTGCTGGCGCTACGACTCGCGGGCGAGCTGCAGAACCAGGAGATCGTGCCCGTGCTCGTGCAGGTGCTGACCGGCCCGCAAGTGGACATGCGGCGTGAGGCGGCGCGCTCGCTCGCCCATCTTGGCGGCGAGGCGGCTACGGACGCGCTGATCAACGCCCTATCGAGCGATCTCGAGGAGATGCCCGAGACGGCGGCCCACTGCCTGAGCGCGATGCAGGAGCGACGCGCCACCCAACCGCTGCTGGCCGCGCTCGACCGCGCCCTGCGCCGCGGCGACGCCCGGCGCGCCCGCGAGATGATCCGCGGACTCGGCCAACTGGGCGAGGAACGTGCCGTGCCCAAGCTCGTAGCGCTGCTCGAGCGCCGGACGCTGATCCGCCGCAGATGGCTCCGCGAGCTGCAGCTGGCCGCCGTGGCCGCACTCGACAAGCTGCCAGGCCGCGAGGCCTACCGCGCCGTCGAACGTGCGGGGCGGCACCGCGAGTCCGCGGTGCGCACGCGCGCCGAGAAGCTTGCCGCCGCGAAAACACGCGACGGGGCGAAGCAGTAGGCCCGCTACAATGGTGCGCTCATGCGTGTTCTCGGTCTCGACCTGGGCAGCAAACGGATCGGCCTCGCGATCTCCGACGAGCAGGCGAGCATCGCCTTTCCCGCCGGCACGCTGCCCAGCACCGGCCGTCGGGCGGACGTCGTGGCGGTGACGAAGCTGATCGCCGAGCGCGACGTCGGCCGAGTCGTGGTCGGGCTGCCCCGGCATATGGACGGACGCAAAGGACCCGAGGCCGAGGCCGCCGAGAAGTTCGCCGCTGCCCTTCACGCCGCCGCACGTGTGCCCGTCGACACCCTCGATGAGCGCTGGACCAGCCTCGAGGCCGAGCGCGCCCTGCGCGAGCAAGGCCTGGACGCGCGCAGGACGAAGAAACACGTCGATGCGGTGGCGGCGTCCATCATCCTGCGCACCTACCTCGAGCTGCAGCGTAGCCAGGAGGACGGCGCAGAATGATCCGCTGGATCGCGGCAGCCGCGGTCGCGGGGGTGGTTGTCGCGGGCGCGGCCCTCCACCACGCACGCGGGCTGCTCGACCCGGTGGGTGCGACGTCGACGCCCCGGCTCTTCGAGGTCGCCCGGGGCGACTCGCTCGGCGCCGTTGCGGGCCGACTCGAGTCCGACGGCCTGGTGCGCAGCGCAACCGCGCTCAAGCTCTTTGCACGCTGGAATGAGCTCGACGGCCGACTCCACGTCGGCGAGTACGAGCTCTCGCCCCACCAGGCCGCGGCGGAGATCCTCGACACGATCACCTCGGGTCGCGTCAAGACCTGGCCCATCACCGTGCCCGAGGGCCATCGCGCGAGCGAGATCGCGCTGCGACTCGACGAGGCCGGCCTCGCCGATGCCGAGGCCTTCATGATGGTCGTCGAAGATCTCGACTTCGCACATGCGCTGGGCCTGCCCGGGCCGACCCTCGAGGGCTACCTCTACCCCGACACCTACCACTTGCCGCGCGGGCTCCCAGCCCGCGAGATCGCGCGCAGCATGGTTCGACTCTTCGACGCAGTCTGGAGCCAGCAGGTCGATGCGCTAGCGGCCGGCACCTCGCTCTCGAAGCACGAGATCGTCACGATGGCGTCGATCGTCGAGAAGGAAACTGCGGCGGCTGTGGAGCGCCCCCTGATCGCGGCGGTCTTCCTCAATCGGCTCGACAAGGGAATGCGACTCGAGACGGATCCGACCGTCATCTACGGCATCCCGGACTTCGACGGGAACCTGAAGAAGCGTCACCTGCAGGACCCGTCGAATGCCTACAACACCTATCGGATCCGCGGGCTGCCCCCGGGCCCGATCGCCAGCCCTGGTGTGGAGGCGCTCGTGGCCGTCGTGCGGCCGAGTGACAGCGACTATCTCTATTTCGTCTCACGCAATGACGGAACGCATGAGTTCTCGGCCACGTACGAGGAGCACGTGAATGCAGTCAATCGGTATCAGAGGCGACACCGGCAGCGACGCTGAGCGGTCGCGGAGGAGGAACGCTTGAGCGAGGGCCACACGGAGTCCTGGACGTTCTATCGCGAGCGTGTGCCCGCGCAGTTCAACCGCACCTGGAAGGCGCAGCAGGCAGCCGCCGCGCAGGACGAGGCGGCCGCCCGGCTACTGGAGAGCATGCGTACCGTGAAGGCAACGATCCGGGTGATCGTGCACGGACCGGACGCCGAAGAGGTGCACAACCTCGACGTGGCCGACGGCTGCATGAGGGCAGGCGATGCGAGCGCAAATACGCCCTTCATGACATTGATCCATGACGCCGCCTCGTTCACCCCCATCGAGCGCGAGTCCGGAGACTCGATACTCGGCTTCCTCGGTGCACTCGCAGGCATGCGGCAGGACATGAAGCTCACTTCCCAACGGATCCAGAATCTCTCGATGCTGGACGGCTCGCTGCTGCTCGAGCTCACAGGTGAGAATGCCTTCAGCTTGACGGCCCACTTCGGCAACGGCCGGCTGCAGAGCGAGCCCCGTTGCCGCCTGCGCATCGACAGCGAGACCTACGCGGAGTTGCGCAGCGGCGCGCTGCCGCCCCAGGATGCCTTCATGAGCGGCCGCGTAGAGATCGAGGGCGACATGCAGATGGCGATGCAGCTTGCCGTGGCGGCGCTCTCACCCGACTGACGACGGGCGAGGCCGCAGGCCTCGCCACAGCGCCGATCCGCATCATGGGTCCGCGCATCGGATCGGGGCACGCGGCCCGCCGCTAAGAAGCTGGCTCGAGATCGGGCACCGCATCCAGACATGCACTCAACAACGAAACTGCTCGGTCACCGCCCAGGGTCGTCAGCAACGTCGTGATCTTGGGCCCGTGGTCGCGATCGATGAGCAGGTCGTAGACGAGCGGGCTGACAGCTTTGAGCGTGAGCTCCGTGCCCTCGCAGAGTGTCTTCATATGAGGTACGAGATCGGCCTCGCTGATGTCCGGCTGCTCGCAGAGCAGGCCGACGAGCCGCGCAATGACGATGCGCTGATCGTCGGCGAGCTCGCGCACGACGGGCTCGCGGCGAATTCGGTAGCGGAAGTCCTCGGGCGCATAGGTCTCGATCCAGCTCCAGCAGCACCCTGCACGCGCACGGCAGAGCTCGCGCTCGACATCCGATCCGATCTCGCCCGACTCCTCATAGTGGGCGATGGCTCGATCGATGTCGCCGTCGTATGCCTGAAGGACCGTGGACAGCCCGCGGAAGGGCGGTACGAAGGCGGGTGTCGAGCCCGGCTCGATGCGCCGGCTCTGCAAGCATGCCAGCTCGAAGGTGCGCCGTGCGATCTGGCGTTTCTTATCCGCCCTGCTGCCGTCCTCGGCCTCATGCGCGAGCCGGCGCGCGCGGTCGAAGTCCTCGTAGAGCTTGATGACATCGAGGTCGAAGGAGATTTGGAACTCACTGCCAGGGCGTTGGCTGGCAAAGATCCAGCGCAGCATTTGTGGCTCATAGATCTCCAGGCAGTCGGCGACGGTGACGACATCGCCGGCGGAGCTCGAGATCTTGCCGCCGCGTCCCTTTACGCGCACGAAGTCATAGGCAACGTACTGCGGCGCCTGTCCGCCGTAGACACCGGCGACGATCTCCTTGGCGGTATCAAAGCTTCCGCCCGCCGAGCTGTGATCCTTGCCGCCCGGCTCGAAGACCACCCCCTCTTCGGCCCAGCGCATTGGCCAGTCGACCCGCCACGGCAGCTTTACGTTGCCGCCTTCGCGCAGGTCCACCTTGCCCTCATGGGCGCACGAGGCGCAGGTATACTCGACGATCCACTCACCCGGCCAGCGAAACGTCAGATCGTCACGACCACATTCGGCACAGAATCCCGCCAGCGGAAGCCAGTCCTCGGAGAGCGGCGTGGTGCGGTGCCTGTTGAGAATCTCGCGGATCGCCGTGCTCGCCTCGAGGGCGCGTTGAATCCCCTGCGCGTAGTCACCGGCGCGGTAGCGGCGTGACTGGCGGATGAATTGGGGCTCGATTCCGAGCGGCCGGATGCTCTGCTCGAGCTGGGCGATGAAGTGCGATGCATAGCTGTCGTGCTCGCCGTAGGGATCGGGCACGTCGGCCACACTGCGGCGTAGATTCTCCTCGAGCATCTCCGGCTGAGGGATGCCCGCCGGCACCTTGCGGAAGACGTCGAAGTCGTCCCAGGAGTAGATGAAGCGCACCTCCACACCCTGGTCACGCAGCGCCCGCGCCACAAGATCGACCGTGATGATCTCGCGGAAGTTGCCCACGTGGATGATGCCCGAGGGTGTGATGCCGGCGGCCACCGTCACGCACTCGCCTTCGCCTGCCGCCTCGAGGGTGCGCAGCGCCGCGATATCCGCCCAATGCGAGAAGTAGGGGTCGCGGGGCGCTCTCTTGTCTTTGCTTCCCTCGGGCATGGCGCGCCCAATGTCACGCAGAACGCTGCCTGGCGCCACGACCGACCCTCATCTCCGCGAGGCGAGCCGGCGAGAGCCCTGTTTCGACATCAGGGGCCACCGGCTCACCCGTGAGCAATCGGCCCGCGATGCGGCCGACCTCGGCGCCGCACACCATGCCCGCACCCCCGAGCCCGGCCACCCAGAAGAGACCGGCGAGATCCGGGTCGGGGCCGACCGCAAAGCGCCCGTCGCCGGTGAGCGTGCGCATTCCGCACCAGAAGTGGGCGACGCCAGCGGCTGCGAAGTCGGGCAGATGGCGCGCGACCTTGGTCGCGATGGCACCCTGCACGTCGGGATCGATGCCCAGGGCATTCGGATCGACGTCGGTGACCTCGCAGGCGCAGAAGAGCATGCCGTCGCCTTCGGGCCGGCAATAGAACTCCCCCTCCGCCACTGACCCGAAGTACCAGATCACGGGCCACTCTCGCCGGGCTTCCGGGCCGGGCGCCGTCACCAGCAGATGGCGGCGCGTCGGACGCAGCGCCACGCGTGAACCGGCGCGCGAACCGAGTCCAGCCGCCCAACCGCCGGCGGCCAACACGGTCGTGTCCGCAGAAATCTCCTCGCCGCCCCGCATACGCGCGCCACACACACGCCCATCCTCGACCGCGAGCTCTTCCACCTCACGGTCACGGCAAAGCTCGACCCCGCCCGCCTGGGCGCCGCGCACAAAGCCCGCCACCAGCGCCCCGATGTCGATCCGCCCCTCCTCGGGGAACGACCAGGCCGCGGCCACCTCGGCCCGAAACGCCGGCGAAAGCGCGCGCAGCCGAGCCGCCGAGAGCGCCTCGACCCGAATCGGCGTCTCACCCACGGCCTTCAACCAGCCGGCGATCTCATCCGCCCGCTCGGGCCCGGCCGCGAGCACGAGCCCCTTGGCGTCCACGAGAGGTACGTCGCAGAAGCCGGCCGGCGGCTGGCGCAGAAAGTCCGCGCTGGTCAGGGCGATGCGCGTGGAGAGCGGATCCGAGGAGAGCGTGCGCAGGATGGCGGCGTTGCGCGCCGTTGAGTGCGAGGCGAGATGAGGCTCGGCCTCGAGCAGCACGGTCTCGCGACCGTGGCCCGCACGGGCAAGATGCCAGGCGGTGGAGAGGCCCGCGATTCCTCCGCCAACGATCAGGAAGCGGCAACGAGTCATGTCGTTCGACCCAGGCTACTCGGACGAGGGCGCGCCGGCCAGACGCTGCAGGTTCTGACCATGGCTCTCGCGGCTGATCCGATATCCCGTGAGCAGGAAGAGGGCAATCATGTAGACGATCATCAGAACCGGCACGAAGACCAGGCCAAGATCGCGGACGACTTCCTCGGGGACTTCGTCCGGCGCCGCGCCCATGGGAAACTCGACCGCCGTCAGAATCATGGTGGCGCTCATGGTCCCGATCCCATGCACCGACTTCTGAGCAAAGCTGCGCGCCGCGAAGAAGACGCCCTCGGAGCGGCGGCCGGTTCTGAGCTCGCTGTCCTCGACGATGTCCGCCACCATGGACGAGATCAGGATGCTGGCCACGATGATCAGCGTCACCTCGATCGCAGTAAAGACGAGTAGGGTGTAGAAGAGCGTGGGTGTGCCATTCGCGGGCATCAGGCCCAGCAGACGCAACGCCACGGGCATGGGCGCACCAATGAACGCAGCCGCCGCCGTTCCGATGCCGGCGTATTTCTTGCCGATACGAATCGAGAGCTGCGGGGCGACGAAGAGTGCCACGGCGGCCGAGAGGAAGAGGGGCAGATTCAGCAGCCCGATCTGGCCCGAGGTGAGCTCCCAGAAGTACGTGTAGAAATAGATGTTGAGCGACGTCGAGATGCCCGCCGCCATGGCGGTGAAGATGGCCGAGAGGAAGAGAACGAGAAAGTTGCGGTTGGAGAGCGTCTCCTTCAGCTCGCCGGCCGTGCGCGCCAGATCGAATCCATCGTGCTGCGGCGGCTGCCTGAGCCGCGGAATGTGCCGGTGCGTCCCGATCGCCGAGGAGAGGATGGCAATCACCATGATCACGGCAGCCACCAGGCCATAGGTCTCGTAGCCGGCCTGGTAGCGGACGCCGCCCTTGGACTGCGGCAGCAGGACGAGGTAGGCGAGCACCGCCATCGCCAGCCCGCCCCACCAGCCGAAGAAGAAGCGATAGCCGAGCATCTTCGTGCGCTCGTCGTAGTCGTCGGTGAGCTCGGCGACCAGCGACGTCGAGGGGATCTCGTAGAACGTGATGAAGATGCGCACCAGGATGGCCACGACGAGGAAGTAGACGAAGAGCTGCTCGTTGGAGAGACCCGCGGGCGGATTCCAGAGGAAGAAGAAGGCCACCGCGACCGGCAGCGCCGAGGCGTACATGAAGGGGTGGCGACGGCCCCAGCGCGAGTGCAGGTTGTCCGACACGTAGCCCACGATCGGGTCGGTGATGGCGTCGACGATCAACGCCATCATGATGCCGGCCCCCACCCACTGCGCGGGCAGGTGCATGACCTGGTTGTAGAAGATCAGCAGGAAATACGAGAAGCCGTTGTCCTTGACCCCATAGGCCACGGATCCAACGCCGTAGAAGAGCATCGTCGAGAGCCCGACTCGCGACCTGGAGTCGGTCGGCGCTGAGGACATGAGTGGGGGGCCTTTCGAGTCGAGCGTCGGCGTCGCTCGAGCGTAACCCAGCTCGACCGTCGCTCAGACCACTCCCCAAACACAGACGGGCGCCCCGAAGGACGCCCGCTCCCACCCGCCACGGATGGATCGGTGCCAATCGAAGATCCTGCGGTTGTCGTGCGTGCGGCGCGCGCTCGACCGACCGGGAGGATGGCCCGCAGTGCGGGCATCCGACGCCGCGGAGGGTCGTGCGGAAGAGGAGCGCCAGTCAGCCCAGCGCGACCTCGCGCAGAAGCGAGATATTATCCAGCGCGTTGCCCGCGCCGTGGACCACCGCGGTATACGGATCTTCGCTGCGCAGGATCGGCAGCTTCGTCTCCTGGCGCAGCACCTGATCGAGGTCGCGCAGAAGCGATCCTCCGCCCACGAGCATGATGCCGCGATCGACGATGTCCGCCGCCAGCTCCGGCGGCGTCTTCTCCAAGGTGAGGTGCACGGTCTCGACGATCGCGTGAATCGGCTCGACGAGAGCCTCGCGGATCTCGTCGCTGGTCGTCACGACCACCTTCGGAATGCCGGCCACCAGGTCGCGGCCCTTGATCTCCATGGTCGACGCCTTGGTCTCCGTGGACGCGGTACCGATGGTCATTTTCACGCTCTCAGCAGTGCGCTCGCCGATCAGCATATTGTACTTGCGCTTCACGTAATTGATGATCGCCTCGTCCATCTTGTCACCACCGGTGCGGATGGAGCGTGACGTCACGATGCCGGAGAGCGAGATCACGGCTACGTCGGTGGTACCACCGCCAATGTCCACGACCATATTTCCCGTGGGTGCGGTCACGTCGAGACCGGCGCCAAGGGCAGCTGCCATCGGCTCCTCGATGAGAAAGACCTCTCGCGCGCCAGCCGACATCGCCGACTCCCGAACGGCACGCTTCTCGACACTGGTGATGCAAGGCGGAACGCAGATCACGATGCGCGGGCGCGCCAGCGTGCGCCGGTTGTGGGCGCGTTGAATGAAGTAGCGGAGCATCGCCTCGGTGATCTCGAAGTCTGCGATCACGCCATCCTTGATGGGGCGAATCGCGCTGATCGAGCCGGGCGTGCGTCCGAGCATCTCCTTGGCGGCGTGACCGACAGCGAGAACACGCTGACCGCGCCCGTCGCCCTTCGTCGTCACAGCGACCACACTTGGCTCGGAGCAGACGAGGCCCTTGCCGCGGCTGTAGACCAGCGTGTTCGCCGTGCCCAGGTCGATGGCCAGATCGTGTGAGAACCAGCCCGCAATGGCGTCCAACAGCATTCTCGATGTCCTTCCGGGCCCGTCGACCGCTGATCGCCGGCGGAGCGCCGCCCTCAAGCTTCTCGGTGGCTACCCGGAGACGCCATATCACTCGGGCGCAGTGCCACCTGGAAGGACTGATCGGCACCAGCACGCAGACCTTGAGGCAAAGGCCGCGAGGTGGCGGCAAGATTGCGCTCGCAGGTGATGCGGCTCACCGGGCGCGGGCGGCTTGGGGGCGGGGGCCGGACCTGGAGACAGGGGCCGGACCTAAAGGAGACAGGGGCCGGAACAAAGGAGACAGGGGCCGAGGGGAGACGAGCCTCGGGCCCGGCCCGGACGTGCCCGTGCGTCGCCCCGCACGCGGCCTAGAAGCGCTCGGATCCGAAGGGCATCGAGAGCACACCGTCCCGGATATCGCGGCTCTCAGCACCGAGAGACTCGCGGTAGGCCGGAACGCTGGCCTCGCCGGGCTCGGCGGTGACGGACTCCGCGATCGCCGGGCTGAACTGTGGGGCAATCGACTCAGCCCCAGGCGCCGTCTCGGCCCTGTCCACCGGCGGACCTGCGGATACCGGCGGACCTGCGGATACCGGCGGAGCAGCGAAGATCGGCGCTTCGTTCGACACCGGCGGACCTACGGAGACCGGCGGACCTGCGGAAACCGGTGGACCTGCGGAAACAAGCGAGCCCACGGATGCCAGCGGAGCGTCGATCAGAGGCTCGCTGTCCTGAGCAGGCGGACTCAGCGGATCCAGCTCGACGAGCGTCTTCAGACCCGCGACCCGCGAAGTGAGATCGCTCACGCTCAGCCGCACGGTATCGAGATGGGACACGTACGCGGCCAGCTGCTCACCGGCCTCGGCAAGCTCCGTGCGCAGCCCGTCTACGCGCGCCTCGAGGCGCTGGGCACGCTCGTACTGGGTCACGAAGAGCGCGAGCCCAGCGACCGCGGCGACCACCACCGCCCACCAGGGCGCGCCACGGCGATCGATTTCGCGAGTACCGGCCGGAGCCGAGGCGGTGGCCTCAGCCGCCATGGCGTCGTCCGCCGGCGGTGGGCTCTGTTCGGCCGACTGCTCGGATACGACGCTGAGATCGGCGCTGGAGTTCGGAGCGGCCATGGTCTTCCTCCACGAAGCGTGCAAAGCGCAGCACGAGAAGTGGGCGTGATCCGGTGTCGCCCCCCCAGGCGAACAGATCCGACCACTTCGGGGAGGATGGCAGATTGCCCGCGGAAGCGGAAGGCCGAACGCCGACTCTTCACCCGCGAGGCGCGGAGTCACGGTCGTGCTCGGGCCGGTGCCCGGGTTCGTCGGGTGCCTGCGGGCTGAAGGCGACCGGGGTCAGGGTCAGGGTCAGGACTGGATGACGAGCTTCGAGAGGCTGGTCTTGCGCAAATTGGTCTTCTGAATCGTGCGCACGAGCTCCGCCACCTTCTCGGTGTCGGTCTCGAAGGGGTTGTTGCAGATAACGCGCACGTTCAGCAGGTTGCCGAGCCGGATGTTCGACCAATCCAGGTCGTACTGGATCGAGTTCTCGCGCGCGAGCTTGATGAACTCGCCGCGCATCCGCGCCCGTGTATTGTGCGGCGGCTCGGTCTTTGCCTCGTCGACCTCCTCGTCGGTGAAGATGCGGTCCACGGCCCCGTTGCGCTCGAGCAGGTAGTAGAGGCTGCGCGAGCGACGGATGTCGTGGTACTGCAGGTCCATCATGAAGACCTTGGGATCGCTCCACGATGCTCCGTGGCGATCGATGTAGGACTCGATCAGGCGGCGTTTGATCACCCAGTCGATCTTCTTGTCGAGGAGGTTGGGGTCCTCGTCGAGGCAGTCCAGCACGTGCTGCCACATGCCGACCGCCTCCTTGTGCTCGTCGCTGACGGGATATTGCTCGATGTACTTCTGAGCCAGCTCGCAATACTCGCGCTGGATCTCGATCGGCGAGTACTCGCGCCCATTGTCCAGGCGCAGACGCCGCTTGCAGCTGACGTCGTAGGTGATGTCCTTGATGGCCTTCACCGGATTGCGAAGCGTGAAGTCCTTGTTGATATAGTTGTCCTCGATCATCTGCAGGACCACGGAGCAGGTCCCGACCTTGATGAAGT
>JAFDDH010000010.1 GCA_019310975.1 Deltaproteobacteria bacterium | reverse complement strand
GCAAGCGCCCCGCAATCCGTGGTACCTGCGCCCCTTCTTCGGCGCCACCCCGGTGCTGCCGGAGAGCGCGCGCCGGGTGCTGGGGCTGGTCGCCCTCGGCCTCTTCTTCGAGCAATACGACCTCGGCATGATCAACGCCGCGTTGCCCCAGATCGCGCCGGATCTGGGCATACCCGCCGAGGACGCTGGCTTCTACCTGGGCGCGATTCGCCTCGGTGGAGTCGCCACGTTCCTGCTCTTACCCCTGGCCGATCGGCTCGGACGAAGGCGGATCTTCTTGCTCGCGCTGACGGGCATGAGCGTGGGGACGATGCTCACGGCATTCTGCCAGACACCCCTGCAATTCACCGCCGCGCAAGTCTTCGCGCGCGCCTTCATGCTCACCGCCGCCGCGCTCGCACTCGTGATCGTCGTCGAGGAGTTCCCGGCCGAGCATCGCGGCGCTGGACTCGGCCTACTCACGGTGCTGGGCGGCATGGGGTACGGGGTCTGTGCGCTCCTCTACGCCGCCGTGAATGTGCTCCCCTTCGGCTGGCGCAGCCTCTACGCCATCGGCTTCGTTCCGGTCCTACTGATTCCCTTCTTCCGGCGCAGCCTGCAGGAGACTCAGCGCTTCGAAGAGGCGGAGTTGCAGGCCTCCGGCCCAGCATCCGAGGGCGGGCTGCGCAGCTGGCTCGGACCGATCGATGAGATGCTGCGCACGCACCCGCGGCGCGCAGCCGCCATCGGCGGCGCCGCCTTCCTGTCCGCCATCGGCGGCATCGGGCTGTTCCAGTACACGAGTTACTACGTGCAGACCGTCCACGGCTGGAGCCCGGCCGATTACTCGTTGATGGTGATCCTCGGCGGCGGGATTGGCGTGCTCGGCAGTGTTCTGGGCGGGCGCGGCAGCGACCGCTTCGGACGGCGAGTGGTGGGCAGCCTGGGCTTCTGCATCGCCCCCCTCTTCGGCTTCCTCTTCTTCTTCGGCCCTGCCTCGCTACTGATCCTGAGCTGGGGACTCTTCGTCTTCTGCAATTCGGCGGGCGAGGTAATCCTGCGCGCACTGAGCGCCGAGCTCTTCTCGACCTCGCATCGCGGCACATCGACGGGCTGGCTGCTGCTGGTCCAAACACTCGGCTGTGCGACGCTGGTTCTGCTGGGCGGCGGTCTGGCCCTCTTGGCGGTGCCCGAGACGCGAGGGCGCGAGCTCGAGGCGATCAGCGAGGCTCCTGAGACAACGGGCGGGGCCGCGAGCTAGCCGGGATCCGGCACACCCGAGCCCACCCATCGCCCCCGGGACCTCTCAAGCGTCTCGCACGCGATATGCGATCGCAGACGCCGGGGAGGCGTCGAGCTCAAGAGGGCCCATCACCCAGACCATCGTGTCGCGCAGCTCACCTGTTGGTGTGCGCTTGTTGCCTCTGTGTGTCTCGACGTGGCGATAGCCGAGCCGCTCGGGGATCCGTGAGCTGGCCCGATTGCCAGGATCACATTGGATCTCGAGGTGCCCGAGTCCCGCGTCACGAAAGCCCAGCGCGGTCAGCGCCCCCACGGCCTCGGAGCAGAGCCCGCGACCGACCGAATCCGCTCTGATCCAGTAGCCGATCTCGCGTGCCCAATCAGGCTCGGCGACTGCCGAGACACCGTCGCTGAGGGGCTCGATCCCCACCCCGCCGAGGAGTCGCCTCTCACCCGGATCGAAGAGACCAAAGAACCAGCGCTCACCGGACTCGAATGCAGCCTCTGCCACGCGGATCCGGTCGAGCTTGGCCTCCCTCGACTCGGGCTCGTGTAGAGCCCAGGGCAGCCAGGCACGCAGGTGCTCGAGACTCGACGTGATGGCGTCGAGCAGCCTGTCGACGTCGTTCTCGCGCCACGGCCGCAACACCAATCGCTCGGTCTCGACGCGGCGGGGCATCCGATGCGACATGGCGGTGCGCTGGTCAGAACTGCTCTTTGTAGGGGCGCACGTCCAGCTCGAGCGTCCAAGCCGATGGATGCTGGACATGCAGCGACCAGAAAGCGTCCGCGATGGCGTCGATATCCAGCATACCGTTCTCGCCCTTCTCCTGCTTGAACTGCGGGAAGCGAGTGTTGAGCTGATCGCCGTCGATCATCCCATCGACGATCACGTGGCCGACGTGGATGCCCTGCTTGCCGAACTCGCGCGCCATGCCGTGAACGACTCCGCGCAGCGCGGCCTTCGCGGAAGCGAACGCCGTAAAGGGTGGTCGCGCCCGGATCGATGCAGTGGCCCCGGTGAAGAGGATGCTTCCCGACCCCTGCGGAAGCATGCGGCGCACGGATTCGCGCCCGACCAGAAAGCCGCCGAAGCAGCAGAGCCGCCACAGCTCCTCGAAGAAGTCGTCGTCCATGTCGAGCAGGCCGCTGAAACGATTATTACCCGCGTTGTAGGCCACGAGATCCAGCGAGCCTCCCTCATCCAAGGCGCGATCGAGCAGGCGGATGACGTCACGCGATTGCGTGGTGTCGGTCACCACAGCGGTCGCCTGGCCGCCCTCGGCCTCGATCTCACCCACCAACGCATCCAGGCGCTCCTGGGTGCGCCCGGCCACGAAGGTATGCAAGCCCTCGCGCGCGAATCGCCGCGCGAGCGCGCCGCCGAGTCCGCGGCTCGCCCCTGCGCCCACGACCACGGCCACGTGGCCGACATCACGCTGTGCCATCGCGCCCTCCTCGACTCACACTCACTGCGCTCGCCACACTCACTACGCTGACTCTACACGCCCGCTGCACACTCACCACACGCCCACCACACGCCCACCACACGCTCACCACACGCTCACTCCGTGGGCGGATCGCTATCGCGTGCCGCGGCCTCGAAGATGCCCTTGGCCATCAGACTCGACTCGTGCTCGGCACGGGCTCGGTAGACAGTAGATCGAACACCGCGTACGCCGGCGTCATCGGGATCTGCACGCCACGCGAACTCGGCCAACTCGCAGGCCACTGCAAGGTCGCCGTCCGCCAGCCGCGCTTCGGCCTCGACGGAGAGCGCACGCGCACCACCGGCCAGCTGGGCCACGGCTCGTGCAAGATCGCGCTCGCGCGATGGCATGAGATGCGCCGGATTGCCGTCGTACCAGCCACCGTAGAGGCGCCAGAGATTGCGCACGATGAAGCGTGGGTCGTCGTAGATGGGCCGCAGGTAGGGGCGCTCGAGCAGCGCCTCCGGCACGACGACGTCGTGCATGATGTCGTTGAGGGGCGCACCCTCGTTCATCATCGCCAGTGTCTGCTCGGTAAGCGTCTCGAGCAGCTCAGCAGACTCGCGGAGCGCTTGGGAGACACGGTCGGCGCCCAGGATGGGCGGCCCGTGGCCAGGCAGCAGGGTCTCGGCGCCGAGCTCGTCCATCTTGCGCAATGCCTGCGCCCACTCGCGAGGGTAGCGTTGCGCCTTCTGCGGATTGCCACAATTTGGCGCCGCCCAGATGAAGAGGTCGCCGGTATAGATCGCCTTGTGGTGCGGTAGCCAGGCCCAGAGATGATCGTCCGTCTCGCCGCGATCGTGGCGCAGCTCGATCGTCTCGCCACCGACTTCGAGGGTGCGCTCGCGCGACACGGTCTCGTCGGGGTAGCGATACTCCTTCGGGAAGGTCGGTTTGGGGAAGTCGAATTGGCGGGCGTTGATGATGCCGTTATAGCCGTTGGTGAGAACGTAGCGATCGAATCGCGCCGGGCAGGCCCGATGGGCGATGATGCGAGTCTCGGGCCAGCCCTGCTCACGCGCCTCCTCGTAGAAGCGGAGCAGACCGAATACGTGGTCGACGTGACCATGGGTGTAGATCCCGGTGTGGACGCGTTGCTTCGACCATTTGCGCACGCCTTCGAAGAGCTGGTTGGCATGGAAGAAGCTGCTCGTGTCGACGAAGACCAGACCCTCCTCGGTGTCGAGCACGAGCGCGTTCGAGAAGGCCGACATGAATCCGAAATGCGGGGCGAGCTCCTCGAAGGCCACCAGCACACGCCCGGGGTGCACGTTGATCTCTCCGAGCTCACCCACCCAGGCGCGCTCGGCCAGCTCGGTGATCTCTCCCATACCCACTCCTCCCCGTCGCCCGGATTCGGGCGCTCCAGACGAGCCACCCGCAGGGAGTTCAGCATAGCAATGACGGCGACCTCTCCGCGTCCCACCGGCATCTCGTGCGTAGCTCGGCGAATCGGCTTCAGGCCGCTTCCGCGTCGGTCGAAGAGCACGATTGCTCTCGAATTGGAAGTGTGCGTGATGGCGGACGAATCACGGATAAGCGGAGCCCGGCGAGGCGGATTCACGCTGATCGAGCTGATGATCGTGGTCGCGATCGTCGGAATCCTCTCTGCCACGGCGATCCCCAACTTCAGGCGCTTTCAGCTGCGCTCGAAGAGCTCCGAGGCCAAGATGAATCTCGGCGCCATCCGCACGGCCGAAGAGGCTGTGCTCGCCGAGTTCGGCAGCTACATCTCGGCACCCGCCTCCCCGGCCAGCTACGGCGGTAGGAAGGCCACGACCTTCGTCGATGTGGGCCCGGTCGGTGGCAACTTCGACACGCTGGGCTGGAGGCCGGAGGGCGAGGTCTTCTTCCAGTATTCCGTCACCGTGGAGTCGACTGCGTTCACCGCCGAGGCGGCCGCAGACATAGACGGAAACGGCACGGCCCAGCTCTGGGGCTATCTGATGCCCGACTTGTCGACACAGAATCCGATCGTGGGCGCACTCGGCTGCCAGGGCGTGTGGGATCCCAAGACGTCGTCCGCCACGATCACGCAGGTCGTCGGTCCCTGCGGCCAGTCGGACGGTCAGAGCGAGTTCTGATCCGCTCCGATCCTCGGTCTTTCCAAGAGACTCGCGTCGATCTCCTGGCCGGAGTGCAGGGCGTGCTAAGCGTCTGCCTGCATGCGCGACCGCCTCCTCGCCCAGCTCGGGCCACGCGATCGATCCAGCTTTCTGCTCGCTACGGTGATCGTCGCCCTGCTCGCTGGCTGCGGCGACTTGACGGGCCGACCGCCCAACGTGGTGCTCTACGTCATCGACACACTGCGCGCCGATGGCCTCGGCGCCTACGGGGGCGCGAAGGCGACGACGCCGCATATCGACGAGTTCGCCCGGCAGGGCGTCGTCTTCGAGCAGGTCTGGGCCAGCTCGTCGTGGACGCGTGCCTCGATGGCTTCGATCCTGACCGGACGCCACCCGTGGAATCACGCGACGGCCGGCCGGGCCGACCGCCTGCCCGAAGACCTGACCACGCTCGCCGCGATCTTCTCCGAGCGCGGCTACGCGACTGCCCTGGTCAGTGCCAACCCGAATGTGGGCAGCGTCTTCGGCTTCGACCGCACATTCGACGCCACCTTCGAGCTCTTCACGCGCTCGCAGCCGGGGGTGGTGCGGGGCTCGGAGCTGGTCGCCACCTCCGAGCAGGTCGGCGGCGATGCGATCGGCTGGATCGAGGCAGCACCGCGGCCCTTCCTACTCGTCGTACTCTCCATCGATCCGCACTCCCCCTATACGCCGCCGCGCCGCTTCGATCCAGCCCTCGAGCGTCCGGGCACGCGCGTGACGGGGCTTCCCGCGTCGATCAATCGCAAGGATCTGAGCCAGCGCGACAAGGCGCGCATTCGCGAGCTCTACCGCGCGGAGATCACCTATAACGACCACAGCTTCGGCGCCGTGTTGAAGGCCTTGGACGAGCAGGGGCTGCGCAACGATACGCTGGTCATACTCACCTCCGACCACGGCGAGGAGTTCTGGGAGCACGGAAGGCGCGGTCACGGACGGGCACTCACCGAGGAGCTGCTCCGCGTTCCATTGGCGATCCGTCATCCGATGAACCCACGCGTGCCGGCGGGCGGACGCATCGTGCATCCCGGTCAATCGGTCGACATCCTGCCCACGATCCTCGATCTCGTACGAGTACCCGTTCCCGACGGCGTGGACGGTCGCTCGCTCCTGGGCACGCCGCGCACACCCGACGAGCCGCTGCTGGCGGGCCTCGAGCTGGACGGCATCGAGATGCTCACGGCGCGCGACTCGCGCTGGAAGCTGGTGTGGGACGTACGTCAGAGCCAGCTCCAGCTATACGATCTCCAGACGGATCCCGGTGAGCGGACAGCCGTGGACGTCACGCGCGATCCGCTTGCGCGGGCCGCGCAGCAGCGACTACGGGATGCGCTCGAGACCGACATCCGCGAGGGCAGGCAGCGGCGGCCCGAGCGCAGCCAGGCCGGTCCGCTTCCGCAGAACGTCGAGGAGTCACTGCGCGCACTCGGCTACATCGAGTAGCAGACGCCATCGAGTAGCAGACGCCATCGAGTAGCAGACGCCATCGAGTAGCAGACGCTCACCCGCCGCGTGTGCGACGGCGCGGCTCGACCAGGCCGAAGGTCAAGAGCGCCGCGGCGGCAATGGCGCCGCTCACGGCCAGGAAGACGGGCGTGTAACCGATTCGATCGATCAGCCAGCCCAGCAGCGGCGACCACAACACCATCACCGCCGCGCAGAGCTGAAATAGGCTCAAATAGCGGGGATGATCGGACTCCGGAGCCAGCTCCAGGATGTAGTTCGAGAGCAGCCGAAAGCCGACCGGCGTCATGCCGAGGCCGAGGAAGACCAGCGGATAGAGTTCGCCGCCCAGTTCGCGGCTGAGGCCCGCGATCGCGACGGCCAGACAGGGCACGAGCGCACTTCCGGCCGCCACCAATCGGAAGCTGAAGCGGTTCCCATATTTGTCCGCGATCGGACCGATGAGCACGCTCGCAATCCCGCCCGCCGCCGTCTGTGCAATCACCCAGACCATCATGTCCGCTCCGCCCAGGCCGAGCCGGACGCGACCGAGCGCCTGGTAGTGGGGAATCAGCATCAACATGGTCGTAAAGAGGACGCCGACGATGACCAGACGCCGATACTCGTGGTCGGTGCGCAGGATCCGCCAACCGCCGGCCAGCTGCTCGACCACCCCGGCGCGCGCCTCCTGGTAGTCATCCGGGGGCTCTCGGATCGCCAGCGCCACACCGGCCGAGAGCGCGAAGCTCACGCAGGTGAACGAGAAGATCAGTGGCCAGCCGGCCGCACCCAGCTCGAGCCAGCCCGGCAGGAGCCAGACCGCGAAGCCGATTGCCGGCAGTGCGCCCCCCATCGTGGCCACTGCCAGCAGACGACCACGCCGATGCGCACGCACGAGCTTTCCCTGCAAGGTCCCGAGGGCGAGCGCGTTGAGGCCCGTGGAGGCGAAGAAGAAGCCGTAGAGGATGAGAAAGAGAGCGGCGAACCAGCCCGGAGGCCCGGGGCCGAGCCAGAAGAGCAGGGCGGCGAGGATCCCGAAGGGCACCGACATCCCGAATGCGCTCGCGAGCAGGATGCTGCGCTTGCGCGGTGTCAGCTTGAGGCGTCGTGAGAGCAGGAAGGAAGGAAGGCTCTGCCCGAGCCGATTCATCACGGGCAAGAGCCCGCGCAGCCAGCCGGCGCCTGCAATGCTGTCCAGAAAGGCCGGCATGATCACGCTCTCGACCTTGAAGATCCAACCGACACGGACGAGGATCGTCGACACGGCGAGGGTGACTAGATTGTGGCCTTCATCGGCGAGGATGCGCTCGTGCCGGTCGTCCTCGGAGAGATGGGCGTCGTCGGATTGATTGGCCGTCACACCGCCAGCCTACTCGATTCTGCGCGGCGAAGATTCGCGAACGCTGACCCTAGGAGATGAGGAAGAGGCTCAGCGCCGGCCAGTAGGTGATTACGAGGACTGTGAGCAGCAGGATCACGAAGAAGGGTACCGTCGCGCGATATACATCCAGCACAGGTCGCTCGAAGCGATAGCTGGCGATGAAGAGATTCATGCCCACCGGCGGCGTGATGTAGCCGATCTGCATATTGGCGAGGAAGATGATGCCGAGGTGGACGGGATGAATCCCGTAGCCAATCGCAATCGGTAGGATGATCGGCACTACGATTACGATGGCCGAGAAGATATCGAGCATCATGCCCAGCGCGAGCAGGAAGATGTTCAACAGGATCAGGAAGGTGAGCTTGCTGTCGATCTGGGCGCGGATCACGTCGAAGAGCCGCGTGGGCACCTCGGTGTCGATCAGGTAATTCGTGGAGGCGAGCGAGACACCGAGGATGATCACGATGGCGCCGACGAGCACCATCGACTCGCGCATGACGGCGGGCAGCTTGCGCAGCGGGACCTCACGCTGGATCACGACTTCGACGATCAGAACGTAGAGCGCCGTCACGGCAGCGGCCTCGGAGAGCGCAAAGAAACCGCTGTAGATGCCGCCCAGCACCACCAGCGGTAGGGGAATCTCCCACTTCGCCTCACAAATCGCCGCCCAAGCTTCAGCGATCGAAAAGCCCTCGGAGAGCCGCGTCTGCCCGCGAACCTTCCAGATACTGTAGAGGGAGAGCAGCACCAGCATCAGCAGCCCGGGCACCAGGCCGGCGGCGAAGAGATCGTCGATCTTCACCGGCACGTCGAGGTTCATCTGCTGGGCCACGACGCCGTAGAGGATCAGCGGCAGCGCCGGCGCGAAGAGCAAGCCCAGGCTGCCGGACGTGGTGATGAGACCGAGGCTGAAACGCTCGGGGTAGTTGGCCTCGCGCAGCGCCGGGTAGAGGAGCGCGCCGAGCGCCACGATGGTCACCCCGGAAGCGCCCGTGAAGGCGGTGAAGAGCGCACACGCCGCCAGCGATACGATCGCGAGCCCTCCCGACAGCCAGCCGAGCAATGCGTTGGTGAGTCGCACGAGCCGGTGCGGTGCTCGGCTTTCGCCGAGCAGGTAGCCCGCGAAGGTGAAGAGCGGGATCGCGAGCAGCACCGGCATCTCGGCCAGCCGGTAGATCTCGATTCCCACCACCGAGAGATTGATCTCCTCCGAGTGAAAACCGAGCAGCGCGCTTGCGACGATCACTGCGAAGAGCGGCGCACCCGCCAGAGCGAGCAGCAGCAGGAGCAGGCCCATGATCACGAGGCGTGGCCCTCCTCGGTCGCGGCCGAGCCGATTCCGTGCGGCCCGTCGTCGGACGGCTCGCGCAGACCGAGCGCCACGGCGGCGTCGACAATCGTGTAGAGCGCGTAGCGGAGTGCGATGGCGCCGAACGAGAAGGGGATGACGATCTGGAAGATCCAGGCCTGAATATCAGAAAAGGCGATGCTCTCGTATTGGAACTCGGTGGCCACGAAGCGGGCCGCCTGCCAGGCCACGAAGGCAGAGACGAAGGTGGTGAAGGCCCCGGTCACTACGCCAAGCGCGGCCTGCGGGCGCGGCGCGAGCAGCCGCGACACGACGTCGACACTGATCTGGCGATTGCCCCGGCTGGCCGCCACAGCGCCGAGCAGGCCGACCCAGAGCACGAGGACCCGCAGCAGTGGGTCCGCCCACGCGATCCCCAGATCGAAGAAGTTTCGCAAGAAGATCTGGAGCGGCGCCAGCAGCACCATCGCGCCGAGCAAGAGTGCGAGGACAATGTCCTCGAGCGCATGCAGCCATGCGAGCGCACGCGCCGCGACGCCCTGCGACGCCGGATCGCTCATCGAGACGCTGCGGGTCCCGTCCGATGATTCTGCAGGATCGACTGGATCTTCTGGATCGTGGCGTCGTCGTAGCGGCCCATCGTGCGGAGCTTTTCGATGGCTTCGGCGCTGATATCGTGCCAGCGCCCTACCTCCTCCGCCGAGGAGGGCTTGACAAAATCAATGCCCTGATTGCGCAGCGCATCGCGTGCGTTGTCCTCGCCGGCGCGATTATCCGCATCGAGCCGATCGCCCGCTGCGGCGACCACCTCACGCACCACCGCCTGATCGGCCTTGCTGATCTTGTCGAAGGCCTTGCGGTCGATGGCCACGACACCGGTCAGGTACATCAGCGGCTCGTCGGTCAAGTAGCGAATCTTCGTGTGCCATTGGAATGCGATGGCGGCCATCGGCGGCGCAGCGACAGTGTCGATCAGGCCCGTCTGCAGCGCCGTGTAGACGTCTGCGATCGGGAGCGGCACGGGCGAGACTCCGGCCAGCTCGAGCGCGATCTCGCTCATCTTGTCATCCTCGACGAGCCAGACCTTCGCCCCCGACATGTCTTCGACCCGGCCCATCGGCTTCTGTGAGAGCACGTAGGCGAAGCCGCCATCCGTGATGGAGAGGGCCACGAAGCCCTTCTCTTCGAGACCGTCCTTCAGCTGCTGGTCGAGCTGCGTACGAACGAGGTCGACCTCCTCGTAGTTTCTGAAGAGCAGCGGCAGGCTGTAGAGCTCGATGTCGGGATAGATGGCCGCCAGTGCACCACTCGTGAATGCGCCGCCTTGTAGCTGGCCGGCCCGAAGCTTGCGCAACACGGTCTTGTCGTTGCCCATCACGCCGCCGGGATAGAACTTGAGCTTGACGCGGGACTCCGTGCGCTCCTCGATCTCCTTGCCAGCTTTGCGCATCTCGACCAGCCAGCTGCTGCCGTCGGGCACCACGGTGGCGATCTTCAGAGTGCGAGCCGAAGCGCTCGGGGCCAGGAGGGCGAGGGCCGCGAGGACGATCAGCAGTCGGAGGGCGGGGACGGACATTTGGCTCCTTGGAGGAGAGCGGGGGGGGGCATCGTTCGGGTGACGGGGCACACGCTCAGAAGTACTCGTCGGCGTCTGCGAGCAGAACCTCAGCTTGCTCCTGGGCAAGCGTGTTTGTCAGGGTGTAGCCCCGGGCATTGGGATCGGCGTCGAGCACCTGATGCAGCAGCGCGTCGTGAAGCGGGCGGTCGAAGACCAGACGCGCGTACTGACTGGCGAAGAAGACCTTGGCCATCAGGTTGCGGCCGCCACTGAGCTCGATGGAGCGCTCGAAATGCTTGCGGCCGAGCTCGGGCTTGCCCCCCAGGCTCGCCGGGCGAAGCGTGTAGAGGAGACCCAGATAGAGGTGCGCGCCCCCTTCTTCGTAGCCGTCGTCGAGCTCCACGACGCGCTCCATCACGGCCTGCACCTTCGGCAGATCCGCGATGGCGTTCCAATCCGCAGAGTTCACCTGGACCCAGCCTGCCCAGACGCTGCCGTACCCATAGAGGGCCGGCAGGTCCTTGGAGCGGGTACCCTGCAGTGCAGCCACGAAGCCGTCGAAGTTTCCCTTCGAGGCAGCGCAGAGCTCCTTGCTCCGCTCGCAGATGGCCCGATTCCCATAGCCGTGGGCGCGGTTCGTGAGCCGGCTAGCCCGCTCCGGATCTTCGACGAACGCGGACGCATAAGCGGAGTAGAGACGCGCCCCGGTGAGCAGCAGCGTCTCGTTCTTCGGGTCGCCCTCGATCAGGCCGTCGATGGCGATCAGATAGGCGGGAGCGCCGTCGCGAACCAGCAGCGCGTCGTTCTGGTCGAGCACTGCAGCGGAGACGCTCTCTGCCAGGCGCGTGGTGGCGGAGCTCGCAAGCATCCTGCAGCCCGGCGAGAGCAGCGAGGTCATCAGGACGAGGATGAGAGCGTACCGCTGTCGCATGGGCCGCAGAATGTAGCAGCCCTGCCCTCGCACGCCGTGGCCGCGACCCCGCGCGCCGGAACAGGTCGAAGGGCTAACCTCGCGGCGTCCAACGGTGTCCCACACGAAGTGCAGCGACGCTATCGGGCGGATCAGATGCGCGGTCCCGGGCCGCAAAGGGGGCGAAGCTGACGACCATCCGAGCGGGTGTCGGCGATCACGGTCCGCGCAGGCGCGCGGCCGTAGCGATCCTCTGCGGGTTCGCCACGGGTCTGCCGTGGGTGGTTGTTCTGGCCACGCTGATCGGGCTCGGCTTGAAGCGGGGTGTGCCCGCCGGCCTCGCTCTGGCCTGCGCGCTCGCCCTCAGCCTCCTACCGATCCTGGGCCTGGGCGTGCTGCTCGGCGGGCCACGCCGGATGCGCTGGTTGGTTGGAGCGTGGCTCTGGTCGCTGGCGTTGCTGGCCGCGTTACCGCTCTACTTCCCGGGCGAGCGCGTGCCCGCGGCCGCGGCGGGCACACGGTGGCTGATGGCGGCCAGCGGCGAGCAGGTCTCCAGCGCGGCGGGCGACCTCGCGGCCGCAGCGGTGGGGCTACTCGGGCGCGACCAAGCGCCGGTCTTGCCGAGCATGGCGACCGCGGCGAACACCGCGAGCAGCCAGGCCCAATCTCGGCCGAGTCGGCGAATTCGCATCCGCCCCCCGGAGCCGGAGGACGAAATGATCCTGGTGAAGCTCCCCTACGAGGGCGACGAACGCAGCCTCCGAATCAAGGTAGATATCGACGGGCCCCGGCTCGGCGAGCAGTTCGACATGATCTTCGACACCGGAGCCACGTTCACGACACTCGACGAGCGGACACTGCGGGCCCTCGGTCTCGACGTCCCCGTCAGCGCTCCACGCGTCACACTGCAGACCGCGAACGGGCGCATCGAGGCGCCGCTCGTACTGGTGGACGCAATCTGGATGGGAGACGAGCCCGTCGAGTGGGTCACGGTGGCGGTCTGCGACAGCTGCGCGAACCCACCGGCGGTGGGCCTGCTCGGACTCAACGTCTCGCGCCAGTTTCAGGTCTCCCTCGACCACGATCGCAAGCGAATCGACCTTCGCGGCCGGCATCGCGCCGGCGACCGTCAGCTCGACGTGGCGCCCTGGCTGGAGATCCACTCCGAGGCGCGACGCCTCTGGAACGGCCGCATCGAAGTCGGCGTGACGGGCCATAACCGCGCCCGCCAGGAGATCGACAAGGCGGTCGTCGAGGTCGACTGCGGGGGCGAAGCCTTCGCGGTTGCGCTCGACCAGATCCCGGCCGAGAGCCAGCGGCAGACCGGATTCTCGCTGCCTCGCGGTACGGAGTGCCAAACGCTTCGGGTCGGGCTGGCGCGTGCGCGCTGGCTGCTCGACCGCTTCTGAGCTCAGCGCTCGCTGGCCACCGCACCCGCGGCGTGCAGCCGATCGATCTCATCCGCCGCGTAGCCGAGCTCGCCCAGGATCTCGCGCGTGTGGCGCCCGGGCAGCGGCGGCCCGCTGCGCACGCTGGTCGGCGTCTCCGAGAAAGTCACGGGATGACGCAGCACCGCCATCTCGCCGTCCGTTTCGTGCACGACCTGCCGGGTGAGATTGAGGTGTCGCACCTGCGGATCGCCGAAGACCTCATCCATGGCGAGGATGGGTCCGCAGGGTAGATCCGCCGCCGTCAGCACCTCGATCCACTCGGCACTCGTGCGCGTGCGCAGGCGCGCCTCGACAGCCTCGCGCAGCGGTTCGCGATGCGCGATCCGCGAGTCGAAGTCGGCGAAGCGGGAATCGTCAGCGAGCTCCGGCGCCTCGATGGCCGCCACGAAACGGTCCCAGCCGGAGAGGACGGCAATGTTGATGCTTCCGTCCTTGGTCGCGAACGCGCCCATCGGGAAGAGGGTCGGGTGGTCGTTGCCCGCCTGAGCAGGCACCACCCCATCGATCAGCCAGCGTGCCGCCTGGAAGTCCATGAAGTTGATCATCGCCTCGAGGAGCGAGGTGTGGACCCACTGCCCTCGACCCGTGCGCTCGCGGGCGTAGAGAGCGGCCAGCACACCCTGGGTGAGGAAGGTGCCCGACGCCGTATCCGAGACGGCGATGCCCGCGCGCCAGGGTCCCGAGCCCGCCGGTCCCGTGACACTCATGAGTCCGCCCATGCCCTGCGCGATCTGGTCGAGACCGGGACGCGTCGCGTAGGGGCCCTCCTGGCCGAAGCCGGAGATGCTGGCGTAGACGATGCGGGGATTGGTCTGCGCGACCGTCTCGTAGTCGATCCCGAGGCGCTGCTTCACGTCGGCGCGGAAGTTCTCGACCAGCACGTCGGCGCTCTCCACCAGCCGGCGAAAGACAGCACGCCCCTCGTCGTGCTTCAGATCAATCAGGATCGAGCGTTTGTTGCGATTGAGGTTGTGGCTGTCCGACCCGCCGAGATCATGGCGAAGAGGTCCGCCGACCCGAATGATCTCCGCCCCCATGTCGGCCAGCTGTCGCACGCAGGTCGGGCCTGCACGCGCGATCGTGAAATCGACGACCCGGATCCCGGAGAGCGCTCCGGGCTCGTCATCACGTGGCGCGTACTGTCCCGCCAAGCCCACTCCGGATCCTCACCGTCCCTTGAAGCGCGGCGCGCGCTTCTGCAGGAAGGCCTCTACGCCCTCTGCGAAATCCTCGCTCTCGAAGCAGGCGGCGACGGCGGCCTTCACCTTCGCGGCGTCGCGTTGCGCGGACTCGCGCCGGATCTCGCGCGAAAGAATCTTCACACTGCGCACCGTGAGGGGCGCATTCTCAGCGATTCGACCGACGAGATCGCGCACATAGCCTTCGAGCTCGGGCTTCGGGAGCACCTTCCCAATCAGTCCCATCGCAAGCGCCTCGTCGGCCGTGTAGCGATCGGCCGTGAAGAGGATCTCCTTGGCGCGTGAGAGCCCGACCTCATCCGCCAATGCCTCGATGCCACCCAGGTCGTATCCGACACCCAGCCGTGCCGCCGGAATGCCGAAGCGCGCCCCCTCGTCGGCATAACGCATATCCGCCATCAGGGCGACGGCCAGACCTCCGCCGATGCACCAGCCGTGGATCATGGCGATCAGCGGCTTGTCGAGAGCCGCGAGATCGTTGAAGGCATTGCCGCCACCACGCACCAGCCCTCCCTGCACCTCACCACCGCCCGAGCCCTCGAATTGTGAGATATCGGCGCCGGACACGAACGCGGTGTCGCCCGCACCGCGCATGACGACGACACGAACTTCGTCGTCTGCCTGATGGCGACGCGCGGCCTCGGAGAGCTCGGCCCACATATTCGCCGAGAGCGCATTGCGCCGCTCCGGATGGTCGAAGACGATCCAGCCGACGTGGTGCTCTACTTCGCAATGCACCTGACCGGGCATACGCAGAGCTTATCAGACCCACTCTCCCACACGCAGCGCGGCGGCATCGCACGCGCGTTCAAGAAGGCGGCTCGCAGGTCGAGTCATGCCGGAGTCTGGGGTGGACGATGAAGAGGAGACGATGGCAAGTCCCGTCCCCCAGGTGCTCGCACAAGGGCGTGCACGAGTCCGACCCCGCTCTCACCCGGCGCTCGCACTTCTGTTGCTCGCTCTCATTCTGGCTGCGGCACCCCGCCAGGCGGGAGCGAAGAGCCAACCGCGCTCCGCGGGGGTCATGATGTACGACGCGGTCATCGAGCGACCCATCGGCGCCGTCGAGACGCTGGTGGGAGCGGCTGTGACACTGGTCGCGTACCCACTCGCACTCGGCAGCGGTCGCACCCATCACGTGCTGGAGCGCTGCATCCAGGCACCCGCGCGTTATACGTTCAAGCGCCCACTCGGCGATTTCAGCCAGCGGCCCGAGAACGACTGCGGGGCCCTCGGCCTGGGCTGGGGGACCATGCGTGCGTCCCTCGCCATCGTGGAGCGGCCGCTTGCGTTCATCTTTGGCCGCTCGCCGCTCTCGCCGGAAATCCCGAAGCCACAGGACGAACTCGAGATCTAGCAAGGGATCCGGGGAACCGACCGCTCTCGCATCGGCAGGGCGGTCAGCGAATCCGAAGGATCCGTCGCTACCGGAGCAGCAGCGAAGGCCGATCGGGGTCGTCGTGCAGACGAAGAGGCGGAATCTCGATGCGCTCGACCGGCATCACACCGGTCATATCCGGAGCCTTGGCCTGCACCGGTCGATACTCGATCACGTCCACGAAGAGAGCGAGCACGACGAAGATCAGGGCCGGCACTCCGAGCACGAGCGCGACGCTCTCAGCCAGCTTGCGACGTCTCGACCGCCGTCGCTTGCGCGGTCGCTGAAGAGACTCGGCTGCATCGATCATAGGTCGCTCCGAGATGGACTGGCCACCTTCGTCCCGTATCGGGTGGCCGCGTCCACGACCTGATCCGATTCGATGCGCGACCGCTTACCGCATCGGCCGATGCAGCTCGACGACTCCCACCCCGAGGGCCCTGCGCACTCGTGTTGTAGACCTGCCGACCGTCTGCCACCATCGCGCGTGTCGACGGTCCGCTCGTGGACTGCAGGAGCCGACGATGCAGACGCATTGCCTCCCGATCCCGATGCAAGAGCACGCCCCTCGGACGTGGCTGCTCATCGCAATGATCGGGCTATGCGCGGCGCAGAGCATCCCTCTCGGGCGCGCCGCCGCCGCGGACCTGAGCCCCGGCCTTTCGAAGACGCAAACCGATATGACGGTTCACGAGGTGAACGATCGCGGTCCCTACATCGAGGCCAGGCTCGACATGAGCGGCAAGGACTTCTTCGCTTATGCACTCATCGGCGACGACTGCCGCTCCATCTTCCAGCCGGGTGCGAAGGTGACCTACATCGACAGCGGTCCGCTCGGCGAATTCGAGCGGGCCGGCTTCCACTGCCAAGTCCTCGGCGTCGGGAATCTGCGCATCTGGCGCGACCGCAAAGTCCGCTCCGCCAGCCAGCTCGCACCACGCTCCCAGGCGAGCTACCAGCTCATCCACCGCGACGACGACGTCGCACTCCTGCGCGGCACCTTCCCGCAGGCTGCGCGGCTCGGCTTCAGCGGCTCGTCTGACCTGATCGCCATCGTGCCCGTCAGCGAGGTCTGCGAGGGACCGATCGCGAGCGGGACGGCCTCCATCGAGTACCGACCCAAGGGCAAGCGGGTCCTCAGCCTGGTCGGGAAGAACGGGCTCTGCGATCTTCGCGGGCTCGCACAGCCGCCCCCGCAGGCGAAGAGGCGCGAGCCAGTCAAAGCGACCGAGGCCGAGGTGCCGGCTCCTTGAGGCCCGGCAGAACGAGAGCGCACGGAACTCTTCGACCTGATTGCCGGCCCCGAAGAGCACAACGATCTCACCGACCTGCGGCCCGAGGTCGTCGCCCAGCTCTCGCGGACACCCGCGGTGCAGCGCAGGGAAGCCAGCATGCGGGGCCACGATTGCGATCGGCACGGAATCCTTCAATCAACCTGCAATCTGCACGCGCGCGCGCACGCAGATTTTCTCACTTTCTGCCGGAATTAGGAAGGTTCGCGGACTCTGTTTCCAGGCCCGTCTGCCGAAGAGTGCACTGGAGGTGAGACGTCCGAGTCCTCCGGAGGGAAGATGAAACGCAGGATGCAGCACGTCGCGCGATCGAGTGCAGGCGTGCGCCCTAGTGGTGGCTTCGCCTCCGCCCTGATGGTCAGCATGGTGGCCCTTTCGATTCTCGCCCCGTCGATATCCGGCTCGGCCTCCTATAGCGAATCGGAGGTCAAGGCGGCATTCCTGCTGAACTTCACACGCTTCGTCGACTGGCCCGAGTCCTCTTTCGAGGGAGAGCAGGCACCCTTCGTGATCTGTGTCCTGAACGACTCCGAGTTCGCCACGACGACGGCCGAGGTGATCGGCGACCACACGGTGAACGACCGCACCATAGCCATCCAGGAGCGAATCGACGTGGTCGACTCCGCTGGCTGTCACATCTTCTTCGTACCCGAGGGCGAGGCCGGCCAGCACCGGGCCCTCATCGAGCAGACGTCTGGACGAAGCGTGTTCACCATTTCGGCCGCGACCGGCTTCGCCGAGATGGGTGGTGTCGCGAATTTCATCCGCAGTGGCAAGAAGATTCGCCTGGAAATCAACCGCAGGGCCGCAGAGAGCGCCAATCTCAAGGTCAGTGCGCGCCTTCTCCGCATCGTGAACGTGATCGGGTGAGGTCATCGGAATGGACACGATGAAGCAGATCGAGCTCGGTCGGAACTCTATCCGCCGCCGGCTGATGCTGAGCTTCATGCTCACCACTGGCCTGGCGCTCACGCTGGCCTCCTCTGCCTTCTTCGGCAGCCAGTACCTGCGAGCGCGCACCGACATGGAGGAGCAGCTCACCACCATCGCGCTCATGATCGGTGACAACACGGGCGCGTCGCTGCTCTTCGCCGACAAGGGCGACGCCGAGGTGATGCTGCGCGCCCTCCAGGCCCAGCCGAATGTGATGTCCGGCGTCCTCTACGACGACGCCGGCAGTGCCTTCGCGGGCTATCTGCGCGACGATGTCCAAGACCTTCCGGTCCCAGTGAACTTCGAGGACGGCCATCACTGGGGCACTGGCACTCTGGACGTCTTCGAACCGGTGCTGATCGACGGTGATCGCATTGGTACGGTCTTCATCCGCTCGGACACCCGCAAGCTTGCTGCTCTCTTTCGAAGCTACCTGGAAATCTTCCTCGTCGTCACAACCGGCGCCCTCATCGTCTGCTACCTGGGCGCTTCCCTTCTACGCCGCCAGATTACCGATCCGCTCAGCGCACTGGTGGAAGGGTCCCGGCGAATGGCGGAGGGAGATCTCTCGGTCGAGGTGGACATCTCCCGGGATGACGAGCTCGGGACTCTCGCCCTGGCGTTCAACGCCATGGTGTCGAGCCTGCGCGAATTGGTTTCCCAGGTGGGCCGCAATACTGCATCAGTCGCCAATGTGAGCCAGACCTTGCGCGATGCCAGCGACGCCCTGGGCGTCGAGGCGAGCCGGCAGGAGATCGCGGTCAACGACACCGAGGAGTCGGTGCAACGAATCAGCGATTCGATTCGCGAAGTCAACACCAGCATCGAAACCGTTGCGCATACGGCAACGGAAACGTCGTCGGCCGCCTTGCAGATGGACACCTCCATCGGCGAGATCGCCTCACACATGGATAGCCTCTCGGAAACCATCGATGGGACCGCATCCTCGGTGGTCGAGATGACGGGCGCCATACGCGAGATTGCTCGCAACGCCGACCAGCTCAACGAGTCCACCGACTCCACCATCACCGCGCTGGGTCTGCTCTCGCGCGCCGTGAAGGACGTCGAGGTCAACGCCCAGGAGACCCACGAGCTCTCGGAGAAGACCGCAGAGCAGGCCGAGATCGGCATGGAGAGCGTGCAGCAGACGGTTGGCGGTATGCAGGAGATCCAGACCAGCTTCGAGGGACTCGAGGAGATCATCGCCGACCTGAACATCAAGTCGGAGTCGATTGGTGAGGTCGTCAAGGTGATCGAGGGCGTCGTCGAGCAGACCAACCTACTTGCGCTGAACGCCGCCATCATCTCGTCACAAGCAGGCGAGCACGGACGCGCTTTCGCAGTGGTGGCCGATGAGGTGCGCAACCTGGCTGAGCGGACCGCCGGATCCACACGCGAGATCTCGGGCCTGATCGAGAGCGTCCAAGAGGGCGTGAGCTCGGCGGTCTCCGCCATGGAGCAGGGCAACGAACGCGTCCGCAATGGTGTGGTGCTCTCACGCCAGGCCGGTGAAATCCTGCGTGCGATCGGCGAGAGTGCGCGCCAGTCGAGCGAGCGCATTCATACCATCGTGAGCTCTTCGGAGCGACAGAGAGCGGACATCGAGAAGGTGGACTCCGCCGTATCGCAGGTGAAGACCATCGCGGCACAGCTCAATCGGGGCACGCACGAGCAGGACAACGCGAGCTCGGACATTACGCGCGCCGTGGAGCGCATGCGCGATCTCGGGCAGCGTGTGAAGCGATCGACTCAGGAACAGCGCAAGGAGAGCGGCCTGATCACCCAATCTGTGGAGGTCGTCGCCGCGCGCATTCAGCAGATCCTCGAGGCCACCACGGATCAGAGCAAGCAGGGCGAGCAGATCCTCGAAGCCCTGCAGGTCTTCCGCGAGGTCATGCAAAAGAGCAATGTGCGGGGCGAAGAGCTGCGCACGAGCCTGACTGACCTCTCCGAACGCTCACACGTGCTCGAAGAAGAGATCGGGCGCTTCCGTCTCTGATTCACGCGCTAACGCCCGGCGCGTTCGTCGAGCGCCCGGCGAATCCGCGCATGCTCGGCCTCGTCGAGGCTGAAGCGCGTGAAGATCAGCGTGCCCAGCAGATAGCAGGCCATTGGGAAGAGCGCGTAGAGGCTCAGGAGGGCCAGCTTCGCGTCCTCGCTCTGTATCTCGTTGGGCACGAAGCCTGACATTTCGAGCACGAATCCCGTCAGCATCAGCGTGACACCAGTCGCGCTCTTGAATACGAAATTCCAAGCCGCAAAGTAGGCACCCTCCTTGCGCTGCCCAGTCTCGAGCTCGTCGTAGTCGATGACGTCCGCCTCGATGGACGGCGCCACGACTGCGCCCGCCCCGGCCCCGATGCCCAGCAGGAAGGCCAGGATCGTGATCGGAACGACATCGCCCTCCTGCAGGAAGAACATCGCCCCGAAGCCGAACGCCGTGACCAGCATGGATAGGATCCAGAGGCGCTTCTTCCCGAATCGGCGAGACATGGCGACCCAGAAGGGGACGGAGGCCGCCGACGGCACGGCGTAGACCATGATATAGAGGGGGGTCTTCTCCGGTGTGCCGATGATGTATTCGGACACGTAGGGGGTGAGCACACCAATCGTGGCGCCACCCAGGCTCTCGATCAGGAAGACGATGAGGAGGAGGCGAGCGTGCCGGTTGCGGAGGACATCCGCGAATGCCTTGAAGGGCTTCGACTCGCCGCGTCCCTGATACTCGACCCGCTCCCGCACACTTGCCACCATCCACACCAGGAGAATGCCGGTCACTATGGCCGCGACGACCGAGATCTGCGAGGCCAGCGCGCGGGGCTCGTCGGAGGAGATCATCAACCCCATGGCTCCAATTGCGACGAAGGAGCCCACGCTCCACATCACGTGCCGGGCGCCGAAGATGCGTGTGCGTTCGTGATGGTGAATCGAGAGCTCGGCGCCGAGCGAGGTGTGGGGCACGATCACGATGGTCATCGACGTGTAGAAGAGGAAGACGCCCACGCCCATCCAGGCAATCAGTGCACTCCCCTGCAGCCCGACTGGCGGATTCCAGATCATGTAGAAGGCGAGGCCAATGGGGATGACGGACGCGAGAATCCACGGGCGGCGGCGCCCCATGGCGGTCTGCGTCCGATCGCTCCAGTACCCGGCCAGCGGATCTGTCAGGGCGTCCCAGATTCGGGACAAGCCAAAGATCATACCCATCGCCGACGCCGGCACGAGGAGCTCATCGGTGGCGAACTTCATCAGATAGATGTTCACCAGCAGGAACATGAACCCAACCCCCACGGTCGGGAGGTTGTAGTTCGTCACCACCCAGAGTGAGAGCGGTGCTTCACGACTTCCAACGCTGGCGCTCTTCGAGGAGGATTCGTCGTGCTGGCTGTCCGGACTCATTCACCCCTCGGCGAAGGCCACATCGTCCTCGGCGAGGGGCTGGCGTCCCTCGACCAGAGGTGAGTGGCCCCGTGCGGGCGATCGAGCGTAGGACAGGATCAGATGGCGGGCGCGGCCTCGGCGGGAAAGAGGACACGACAGACGCCGGAGGACTCGTGGAAGCCTTGGCCGCCCCGAATCGCCGCTTCGACGCATTGCGCGTAGGATGCGATTCCGACCGTATCCTCGGCGGGTACCGGCTCTGCAAGGGCAGGCTCATCGACTGGCGCTGACTCCCCGGCAACGGGCCCCTCGACAGACGTGAACTCGCTCATCTGCTCGGCGCTGGCCTCGGCCTGCGGCTGCGACGCCCAGTCGATGTCGTCCTGGGTGAGCTTCAGGATTCCGTCATCACCTTCCTCGGCGGGGAACGCATCCGGACCGTCGGCGTCGAGATCCTTGAAGTCGTCCGGGCCCTGGACCTCATCGATCTCCTCCGCCGACATACCAATGCTGTCGTTGGTGAGAACGAGCGGTAGATCCGTGGCGAGGGAAGTGCCCACGGCGCCGAAGCCGAAGAAGAAGAGTGCAAGGGTGACGCTCGCGATCGCAGTGGAGAGGATTGCGCATGGCCCGCGTGCAGCAATCATGCCCCCCTGGGCTTCGATTTCGCTCATAACTCTCGGTACCTCCGACACAATATTCTGTGTGTTTCCTAGCGTACGCGCATTCTAACATCGCCACGCTACGATCGTCATCGTAGACCTCACGCGCGTCTCTACACGCGCTCGCAAATCGGACCTCGCGCGCTGGCAGAGAATCTCGTAGAGAGCGGATCCCCCTCGTCAATCTCGGAGGCGAAGTTTTTTTCCAAGGTCCGGCAAGCCACCCGCCGCCGGCTCCGAGCTGTGTCGGAGGGCGGACGAAGATGTGCAAGACTCCATCACGGGCCCGCAGGAGGAGATGGCTTGGCCGGCCAACACTCGGCAATCGGAATCGTGATCATCACGATCGTGTGGACCGCGTGTGGTGGTGGATCAGATCAGCCACTACCCACCCCCCTCGACCAGTCGAGCTCCCCGAAGCGACTATGCGCCGACCGAACATCCCTGCGCCGCGCCTTCTATGGCGATCTGCACGTTCACACAGCACTCTCTGCCGACGCCTGGGCGTTTGGTGTACGCGTGACCCCCGACGACGCCTATCGCTACGCGTTCGGCGAGCGGATCGAGCTTCCACCCTACGACGACGGCGGTCGCCCGATTCGAATCGATCGGCCCCTGGACTTCGCGGCTGTCACCGACCATGCCGAGTTCCTGGGCGAAGGCCTACTCTGCGGAGATCCCGAGTCCGAGGCCTACATTACACGCTTCTGCGTTGCGTACCGGAGCTCCGGCGGCCGTAACCCTCATCTAATCGCACGAATCATGAGTCCGATCCCCTGGCGCAGCATCTCCGTCTGCGGATGGAGTGGCGAGCGCTGCCGGGCCGCGGCCGGAGCCGCCTGGGCGGAGACGATTCGCGCGGCCGAGACGTGGAACGACACCAGCGAGCGCTGCGAGCGCACTGCATTCATCGCATATGAGTACTCGTCGCATCGCCTCGGCTCCAACCTGCACCGCAACGTGATCTTCAAGGGCTCAGCCATCCCCGCGCTGCCGACGAGCTACATCGAGGCGCGCCGCGAGTGGCAGCTCTGGGAAGCACTCCGCGTGCAGTGCCGCGAGGCCGGTACCGGCTGTGATGTGCTCGCGATTCCGCACAACTCGAATATCAGCAACGGGCGCATGTTCGCCGTCGACTACCCCGGTGCCCGCGGAGAGGGCGCGCAGCGTGATCGCGCACGGCTGCGCGCGGCGTCGGAACCGATCGTAGAGATCATGCAGCACAAGGGCGATTCCGAATGTCGCGTCGACATGCCTGGCGTCGCGGGCGCGCCCGACGAGCTCTGCTCCTTCGAGAAATTCGAGGATTTCGCGTTCCGGACCACTGGGGACGGTGCGGATACGGGCGCCTGCTATGACGGCTGCTTCGCGGACTGCGTGCCTCATCTGGGTCCGAACTGCCTCTCTCCGATGAGCTACGCCCGCTATGCGCTGATCCAGGGGTTGGTCGAGGAGGCGCGCATCGGTGTCAATCCATTCAAATTTGGCTTGATGGCCAGCACCGACACCCATAATGGCCTGGCAGGCGGGGTGCGCGAGCGCGACTTCGCAGGCCACCTGGGCCTCGGTGACGATACGCCGCAAGAGCGGGTCGCCTGGGAAAAGTCGATTCCAGGCAACGCAAGCAACAACCCAGGCGGACTGATCGGTGTCTGGGCAGAGCAGAACACACGCGCAGACCTCTTCGACGCGATGCGACGGCGCGAGGTCTTCGGTACCAGCGGACCACGCATCGGCGTGCGCTTTTTCGGCGGCTGGGAGCTGGCGCCAGATCTCTGCGAGCGGTCGGGGGCCGTGGCCGCCGCCTACGCGACCGGGGTTCCGATGGGATCGGACCTGCCGGCCCGGAGCCGGAACGACCGGGCACCGCGCTTCCTGCTCTCCGCGACGCGCGACCCCGGGACGCAGGACGCGCCGGGTGGCCTACTGGAGCGGATTCAGATCGTGAAGGGATGGGTGAACGACGCGGGCGGACTCGAGCAGCAGGTCTTCGATGTGGGCGGAGATCCGCAGAGTGCTGCGTCGGTGGACACCGCCACCTGCCAGCCCTGGGGCAAGGGCTTCGACACACTCTGCGCGCTATGGGAAGACCCGAAATTCGATCCCGAACGCCGCGCCGTCTACTACGCACGCGTGGTCGAGAACCCCAGCTGCCGCTTCGACGCCTGGCAGTGCCTGTCGCTAGAGGGCGACGATCGCCCAGCGGACTGCGACGCGCCCGGAACGCCGCGCACCATTCAAGAGCGGGCTTGGAGCTCGCCGATCTGGTACGGGCCAGAGTAGCGGCGGCCCTTCCGCAGGATTGGCGACGAGGAAAGACTCAGCGCTGCGCATCGTCCCAGTGCGGATAGTCGCTGCGCAACTTGCTGAGCTGGAAGTGTGCCTCGATCCACTCGATCAGTTCGGGAGTGAGGCTCAGATCGCGAGTCTGATTGGCCTCCATGAGGTCGAAGGAACGCGCGGCCCCGTCCGGCGCCACGAATTCGAGTCGGCGCGGCAGCCCCACGGCCACGAGATCCACTGCGTGACCCGTATAATGGTGCGACGAGCGCGCACCCTGCTCGGTCGCATAGACGACGTCGTAGGTGTCGGCCATCTCGCGCGCGGCCTCGCGCGTCGCCTGCCAGCCGGCCGGATGCCACCACACGATCGGCACACCCAGCCCCCAGGAGAGATTCGTCTCCTCCAGCGAGGCGGCCGTTCGGCGCAGATCGTTCTCGCCCTTCGACCGCGAGAGCCGCCACGCACCCCACATCAGGTAGCCGCGCTCCGGGCTCCGCAAAGTGGAGTTGAGGTAGACATCCGCACCCTGTGCGCGCAGCTGGCCGATCAGGTCGGCGATGCGCTCCTGAAACGAGCCACTCTCGCGCTGCTTCGAGAGCGCGGCCAGCATCTCGGCCTCGCCTTCGGGATTGCGAAAGCGCATCGTCCAACCGGGACCGGGCGGATCGCCGTCGGCGGCCGGCGCGTGAGCACGCTGCGGGCGCGGTTGATCGATGACGATCCGGCCGCGCACACCGTAGCGGCGCGGCTCGCCCGCGAAGACCTCATCCGGGTGGATGAGGATGCCATGCCGGCGCCCCCGCCCGGGCGTCACCCAGACCAGCTCACCGCGCAGGCCCGCACGCCCGTCTCGCAGCACATCATCCAGGAAGAGGAGGAAATCATCGAGGTCGATCGCACGGCGCGTATGCTCGCGTAGCGCGCGGACCAGCGACTCGCCGGCAGGCGTCGCCGCGATGGCCTGCAGATCGGCAGCGCCGATCGCGACACCGGAGAGATGGACCTGCCAGTCCCCGAGCGCCCGTGCGGCGGCCGCCAACGTGCGGCGCCGACCCTCGGGATCCGAGACAGCCGGAAGCACGTCCCACTGCCGATTGGAATCAATACTGCGCGGCGCCGGCGCCGAGGCGCCCAGCGAAGCGCCCCCCAACCCGACGACGGCCAGCAGTATCCACCAGCGGATCCCTCGACCTCTCATCCTGGCCGAGCATGCGGCAAGGCACGGACTCTGTCCCATCTGGCGGTCCCAAGCCCCGCGGGACCAGCGGGCGGGCGGGTGCGGCCAAGTCCTGGCCGTTGTCTGGGAGGACGGTCTGGGAGGACGCCAAGCTGGGGTCGATGGGCTAGAAAGATCCCCCGCCCCGCGTGCGGCTGCCCATTGCCGGGACGAGCCGAGCGCCCAGCACGAGGAGAAGGCATGCCCGAGCGCGCCCTGCACCGAGTCACGATTCCGCTCTTCGTTGCCCTGCTCGCGAACGCGTGTGCGAGCGGCGGCGGCCAAATGCCCGTTGCGGCGGGCCTCAGCCGCGACGGCCCCTACGCGTACAAATCCAAGCGCAATCTCCTCACCAACCACATGCCGAAGAACGCCGACGGCACGATCAACGCGGTAATCGAAATTCCGGCGGGTACCAGCGAGAAGTGGGAAGTCAACGAGGACGGCACCCGGCTGGTGCGAGACTTCACCGGCGAGAACCCCCGCGTGATCGACTACCTCCCCTACCCGGGCAATTACGGCCTGATCCCGCGCACGCTGCTCAGCATCGAGCAGGGCGGGGACGGCGGCGCTCTCGACGTCATGGTGATCGGCCCCGCCGTGCCACGTGGCACGACCGTAAGAGCCCGCGCGATCGGTGTGATTCGCGTGGTGGATCGCATGGAGCAGGACGACAAGGTGCTCGCCGTGATGGAGGGGCCAACCCTCAAAGACGTCTTCGACATCGAGTCCCTGCGCCGCCGCTATCCCGGGTCCGACGAGATTCTCAGCCTGTGGTGGGCCAACGCACATGGCAAGCGCAGCAAGGTGAACCTGATCGGCACCGGCTCGCGCGGCCAAGCGGTCTCGGTGATCGACTACGCGGCCGAATCCTGGAAGAACGAACAGCGCAAGGCGCGCGAGGCCCAAGACTGAAGGCCGGACACCTCGGATTCGTCGATCACCATGCCGCTTCTCTACGGGCTCGCTCCTGCGCTCAGCCCTGCGCGAGTTTCCCCTCTGGCGCCGAGCATTCTTCTACCCAAGCAGGAAGCGAAGACGCTCCTCGCGCGTGGCCTTCGCCTGCTCGTAGAGGCTCCACTGCCCGCGTGCCCGCAGCCAGTTGTGTTCAGCCGCCGACGCAAAGCGCGCTGGGTCCCAGTCGAAATAGCTCTCCTCGAGCACGTCCGCGGCGAAGCGCGCACACACCTCGAGGCTGATCCGCTCGAGCGCTTCGCCAAAGGAGACCAGCTCATCCCGGCTCGGCGACGAAGAGAGCGCCGAGAGGTAGCCCTCGGCAGAGGCTTCGAAGATCGATGCGTCGAGCTCGGCCTCGCTCGCATCCTCACCCCGCGTATTGCACCAGGACCGCCAGGCATCGCCGAGGTCGTAGTAGAGCGGAAGGCGGCAGAGCGTGTCGAGGTCGATCAACGCAGCCGCTCGCTCACTATCGGGCGGCGACGCACCGGCGAAGAGCACGTTGCTGAACTTCAGGTCGCCGTGCACGACGCGGCACGGCAGCGACTCGCCAGGGCTCCACTCCCGCGAGGCGTGCAGGATACCGTCGGCCAGACGCGCCACGTCCGAGTGGAAGGCGTGGCCGACGTGCCGGCCGAGTGCGTCGCCCAGATCCTCGAGATGACGACGCGTATCGTGGAAGGGGAATCCGAGCGGGTGCAGCCGAGCGTCGAAATCGGCCAACGCCTCGTGGAAGCGGGCGATCAACGCGCCGGCGCTACGCGCCGGCGCGGCCCCTGAACAGATATCGAAGGTCGTGCCGTCCAAACGCGCGAGCAGGCGTATGCAGCCCTCGCCAGCCTGCTCCACGAAGAGACGACCGTCGCGCGTCGGGACGAGCTCCACGCTCAGCTCGCCTTTGCTCGCGAGGTGCGAGCTCACGGCCACAATATTGTCGTGGATGCGCGGCGAAAAAATCGGGTTCACGCGCTGCGCGATGAATGTGGCGTCCGGCGTCCTCACCGTATAGCTGGTATTGACGAGGCCACCCGGGAGCGGCTCGACGTGCGCGCCTTCGAGGCCCTTCCAGGCGCCGAGCGCGGCCAGGACGGACGGCGGAACCGGTGCGGAGCTCTCCGGCATGCGCGGAACGTTCTCCGATCGGATCCGTGTACGCAACCACGGGAACGGTCATGACGGCCGGAGGCTTCGCGCAGTGGATCGTCGACCGCACCTGGGTCGGCCCACTCATCCGCGTCGAAAATGCGGATCGCGCGCGGGCAGTGGGGCCGGCGTGCCGGCCCCACTGCCCGCGGACTTTGAACAGGCAGCTAGTCCTGAGCCTCTTCTGCGGTGTCACCGGCTGCTTCGTCGGATTCCGGCGGAGCGGAGTCCACGGGCGGGGCGTCGGTGGTGTCGCTCGCCTCGACCTCGTCGGCACCGGCGCTCTCGCCGGCTTCGTGGCTATCTGCCATCGCGGTGAAGGACAGGGTGCTGGCCACCAACAAGGCAACCAGCAGCTTCGCGATCTTGTGAATGGTCCACATTTGGGGGATACCCTCCTGGCGCCGCATGATGAAGCCCGCAGATCCGCTCTTCTGTGACGACAGTCACATTGCAGTGAAGTCGCCGAACGGCCATCTCCGAAGCTCGCCCCCGCCTCCGGTGTGCGACGGAATCCCGCGCAATACCGGAGAGATAGCGCCACCCCGGCGGCCGATGCGGACGCTGCTAGCCTGGAGGATTCAGCAGCCAATTCGCGTGTCGGGCAGTGCCCGCGCCAATCCGGGAGCCCAGCGTATGAAGTTCGGAATCATGGCGCCCTACCAGCTTGGCCCGGTCGAGGACGGCGACTACGCGGCGGAGTTCGGACGGCTCGCCGAGGAGCTGGGCTTCGAGTCCATCTGGGCGGTCGATCACGTGGTCATGTGCCCGGATTACACATCCACCTATCCCTACGATCCGAGCGGACGCACGCCCTTCCACGAAGATGTCGTGCAGCCCGATCCGTTGATCTGGCTCGGCTGGGTAGCCGCCTCCACGCAGCGAATCAAGCTCGCAACCGGCATCCTGATCCTGCCGCTCCGCAATCCCGTCGTGCTCGCCAAGACGGTGGCGAGCCTCGATCGGCTCTCGGGCGGACGCGTGCTGCTGGGTGTCGGGGTGGGTTGGGTGCGCGAAGAGGCCGAGGCCGCGGGCACGGACTTCGCGAGCCGCGGGCGGCGCTGCGACGAAGCCATCGAGGCCATGCGCGCACTCTGGTGCGAGCCGATCTCCAGCTACGAGGGCGATCATTTCCGCTTCGAGAAGGTGGTGAGCCGACCCAAGCCGCTCTCATCGCAGGGCGTACCCATCATCGTGGGCGGCCACAGCAGGGCCGCCGCGCGTCGCGCTGGGCGGCTGGGTGACGGCATCTATCCGCTGGGACTGACGGGATCGAAGCTCGACGACCTGCTTGCGCTGATGCGCGCAAGCGCGGAGGAGAGCGGGCGGGATCCGGCAGCGATCGAGGTGACGTGTATGACGAACCTCGACCCGGCGGTCGCCAACACATACTTGAAGCAGGGCGTCGATCGGCTGCTGATCTCGGCACCCACGGGCGACCTGGGGGAGATGCGCAAGGTGCTCGAAACGTTCCGCCGCGACGTCATGGAGCCCCTGGGCGGATAGCCTGTTTAAGCGTTCGAGATTGGCCTACGCGAAGACGCGGCCTGCGATAGAGTCCGCGCGTCGTGAGACGCCTCGAACGCGCCGGAATCACCCTCACCACGACGAGGACGGGACGGACCATTGCTCACCGCATGGGTGATCGGACTCATAATGGGCATGGCGAGCTCGATTCCGGTGGCGGGTCCAACGACTGCACTCGTCGTGAGCCTCGGTCTGGAGGGGCGCGCGCGCGCGGCCGGACTGGTCGGGCTCGGATCCTCGATCCCGGAGAGCACCTGGGCGTGTCTCGCGCTGTGGGGATTTGCGGCGCTGGTCGAACGGCACGCCTGGATCGAGCCCATCTCTCAGGCCATCAGTGTGCTCCTGCTGCTGGGCATCGGCGGGCTGCTCGTGCTGCGCGCCGGACGCCCCGCCGCGCTGACCTCCGCCGAGTCCGTGCCCGAAACCGGTGCGGCGCGCAGCCTATTGCTTGGTCTTTCGCTCACCGGCTTGAATCCGACCTTGATCGTCAACTGGGCGGCCGCGATCGCGCTCGTCTACTCGCTCGGCCTGCTCGAGCCGGCACCCGGGCTTGCGATCCCATTCGGGCTCGGCGTGGGCATGGGAATCATGCTGTGGTTCGCCGTCGTACTGCGACTCCTCCACCAGCACCACGCCCACATCTCGGCGCGCGCGCGTGCGATTGCGATGCGCGTGATGGGCGCTCTACTGCTGGCGCTCGGACTCGTCGCGGCCGGACGCGCGCTGCTTGGCGGCGGCGCCGCCTGAGCGGGCGCGCGGCGCTCACGTCTCTTCGTCCACTCCGCCTTCGCCCACTCCACCTTCGCCCACGCCTCCAAGATCCGCCCCACCATCATCCACCCAGCCCCACATCCGTTGCCCGGGCCCGCCGGCTCGCCAGATGTAGCAGCTATCGGCCTGGCCCCCGAGCTGCACGATGCTGGGCCCGCCCAGGGTATCCGGCTCGTTGCTCTGGCTCTTCTCGACGATTCGGTGCGCCATGGCGGCCATGCACTGGATCAGGCCGGGCGCGAAGTTCAGCATCACATCGAGCAGTGCGCGGTGCGCTGGATCGTCGCCAAAATGACTCATGAGTGAGGCAGCGAGACCGGAGAGGGCGGACTGGCCGACGAAGGGAGCCAGCAAGTCCGCGCGGCTCTCCCATCTCGGCCCGACCAGCCGCTCCCGATCGCGCGTGCGTTCCTCGCCGGTGATGTCCGCGAAGGTCATCGTCTGCATATCGACATGAGCGAGCACGCGCACCTCGTGCTGACGGCGAAAGCGGTCCAGGGGCGACTCGACCAGCCCGAATGGCGTCGTGAGCACGTCATTCTGCTGCAGGGTGAGGGCCATCCTGGCTCCATCATCCTGCTCGAAGCCGTCCACCACGAGGCTGCGCTTGAATATCCGCTCGCCGGGCTCGCGCGGGGGACTCGATTTCGCGACCACGGCCTCCAGATCGAGTGCGCCGCGCAGCGTCGAGGCGAGTAGCTGTGTGAGGGTCAGCAGGTGCGAGCAGCCGAGCGGACCACCGAAGCGCTGTGAGAGCTTCTTCGCGAAGCCGTCGTCGAGCCGCTCGCCCGCCAGATCGCGCAGGTGGTGGGCGGTGTCGCGGCAGCTTTCGCCCCCGATGCGCGGGCTGGACTCGAAGGCCACGACGGGCTGCGTCGGCTCGATGACCTCGAGTACCCGCGTCTCCGGATCGACCCAGGCGTCCACCATCATGTTGTGGATGAAGCCCGACATTTGCAGGTCGCCACCCGTCGGCACGAAGCCGTGCTTGCGCAGATCCAGGATGCGGCCTCCCGCACGCATCCGACCGTCCTCGGCCTGGTCGACCTCGACCTCGAGAGAGCGCGTGTGCACCGGGTGGCCGGTGACGCTGAATCCATTCGCAAAAGGAGCCAGGGTGTCGTTGTACATCGAGGTGGTCAGTGGACGTCGGTACCGAAGAAGGTGTTCTCGTAGACATCCGCGAGGTTGGCAAGATACTCCACCGCAGCCTCGATCTCTGCCGGCCCCGTGGCTTCGACCATCAACGTGTCGGTCATACAGAGTTCAGCGCCGCGGATCGCCAGAGCACCGTGCGCGAGCTCTGCGTTGTGCTGGAGGGCACTCTCCAGCTGCTCCCGGCTGAGCGCAGCCACATCGCCAATTCCGCTGGACAGCCGCACCAACATCTCGCGGCCGAGCTCGAAGAGCTCCAGCGAGACGAGCTGATGCCTTCCGTCCCCGAAGCGCACGTTGATGCCCGTAGGAAGCAGCTCCCAGCCCTGCGCTTCGCACACGCGCCGGCAGTATTCGGCAAATTGGTTGTCGCGAGTCAACTGGGCCTCCGGCCGCGCTGCGCGGTCGATCCAAACTACACCGGCCCCCACGCTCTGGCTACCAGATATAGGTCCAGCGGAACGAGCGCGGCGTCACGGCGAAGTAGTGGTGCTGGATGTCGGGCTTGCCACCTCTTCCCTGGCGCAGGCGGCGGCGCTCGACGCGTATGCGATTGAGGTGCACGACCGCTTTGGAGACCGCGATTCCCAGCACCGCACTCACGAAGACGTCGCTCGTCCAGTGCGCGTCCAATGCGACCCGGCCCGCTCCCACCGCGGTGGCCAACGAGTAGGCCGTCAGCTGCCAATACCACTGCGGATACTGCGACGCAATCACACCGGCCATGATGAAGGCGCTCGTCGTCTCGCCGGAGGGCATCGAGACGCTGCCACCAAAGGGTTCGAAGGCGAGCGGGCCGCGATTGGCACGCGGGCGGTAGCGCCCGATCGTGTACTTGCCGAGGACCGTGAAGCCCAGCCCGATCGCCGAGGCCTCGAGCAGGAGCCGTGCAGTCTCGATCTCCTTCGGCCTGTCGAGGACGGCACCGGCCAGCAGGAAGCCACCGGTCAGCGCCACCAACCCCGGTCCCGTGCCGAGCGGACGTATGCCGTCCCCGAATTTCTCGAAGCCGTGACTACCCAGCGCCGCCTCGCGCACCTGGCTGTCCACGGTGTAGACGATGCCCGTGGTCGCGCCCGCGAGGGCCGCAACCCAGAGCCAGTCCTTCGGCCCCCAGCCGAGGGGCGATTTGGTAATCGACCAGGCATCGGACACGGTGTCATTCACGAACGAGTACGAGATCTCGGCCGCCTTGCCCGCCCCACGGCGGGTCTTGGATGCATCTTCGCTCGGCTCGTACTCCCACTCGGGAAGAATCAGGTCCTGCGCGGACGCAGACCCCGGCGCAACGAGCGAATACGCAGTAGCCGCCAGCAGCATTGAGCCGAGCCACGCGCGAGCGCAGCACACGAAGCGACCTCTCCCGACCACCCCCCCATCACCCCCTATCGGTCGGCCCCGGCCACGCCTTCGAGCCCCGGCGCGAAGGCCCGGTCCAGGTGCCCGGCCTCGCACATCCACAGCAGAGTATCGCGAAAGGTCTCCTCCGGAGTGCGGAACACCACCCCCATCTCGGCGAGCTCGGGGGAGGGCTCCACCGGCGGCCAGCGCGTGGCGTGGCGCATCGACTCTGCCGAGAGCGGTGAGTCGATGCGTGCAAACGCGCGCAGCCAGTCGACGGCGCGGCCGGAGAGCCGAAGCCGCCAGCCAGGCACGTGAACGCGCTCGAGCGAACGGCCAACCAGCCTCTCGAGCAGGTCCGCCATCTCGCTCCAGCTGAGGAAGTGACCCGGCGCGAGGAAGCGGCCCGGCCCGCAGGCCTCCTCGATCAGCGTCGTAACGACGTCGGCGAGATCGCGAACGTCGATCTGCTGTGCTCCGCTGGACGTGATCGTGAAGCGCCGAGTGATGCGGTCACGCAGCGCCGCAGCGGCGGATGAGAGACCGGGATCGTCCGGGCCCAGGACGCTGCCGGGATAGATGATCATCACCGGCGCACCCGTCTGCTGAACGGATCGCACGTAGTGCTCCGCCCGAGCCCTGGACCGCGAATAGGCAAGACGCGACTTCGCGATCGGCGCTTCTGCCGTCATCCTGCTCGCATCGGGATGGAAGATGGCCTTCAGACTCGAGACGTAGACCACCGACTCGATCCCCTCCTCACAGGCGCCGCCCACCACGGCGCGGACGCCGCCGACGTTCACCGCCTCGAGATCCTGGTCGGGCCGAAGCCCGACGGGCGTCACCGCTGCCGTATGCACCACGCCGTCGCAGCCGCGCAGCGCCTCGCGCACGAGTCCCAGGTCCGAGACATCGCCCACCACGAGCTCCACGTCGCGCAGCCGCACGGGGCCGAAGATGTGTTCGGCCTTGCGTCGATCGCGCACCAGTAGGCGTAGGCCATGACCCGACTCGAGCAGGCGCATCGCGGTATGCGAGCCGACGAATCCGGTCGCGCCCGTGACGAGCACCCGCATCGGCGAGTCTGGCGTCAACTCCGGGGCGGCCATACGACTATCCTCTGTGTCGGAACGCGCGCTCCCACGACCCAGACACTACGTGTGGTGCGGGTCATGCCAGGTACAATGATCCGACTCTGCCCACAGCGTCAAGACGTGCCAAGCGAGCACGCCGCCGAGCCCGGCGCAGAGCTGTGAGAACGAAGTGAGGCAGGAAAGGGAGGGGATAATGGGGAGCGATCGGGAAAAGGGCGACGATCTTCATGGCTGGGGGCCGATGCTAGAGAGTCTCGATCGGCGCCGCCGCCGATCCCACGAAATGGGCGGGGCCGAGAAGCTCGAGCGCCAGCGGTCGCGCGGCCTGCTGAACGCACGCGAACGCATCCGGGAGCTGCTCGATGCGGACAGCTTCTCCGAGATCGGTAGCCTGGTGGGCGGTGTGAGCGAGCCCGACGCACCCGCGGACGCCTTCCCGGCTGGCTTCGGTCGCGTCGACGGGCGCCCGGTGCTGGTGGGCGCCGAAGACTTCACCGTCAAGGGTGGTTCGATCGGGCTCGGTGCCGCCGACAAGCGCTACCGGCTCACGCAGCTGGCCGCCGAGGAGCGCGTCCCGCTGATCTTCATGCTGCACGGCGCGGGCCATCGTATAACCAACGCACTCAAGGGACACGGGCGTGGGCCCAACGATCTGCAGGGCCTCGTGGATCTCTCGGGCGTGGTGCCGACGGTCTGCCTCGTACTCGGCCCTTCCGCCGGCCACAGCGCGCTGGCCGCACCGCTAATGGATTTCGCGGTGATGACGAAGAGCGCCGCGCTCTTTGCCGCTGGCCCTCCACTCGTCGAGGCGGCCATCGGGGAGAAGGTGAGCAAGGAGGAGCTTGGCGGTCCCGAGGTGCACGGAATCGCGAGTGGCGTGGTCCACAACGTGGTGGAGGACGATAGGGCCGCCGTCGCTCTCGCGCGGCAATACCTGGCCCACTTGCCCTCGAACGCCTGGTCGGGCCCACCACGCATCGACACGGGCGATACGGGCGAGCGCCCGCTCCACGACATTCTCTCGATCATCCCCTGCGACTCGCGCCGCCCCTACAAGATGCGCAGGGTGCTCGAGCGCCTCGTGGATGCCCACAGCCTGCTGGAGATCCAGCCACGATACGGCGCGGCGCTGATCACTGCACTGGCACGACTTGGCGGGCGCTCGGTGGCGATTGTCGCGAACGACCCGATGGCGAAGGCCGGCACCCTGGACCGCGCGGCAGCCGAGAAGGGCGCCCGCTTCCTGGAGGTGATGGGCAGCTTTCATCTGCCGGTCGTCTTCCTGGCCGACAATCCAGGCATGATGGCCGGCAAGGCGGCAGAACGTGAGGGCGCATTGCGGGCCGCCGCCCGGATGTTCGCCGCACAACGGCGGCTGCGCTCGCCGAAGCTCCACGTCACGCTCCGCAAGGCGTTCGGATTCGGCAGCTCGATGATGGCGATGAATCCCTTCGATCGGCAGACTCTTTCACTCGCGTTTCCGGGCGCAACGCTCGGCGCGATGCCCGCCGAGGGTGGCGGGATGGCCGCGGGCGCCGCCGCGGAGCAGCAAGCCGCCCTCGATGCGGCCGAGGCCGGCGGACCCTGGCGAATCGCCGACAGCATGGGATTCGACGAGATCATCGATCCGCGCGAGATGCGCGATGCGCTGCTTCGCGGCCTCGCCCTCGGCGATGCCCGCGCCAGCCTTGGCTCGGCGCCACTGGGTCGTTTCGGCCCGCTTCCTTGATTCTGATCGCGAGTGTGAAGGGCTTCACAGTGGCCCGCGAGAAATTCCCCCAATATTCGTATCGTGCGGGCGGGGCAGTCCTGCACGAGAAGGTGCGTGTAGGCGCCAGAGGGAGGCACGACGTGGCCAAGGCTGTTGGCGAGCGATCCGAGTCGAAGGAATGGGAGCTGGTGGCCGGCCTGCTCTCGGGGGAGAGTGAGCACTTCGACGAGCTCTACGAAACCTTCCACCGCCGCGTCTTCGGATTCGCGCTGCGCCGGGTCGGCAACCCTGCCGACGCCGAGGACATCACTCAGGAGGTCTTTCTGCAGATCCATCGATCCATCGGCTCCTACCGGGGCCGCGCCAGGCTCGCCACCTGGATCTTCGGCATCGCGCACAACGTGACCTGCCGCCACTTCCACGGCCGGCGCATGGATACGCTCCCGCTCGAGAGCGCAATCACCAGCGAGCGGATGACGGTCCATAGCTGCGCGGAGCGCAGGCTCGACGCCGCGCGTGCCGTCGAGAGGTGCACCAGCACACTCACCCGCAACCGCAATCCCGAACACCTCGAGATCTTCCATCTCTTCTACGGCTGCGGCTGCCCGCTTCGCGTCATCTCGCAGGCGACCGGTAAGCCCACGAGCAACGTGAAGGACAGTCTGCGTCGCAGTCGCAACTTACTACGGCGCAACATTCCCGACATCCACGCGGTCCTGGCCGCTAGCAGCTCCTGCGCATAGTCGAGCGAGGAGCGATCGCACGCGCCACGCGCCTGCTCAATTTCGCGTTGGAGAGAAGCGCGGGTGGTAGCGACCCTCGTAGGGCCCCTCGAAGAGCTCGACGATCTGCGGATGGCGACAGGCTTCTCCGGTCTCATCCGGTAGGAGATTCTGCTCGGACACGTAGGCGACATAGGTCGTCTCCGCGTTCTCGGCCAACACATGGTAGTAGGGCTGATCCCTGGCCGGGCGCACCTTCTCGGGAATCGACAGCCACCACTCCTCCGTATTGTTGAAGGTAGGGTCGACGTCGAAGATCACACCCCGAAAGGGGTGGACTCGGTGACGGACGATCTCTCCGATTCCGAATTGGGCCTCGCGCATCGCCTCCGCTCCGATCCACCAGCAGGATGGGCGCCCAAGTCTAGCCGTCATCCCGCGGAGTGTGCGAGAATCCCTGGGCACCACCAATCGTGAACCAGATAGGGGGGATCCTTCATGATCCGGCAGCTCCTCACGGCAATGCTCCTCGTCCTCGTCGCTTTCTCGCTGGCCTGCGCGCCCAGAGCAATGCGGGGCGGCGAGGGGACCGAGAACCCCAACATGGACGCACCCGCCATGTCCACCACGCTCGATCGCAGCGACATCACCTTCCTGGTGGATCGCAATCTGGACGCGCTCTTCGATTCCCGCTTCTGGAGGGGCGAGGTGGAGACGGCTGCCAGGCCGCCGATCATGGCGATCTGGCCGATCGAGAATGCGACATCCGAGCATCTCGAGGATCAGATGCTGACGCTGCTCTCGTCCATCGAGACCAGCCTGATCAACAGCGGTGACGTACAGATCGTCGCCCGCTCCCGCCAGGCCGAGCTCGCCCGCGAGATCGGCATCCAGCAGGGCGCCATCTACGACCCCGGTGGCGCGGCTCGGCTCGGTCGCCAGCTCGGGGCGAAGTACTTCATCACCGGCAAGCTCACGGCCGTGGACGAGCGGCTGCAGAAAACGCGCCGGCTCCAGTACACACTCTTCCTGCAGATCATCGAGCTCGAGACGGGTCTGGTGAAGTTCCAACACGAGACCACGCGCAGCAAGGCACTCAAGGGCTGAATCCGCGAAATGTCCAGCCGCTCCGGCCTGACCACACCGCTGCGAGGTGGGGGAGCACGCGTGCGTGCTCTTCTCGTATTGCTCGCGCTGATGGCGCCCTTCTCGTCGGGTTGTGCGACCTACTCGGACAAGATGGCCAAGGTCATGGAGACGACGACGGCCGGCGACTTCGAGGCAAGCATCACCAAGGTCGAGAAGATCATGGGTGTCGGCCAGCGTGGGCAGATGCCCGAAAAGATCGAATCCGAGACGGCGCTCGGCCTGCTCGAGCGGGGCACACTCGAGCAGGCGCTCTTCGACTACCCCGGGAGCTCGCGGGACTTCATCGTCGCCGATCGCGAGCTCCAGGTGCTCGACCTGACGGACGACACGGCCGGCAATATCGGCCGCTACGTCTACAGCGACAGCGCGACCCTCTACCAGGCCACACCCACCGAGAAGCTCTCCCTTAATTCCTTCAATATGGCGAACTTCCTCGCCAACGGGGATCTGCGCGGCTCGCGGGTCGAGGCGCGCCGCTTCACCGTCATGCAGACCTACCTCGAGAACAGCGGCATCGAGGAGGTTCACGTCGCCATCGGATCCTACCTGGCGGGCTTCACCTTCGAAATGCTCGGCGAATGGCAGGGTGCCATTCGCTACTACGACGAGGCCCTGCAGGCGCAGCGTTTCGAATCGTTGGGTGCACCGATTCGGCGGCTCGCCCCGATGACCTCGTTTCGAGGCAAGATGCTCGCTCAGGTGTTGGCGCAAGGCGCGGCCGAAGAGGAAAGGGAGGGTGCTGCCGACCTGCTCGTGGTCGTGAGCGTCGGGCGCGTCCCCTTCAAGGTCCCGAAACGCATACCCATCGGTGCGGCGGTGGGCATGGCCGGCGCATGGATCAGCGGCAACCCCGAAGTGCTCGGCCACACGGCGATGAAATTCGTCGTCTACCCGGAGCTCGTCCCGAACGGCAGTGTCTACGACAAGGTCCGGCTGCGCATTGACGACCGCCCCGCACAGCTCGAGCTGGCCTCCGACCTCGGCGCCGAAATCACACGCGAGTACGAAGAGATCAAGCCCCGGATCATCGGCGCGGCCATCTCACGAATGATCGTCCGCGCCGCCGCCTCCGAGGGCGTCCGCCAGGCCGGCAACCAGCAGAGCGCGGGATTGGGCTGGGCGCTCGCGCTCCTCACGGAGGCGGTCATGGTGGCGATGGACAAGCCGGATACCCGCTCCTGGATGCACCTGCCCGAGCAGGTCTTCGTCTTCCGCGAACGGCTACCCGCCGGCCAACACGAAATAGAGGTGATGCTTGGCAGCGGCGGCGCCGACAGCATCGCAAAGACCGTCACCCTGCAGCCAGGCGGCTACGCGGCCGTGGTGGTGACCTCGCCGCGTTGAGTCAGCGGAAGAACCCGCCGATGGCCGCAAAGGGCAGGAAGACGAGATCCAAGGGCACGGTGAAGATCAGGAAGACCGGCTTCAGGGCCGGCACGAGCGTCGACCGCATCAATCCCTTCGTCATGCCGAATACGTACTCGCCCGACCAGCCGCCGTGCTCCTCCAGATCGACCGTATCGCGCGCATTCATCGCGTAGGGGGGGACCACCTCGTACCACGTAATGCCATCGGGCTCGGCCGGGTCGTGCAGTGCCGGCGAGACGCTGGACTCGATGGCCGCGGCCGGCACACCGGCGAGCAGCAGGCCCACGATGATCATCGTGCTGGTGACGAGCTGGATCGACTTGCTCATGACTCTTCCACTCCTCGGTCGGCACCGGAACATCCCGGATCCTCGAAGCGGAGTATGCCCCAATTCGGGCGGCGCGACCCGGCCCATCGGGAGACGGAGCTAAGCCAGACCCGGCTCCGGCGTCATGCCTGCGGCCCCATCCGACTGCCGACCTGTGCGCTTGCGGTCGGCCTCCTGGTAGAGGTCATGGACGTCGCGCAGACAGTGGAGCAAGCGTCCATATAGGCGGATCTTCAGACCCTCGAGCACCGAGTAGCCGACCAGGGCGAAGATGCTCGATGTCAGCGCGATGGCGAGGGCGCCGAGCTCCAGGGACGAGTTGTCAAAGTGCATCGAGAGGAAGAGGATCAACATGCCGCCGGTCGTCCCAATGAACCCGATCGGCGGAAGCAGGCTCGCATACATGCCGATCAGCCGTGTGTAGTGGTCATCGTACTCGTTGATCACATACTGCCGCGTGGCATCGAATATGAAGTCGCGGGGGTGGCGCTCCGCCTCGTTCTCGTTCAACGCCTTCTTCAGGACCCGCATCATCAAGAGCGCGATGGGCTCGACGTCGGTCCCGCGTGTATCCGCCCTCCCCTTGCGCAGCTCGCCCGACGTGCAGTGGCGTGTGGCCGTCCACGCCTGCAGGGAGAGCTTCAAGCCGCGAAAGAAGGGCAACCATACCGCGACGAGCGCGAAGAGTGTGACGAGCCAGGTGAGGACGTCGTCGCTCGGCGTGATCGCATTCAGGAATTCCGATTCCATTTCTACCCCTCCCACTTCCGGTTCTTGAGGATCTCGAGTGCGTCGGTGATCGAGTTCTGGTCACCCAACGGGTAGTCGACGACCATATTCCCGTGACTCTCATAGCGGCGCTCGATATCGTCGATGACTCGCTGCACGCGGCGCGGGTAGCGCATCTGGATCAGCACGTCGGCCTTGGTGAAGCGCAGATTGGCGTCCACGGCCATCACCTCGGGATGACTGCTCTGCCATTCGCCGGCCAGCAGCGGATCCAGGTGCTCGCCCATATAGGCGGCCACGAAATCGTCGAAGGCCGAGAGCCCCCGGCCATCGCGACGATCGATGAGGCTCGCCATCGTGGCATGGAAGGCCGCCATATCCCCGAGCGCGCGCTCCAGATCCTGCTTGCGCTGGCTGAGCGCCTCGCCGCCGAGCGGCGCCTCCTCGACGGAGAGCTCGCGCTGGTTGGTGGTCTGATAGGCGGGGCGCACGCCCGAACACGCGGTGGCGAGCAGCGCCGCGACCACGAGCAGCGCAGAGAGGCCAAGGCGGCTTCTTCGTGCTCGCAGCGTGCACATCTCCAGGGTCGGCTCTTCGTTCTCTCGGTTCATGGGGGACGTCCTCATTAGCGCTTCTCGTAATAGAAGCGGCGCAGCAGCGTGTGGGCCGGGTGATCGCGCTGGGCGCGCAGCTCGTCGATCAGGCCATCGGTCTGGAGGGTCTCCTGATAGAGGGGCAATGCCCGCTTGCGGGCCTCGAGCTGCTTGTCGAGCTTGTCGAGCAGCAGCTTGGCCTCTTCGATCTTCCGATGCCGCTCCGCCCGCTCGACCACGCTCTCGCGTTCTCCGGCGTCATCCGCGATCGACGCCGGCGCCGGGTCGTCAGCGGGAAGCTTGCCCGAAAGCTGCAGGATCCGACGTTCGATCTCCGCACGGGCCGCCGGGCTCGCCGGCCTGAATCCACGCGTCGACGTGGCGCGAGCGCGCCACCGACTCGGCAATCGGTCGCACCTTGGCGAGGTATTGGTTTGCTCGGCCCTGGCGCTCGAGTGCCGACGCATAGCCGGGCCAGAGATGGCGATCAAAGGGGAAGATGCCGAGTGCCATCAGGTAGCGCTCCACCGCGGTATCCACCTCGGTGGCCGTGGTCTGCCCGCCCGCGTAGGCGAGGAACGCGTCACCGTAGCCCTTGGCGGCCTCGTAGGCGGCGAAGTAGGCGGCGTCGGGCACGAATTCGGCGGCCTGCTCGGTCGAATGCTGGTCGAAAAATGCCAGATAGCGCAGATAAGTCCGCGCCGCGGAGCGGATGTGCTCGTCGCTGCGAGCTGGATCGGTGATGCTGCGCGTCAGGTAGTAGTCGGCGGCGTTGAGGCTCGACTCCTGGATCTCCTGCCAGAGCGTCTGCATCGACAATACATAGGACTCGTAACCGGTGTTGCGGAAGCCGACCTGCTTCCATTCGCCCTCGGCGTGCACGCTGTAGAGCTCGCGCCACACCCTCATCGCCCCATCGATGGTGAAGGGCGCCTCCACGTAAGGGTCGACACCGAGACGCTGCTTGGCGGCCCATACCTCACCGAGCTGACGCAGCACCCTGGCGTAGACGGCGCTCTGGCCCTGCAGCGTATGCGCGAGATTCAGCGCCGTCTGGTAGGCGCCGCTCGATACGCCGATGGCCTCGATGGTCGCCTTCGAGAGTCCCTCGCTGGCGAGCAGGGAGCGCGCATGGTCGTGGTACTTGCCGGCCTCGAAAAGTACGAGGGTGAAGGTCAGGCTGCCGGCGTCGGACTCGGGCCCATCCAGGCGCGCGATGATGCGATCCAGATACTGCTTCGATGAGGCCTCGTAGGGGATCACATCCGGGTGTGCGCCGACACGTCCCTGGGCCAACATTCGTACGATGGCGGAGAGGGGATCGAGATCGCGGCGGATGCCCATCTCCTGGCTGCGGATCAACACGATGCGCGCCACGTTCTCGTACACGTAGGGCAGGGCCGAGACGAAGCCGGAATTGGCCGACTGACTGAGTGAGAGCGCCTGCAGGGTCTCGTACGGGCTCTCGAGCGGCACCACGACCTGCAACCAGAGCTGGAGGGTGTGCCGTGTGAACTCGCTGCCGCTGCCCTTCTCGAGCGCGCGATTCGAGTGGATGTAGTGGTACCAATAGAGATTCTGGTGCCGGCCCTGCTGCTCCTCGAACTCGTTGATGAGCTCGACGCTGCGGTCCAGCGCCTGCGGCTCGCGCGTCGCCAGGTATTGCAAGAGGTTGGCGATGGCCAGGCGGCGGCGAAGGGCGTCGTCGACCGCCTCGGGCTTGGCGCGCACGTCCGTGGATACCACCGTCACGTACTCGTCGAGCGTCATGCCGGCCTCGCGGCCGTAATCGTCGATTCGCGTCCGCAATGCGTCCGCGTTGGCTGAGGCGTAGACGTACGCGTAGTCGAGGTAGCCATCCCAGCGGGCGGTATCGATGGCGGCGATCTGTGCGCTCGCGATTCCAGCGACGAGTGTGGTCGCGATGAACGCGCCGATCGTCGTGAGCTTGCACGCGACGCTCTCGTGTCGAGGCTGATTCTCCATCCGGCGTGCGACTCCTTGATTCACTGCGACGCGAGGCACTCGAGTGCGAGCCTGAGCTCGTCGCAGCGGTCCCCATGCGTGCGCGTCGGCGCCCGATCGACCCACATGAGGAATGAATTCAGGTTCTTTGTCTCGATGAATCGGTAGCTTCCGGCGCGGCTTACACACTGCTCCTGCGTCCTAACGGCAGCCACGACGCGCTGCTTGAGGGCATCCTCCTGCCGATCCGACAGACAGCTGGCGAGCGATCCCAGGGGTACACCCGCCAGGCCGGGCTGCTCGCGGACAGGCCTCGAGGCGCTGGGGCGAAGCGGGGCGACGCCGGAGCGCATCGGGGCGATCGAGGGCGACGCCGGCGACTGCGTCGTGTGCGAGACGCCGGCCATGCGCACGTCGGGCCGTGGGCCACTGCCGCGGGCCACCTTGGTAGGGGCATTTCGGGCACTCCGCGTGGGTCGATCGGGGGACGCTCGATCCGTCGCGATACTGGCTGGGGCCGCAAGCTCGGGCCTGGGAGGCGCACCTCTCGAAGTGCGAGACACGGCTGCTGGTTTCTTCCCACGTTCCGAGGGCGCCCGGTTCGCAGGCTGCGGAGAGCGCGGCAGGGCGGCGATCGCCGGCGCCACGGCAGGCGCCGAGTTTTTTCGGGAGGGCGGTGGACGCACCGCCGCGAAGCGCCGCGGCTCCGGTGAGGACGCCTCGACGCGCGGTGGGGTGCGATTCGCGATCGGGAGCACCTCCATCTGCGACCGCTCGGCGGGTGGCTTCGGCGCCTGGCCGCGCGTCGGGCGTGACGGCGCCGGCGACACCGGCGCACGCGCCAGGGAATCGATCCGCACGCTGGGCTGCTGTGCGGGCCTTGGCGGCGGCCTGCGCAGGCGCTCCGCGCGCGGCGGCGGGGCGGGCCTCGGCGGCGCCTCGGCGATGCGAATCGGCTCGGGGCGCGGCGGCGGTTTGGCGATCGGCTTGGCGACCGGCTTGAGGGGCGGGGGCTCTACGGGCTCGGCTCGCTCAACCGGCTTCGGGATCGGGATCGGTGGCGGCGCCTGCTCGGGTATCGCCTCGGGCTGCGGCGGTGCACTCGTCCACAGCACCAGCTCGACTCCGGTGTCGTCGCTGCGGTCGCGCACGACGGTGAGGACGAAGCTCAGCAGCACGACCGTGCCGAGCAGGATTCCGGGCAGCACGCCGACGGCGCGACGCAGACTGCGGTCCCGATCGTGGAGATCCTCGCGCAGGGCGTCGAGGCCCTCGCGCAACGTCCAGCGGCGTTCTGGATGTAGATAGGGCTCGGCGTGGAGGCGCACGTTGGCCACACCCACCCCGTAGTGCTGATCGACCCGCCAGGCACCCATCTCAGCTGTCGAAGACGCGGGCGATCGTCACGCGCCGCCTTCCCGGCCAGTACTCTTCGAGCAGCGCCGCAGCGTCCAGCAGGTCCTGGCTGCGCGCATCCTCGTGCGGAGCGAGCAGCGGTCGCGGACCCGATGCACGGTCCAGCTCGGCGAGCCGCTCACGCAGGCCACCCACCTCGGTGTAGAACTCGGAGCTCCGCGCAGCCGTCGGGTCGATGAGGACGAGCTCGAAGCGCTCGGCGGCCGGCTCGGAGGGCGGGTGGATGCGCAGCTGCCAGGCGCGAGCCGCGTCGCCCGGCATCTCGCCCGACGACTTCTCGGAGATGCGCGGCACGACCATCTCGCCGAGATCCGGGGCCTGCCGGCTCGGGTCGGGGGCGAGCTGGGTCATCGCGATCAGCATCAGGAACGCGAGGTCCACGAATGAGAAGAGCCAGGAGGGTGCGCCGGGACTCTTGTCGTTCATTTTCGCTCCCACTTCCCTGGCCGCCATGCTCTGGCATGACCCTCATCGGATCGGGGAGGACTGGTCTTGATCACGCTCCGTGCCACCGACATCCCCCCGGTCGTCGACGCTGTGTCCGCACCCGGGCTATACGCCCGGCGCGCGAATATTCGTGAAGCCGATCAGCTGATCGAGCTCTGCAGCGCTGCCGGCCAGCTTGGGTGCGTTGTTCATCACACTCGCATAATCACCCTCGCGACCGTGGAGAGCGAGGTAGTTGAGCACGATCGCCTCGGCGAGCAGCTCGGGCGAGTTCGAGATCTGCACCGAGGGAAGAGAATGCGAGGTCTCGACTGAGCCGCTGTCTCGGTAGATGCCGATCTGATTGTCGGCGTTGCGCAGGGGCGGTCGCCCATCCTTGCCGTAGACGAGGATCAGGGACGCCGCCGTGCTCGAGTTGTCGCCCGTCCAGACGCCCTTGCCAACATTATTATCCACCTGCCCGTTCGAGAATACGGAGCCGTCGCTGAAGACATAGATCATCAGATCCTGGTTCCGCCGCGCCGCGAACTCCAAGGCGGCCCCGATGGATTCGCCGGCCAGCTCATCGCGCTGCTCGCCGGTGGTGCGGGTGCTGTTGTGATAGTCATAGCCGCCGAACTCGATCGTGCCGGCACCCGCCTTGCCCTCGACGACGAGCTTCATCACCGAGGCGGTCTTGCGGTAGTGGCTGGTGCCGTTCACTTCGTTCGCATCGGCGAAGATCGGGATCAGGCTCGGGTCCAGCGGATCGCCTGCCGCAATGTCCTTATCGAGCAGAGGGTCGAGGGCGTCGGGATCGCCGAAGTCCACGATCAGCTGCCGGCTCTGCTCGTACGCACAGGTCACGACGTCGGATACGGCCTCCTCCTCGGCCATCAGCGCGATCTTGTCCTTGCTGATGTCCTCGATCGCCTGCATGACGTCGCCCGCACCCGTGGTGCCGAGCATATTGACCATTTCGCCGGTATCGACGAGACCGCGCGCATCCGAGGGACGATCGATCTTCGTCGGCCGCTTGGAGGGGTCGATCATGTCCATCGGCGCCAACGAATTGCCACCCGAATCGGAGGCCTCCGTACCCACGAGCTCGAGCAGGCCGCCGCTCGCACCGGCCTTGTTGATGCCGTAGACCGGGTTGTGGGGATTGTTTCCCGTGTCGTTCGCGGAGCGTGCCGCGATCACGACACCGTTGACATTCGCGCGCGTAGTGGCCGAAGTCCGGGCCAGCATCCCGCGTAGCATCGCACTATCGGGATGGAATTTGAGACCGAATTCATCGTTGATGGCGGGGCCGACAATGCGGCCGGGGGTCAGCTCCTCCGGCAGACCGAGCATCCGGTAACCGCTCAGCGAGAGCGGTGCCATCTGTGCGGTGGTCCCCACCATTGCGTTCGAGCCGGCAATGTTCGCACCGCCCGCCAGATCAAAGCAGAGGAAGGGGATATTCCCTGTTCCGCCGCCGAGCGCACAATCCATCGCCGCCAGCGCCGACCTCGGCTGTGTGAGCAGCGAGAGGACGGCCGGCATGGCCACATACGCGGACCCCGTCAGGAATCCCTGGGCGAGGAACTCGCGCCGCGTCACCGGTCGCCGATGGCTGTTGTGGCGGAGGGGCGCAAGCACAGTCGGGTCGCTCTTTCGTCGCGTCATCTCGTAGGCCTCCGTCCCTGCCTAATGCATCTGGGCTGCGCCGCTGGCCAGAACCGCGGTGCAGACACCCTTCACGATGTCCTTGGTCGCCTGGTCGGTGCACGCGTTGCAGCCTCCACCGCAGTCCGTGCAATCCGCCGCCTTGGCGACCATCAGATCGTCCATCAGTGTGAGGAGCCTATTCTCCACGTCACCCGGGGCCGGTTGTACGCTGAGATCGCCCACCATCTTGTCCACCAGCGGACCCGTGACACGCAATCGCCTGTCCTCGCTGACGTCGTTCAGGAAGGCGTCCGCGGGCAGCTGGCTCCACTCGATCGGCGCCGGGCCCTGATCAAAGAAGACATCCCGCCCAGCCGGATCTTCTACCAACTCGTTGCAGTACGAGAAGCCCAACTTCGAGATGCCGACCTGGTTGGAGCTCACGAAGGATCTGAGATCTGCGCTGCCCGGAAGCTGCTGGACCAGCGTCAAATAGGTCGCCTCGATGACGGAATCGGCGGTGGGCACATTCGTGAGCAGCGCCATCGTCTCGTTGACCCGCGCGAAGTCGCGCATGCCGTTGGTCGGCGGCATCTCGACGCCCGTGTAGTCGTACTGGATCTCGCCCCAATCCACGTCGGGAATCGGATCGATCCAGCCCGAGAGCCCCTCGAAGGCAAGCTGGAAGTTCTCCGGTCCCGAGTCGTTCGCCAACATCGTGCAATGCGGTGAGATCTGCTGGCGGTTGCTCGTGACGATCGTGTTCAGGCGTGAGAATGCCTGGCCCACACCCGTCTCCGTGCCGTTCGCCTTGATCCGAAGACCCCTGATCTTCATGCCGAGATTGTCGGTGATCACCGTCGGCTGGCAGAGCAGATAGCTCTGATCGTCGATCTGCGAGAGCGAGATCTCGATCGCGCTGCCCGGTCCACCAAATTGACTGATGTCGAATCGGAGAGTCAGCCGAAGACCGACACCTGCCTGCCAGTTCTGGCGAATCTGCTCGAGGCTGAGCACCTGCTTGTAGATGGCCAGCATCTTGATCTTGCCATACCAGCCGTCGGCACCCGTGGAGCCGAGCTCCAACCGCCTATCCTCGCGCCAGTTCCAGAGCAGACCGCCCCCATTTGCATCCACATCGTCGGTGTACTCGCCGTTCACGAAGACCCGCATGCCGTTGAATCGGTCGTAGGTGACAACGGTGTGCTGCAGACCGGCTTGCAGATCGCGGTCCTGGTCGTATGTCGTCAGCGTGCCGACCGAGCCGTTGCCCGGGATGTTCGGCGCGAGACTGCGCACACGAAACTGATATTGATACTCTTGCTGAATCAGCTGGAAGTTGTCCGAGAAGGCAAACATTCGCGCTTCCTGGTTCGTATTCGCAGGGGCCATCCACATCTCGATACTGAACTGACCCGTGCCCAGGTCCGGATGGCCGATGTGGTCGTAGAGCTTCCGGCTTCCATTGGTCTCAGCCCGCGCACGTCCGGCCGAGAAGTCGACCCCGTAGGACTCCATCAGGGCGACGCCCGCCTCCAACTCGATGTCCATGGCGGGCGGGACGCCGCTGGTATCCTGGGCGGTCGTGATGATTGTGTCCGGGTCGTACTCGTCGAATCGGTAGAAGGCGATGAGGTTGTTCAGGACGCGCGCGCCCCCCTCGTCCTCGACGCCGTCGCCAAGCGGAGCAGGCCTTGGGTCGACCGTTTGACTGACCAGGGTCCCGGCACCCACCTCGGTACCGCCCGAAGAGCTGCCGCCCGCTGCCTCGATGCGGGCGATCCAATCTTCCATGGCCAACAAGAGATCAATCGCGTCCGACGAGCAATCACCGCTCCAGCAGTGGTGTCCACCGACGACTTTCACGACGATGCGTGAATCGGAGGGCGTACCGAAGTTCACCTTGCCGTTGTCGACGATGGTCCGGTACGCGAAGGTGAGATTCGGGTCTGCGAAGGGGAAGGGCTTCCCGCCCGACTGGGTGTGGCAGTCGCCGCAGGTCTCGCTATTCACGATCGGCCAGACGGTCTCGCTGAAGAATTGAATATTCTCCGCCTCGGTGATGCCGGTCGGCAGGACGCCGGTCGTCGCGAAGGGATCCGCCGGAGGCCTGTCGCCGCCCGAGTAATCACCGCAGGCGGCCAGCAAGCCCACCGAGAGCAGCAGCAGTACGAGTCCACTGGCCTTTCGGATCTTCATGCTGGAGTGTCCCTTTGGTTCGGTTGGTTCCATCATTCCGCGATCCCCGCGAATACCCCTCCGCGGTAGTCGATCCCCGCACGGCTGCATCGCCGTCGCTCGACGATCATCAATTGGTGGCGTCGGCCTGCGTGCAATAGGCGGCGACCTCGGCAAAGACGTGCTTCAGGTTGTAGTCGTTGGCCTTGAAATTCTCGGTAACTGTGCTGATCAGGGTGCGGTCCGGGTCGCTGGAGTCCTCGCGAAAGCAGATCTGCTTGAAGACCTTCTCGACCTGGCAGGTCGCGAACGCATCGCTATTGCCCACCGCCACGCCGAGCCCCTTCGCGCCGAAGCCCTCCTTCGGTGCGGCCGGCCAGCCCATCACCGAGTTCTTGCCTTCGAGCCAGCGATTCTCCCAACGATTGCTGGTCGTCACGTAGCCGAAGGGAAAGATGTTGCCGTTGATGAGGTACTTGGGCTGGACCTGGCCCAGGGTGTGGATCACACGGCCGTTGTCGTCGGCGTCGGCGTCGTCCCCGGGCACCCACTCGAAGTACGCGTACGCGCCCGCCATCGGATCCATTCCGTTGTGGCAACCGATGCAGGAGTTCAGGAAGATCGAGCTATCCCCACCCGGGCTCCTCGTCACGTCCTGCCGGATCCAATCCGAGGTCAAGCTCGTGTCGAGCAGGTCCTCCATATCTCGGCACAGAAAGTTCATTGCGGTAAAACGCCACATGCGGCGATTGGTGCCGGCACTGAAGTACGCCTCGCCCGCCGCACGCGTGGTGATCACGCCGGCGGTGTTGCCGCCGGAGAGCTGGCTACCGGGCAGCGTCGATTGGGGCCGCCCGATGAAGTCGCTGGTATCGCTGAGGTCGATATGGTCGGCCTCGAGCTGCTCGTAGTGGTGGTTGTTGTCATGCGAGTAGCGATTCGCCACGACTCCGTTGGCACCGTGATAGACGAGATCCGCGCTGAGCACCGTATTGAAGGGCACCTCGTCGCGAATCATCCCGATCACGGTGGCCGAGTAGTCGTTCAGCGGCACGAAGACCGTCTGATCGACATTCGTCCACGGCGCCGCGAAGTTCTTCAGCGTCGACGTGTAGAAGACGGGATGCTCGAGGGCGAAGAGGGCCGCGGCCTTGGGCCCCTCTTCGGGGGTCTGGGTGTCGAGGATCGACACCATGGTCGCGAGCGTGGGGGCATCCGGCGGGATGCCCACGAGGCGATCGTGGATGCGCTTGGCGCGCTCCTGCGAGCCTGCGCTCGCCACCAGCGGGAGCACCGCGAGGGCAGCCGCCAGGACGAGCATGTACGTGAATCTCTCGAGGCCGCCGAGACGGCGCAAGGGCGCCGGGATCCGGTCGGGGCTTGCCATCATATTCTATTCACTCCGCTTCGCACCAACGGCTCGACCCGGGCCCCGCCTCGCAGCATCGACGCCGTCCACGCCGAAACCGAGGTCGGTGCCGTCGCGGTCCGAGAGAGATATCGGGTCAGCACGCCTCGTATCGGTGTGTTGTGTCACACTCTTGGGTCTTTCTCCTACACTTCCGGTCGCTTCGATTCAGCTTCGCCTCTCGAGCAAGCGTTTCATGCGCAACCCATCGGCACGTCGTCGGCAACGCAGAGACCGATCGGATCCACGGCGCGCTTGTATCCATGGCCGGGCGAGGTGCGTATGGTCAAAGATCACATGTTCAGACCGATGGGCGTCGATACTTCGAGACGTGCGACCATGCGATCGACGATGCTGGACGCCCCCCCAAAACCATGAAGCGGATACCGGAAGAAGCGGACGAAGAAGAGAGGAAGCCCGGCCCGGCCGCCGCAGGGCGAGCCGGCCGCATACTCGTCTTCCTGGTTGCATGGCTCTTCGCTCTGGGCGGATCGCAGCTCCGGGCGGCCACTGCTTCCTCGAGCGTGCTGCGTGCGCTTCCCGCCGGAGCGAGCGGTGAGAGCGGTCATTACGAGGGCGGGGCCCGGTTGCGGGCGCACCTTCTCGTGGATGCGGGCCGGGCCACGCCCGACTTGGTTCGCGTCGGCGTCCTCTTCGATCTCGACCCGGGCTGGCACCTCTACTGGCGCAATTCTGGCGACACGGGGCTGCCGACACGGGTGCATTGGAGGGTCGAAGGCGGCGAGGCGGGAGCGCTGCGCTGGCCCGCTCCGCAGAGCTTCAGCGAGGCCGACGGCCTCTTCGTCACCTTCGGCTACGAGGGGCGTGTGTTGCTGGCCAGCGATGTCACGCTCGCACCGGAATTCGATCGCGAGCACCGCATCGCCGTCGACATCGACCTGCTGATCTGCCAGCGCGAGTGCATTCCCGCACGCATCGAGCTGGAGCGCTCGCTGACCGCCGCGCTGGTCGATTCACCCGACAACGCCAGCCTCAGCCGGATCTTCGACGACTTCGAGGCGCGGGTACCTGTGGCACCGGCGAGCCTCGGCGTCGAGCTCGAATCGCTCTACGACCGTAGTGCGCTGCGACCGGGATCGACCTTTCACGCCGCCATCGGAGCACGCGCCTGCACGACGCCGGGCGAGTGCGTGCCCTGGCGAATCGCAGCCGAGGGCGTCGTCTTCTTTCCCGCCGCCACTTTCCCGATCCGTGCCGAGCCGGCAGCCGCGTTGCCCACCAGAGACGATCCGCACCATTCGCTCGCCGGCTTCGAGGCCGAGGTGAGCGAAGACTGGGAAGGAGCAGACGAGAGTGCCGCGACATCCGAGCCGCGTCTGCGCGGCGTGCTCGTCCTGCAGGACCTCTCCGGCCGTCGCGCCCACGTGGACGTGGACCTGCCCCTGCCATCCATCGACGCGAGCGCGCAGGTCACGCTGCTCGGAGAGCACTGGCTTCCGGGCGTGCACGAAGACCCGGCCGGGGGGGTGGCGATCCACTCCAGCCCGAGTCTGCTAGAGGTCATCCTGCTCGCGCTGCTCGGCGGGCTGATCCTGAACCTGATGCCCTGCGTGCTGCCGGTCCTGGCCATCAAGGTCTTCGGCATCGCCGAGATGGCCGGCCGCGATCGGAGCGCGCTGCGCCGGAGCGGTGGCGCCTACGCGCTCGGGATCCTCATTTCCATGGCTGTGCTGGCGGGAGCGGTGCTCGCGCTGCGGGCAGCCGGCGGCCAGGTGGGCTGGGGGTTCCAATTCCAATCGCCGCTCTTCGTGTCTGCCATCTCGATCGTGCTGGTCACCTTCGCACTCAATCTCTTCGGCGTCTTCGAGATCAGCTTCGACGCGGGGGGAGCCGCGCGCCTGGGCGAACAGACCACGGGCACGCGGCGCAGCTTCTTCGAGGGCCTATTGGCAGTCGTGCTCGCAACGCCCTGCTCGGCGCCCTTCCTGGGGACGGCCGTGGGCTTCGCGTTCGCGGGCTCGGCACTCACCATCGTCCTGATCTTTCTCTGTATCGGTGCCGGCCTCGCAGCGCCCTTCGTGCTCATCAGTTGGGTGCCCGCCTGGTCGCGCTTTGTGCCGCGCTCGGGAGCGTGGATGCTCAAGCTGCGGTCCGGGCTGGGCTTTGCGCTGCTGGCCACGGTGGTGTGGTTGCTCTGGATCGCCGGGGGGCTCTCGGGCACCGAAGGCATGACGACCCTGCTGGCGCTGCTGGTCGCGATCGCCTTCGGATTGTGGATCTACGGAATGCTCCAGCACGGGGAGCGCACCTGGCTGCGCACCAGCGCCGGAATCGCGCTGGTTCTGCTCGCCCTGGTGGGGCTCGATCTGGTTCGCGCGCGACTCGCGACCGCGACACCACCGCTGCCGGGCGAGAGTGCCGAGGGCTGGGCGGCGTGGAGTCCCGGGCAGGTCAGCGCGGCACTCGAGGAAGGTCGGCCGGTGCTGGTGGCCTTCTCGGCGGAGTGGTGCATCACGTGCAAGCTGAACGAGACTGTCGTGCTGCGAGACTCGCGCGTGCTCGCCGAGCTCGAGCGACTGAACGTACGCGTCCTCAGGGCCGACTGGACCCAGCGTGACGAGACGATCCGCGCGGAGCTCGCCCGCCATGGACGCGCGGGCGTGCCCCTCTACCTCGTCTACGACCCGAGCTCCCCAGAGCGGCCCCAGGTGCTACCGGAGCTGCTGAGCATCGGCGTCGTCGTGGATTCCATCCGGGCCGCAGCGCCGCCGACGACTCGCGACGCGGCCTCCTGAAGAACGAGAATCGACTCATCGAAGCACGCAGTCGCGACGATGAGAGAGCAGCGTGGGCTCGCCTCCACGTGCAGGTCCGCGCGCAAGTGGAGACGCTTCGATGATCCGATGCCAATCGAAGCCGGGTGTTCTGGCCACGATCGTGGTGGTCGTTCTCGGCTGCGCCCTGATCGCAGAGGCGGCAGTGGCGTTGGAACCGGGCGACAAAGCCCCGGGCTTCAGCCTTCCATCACTCGATGGCAAGGGCGATGTCTCACTGCAGAGCCACCGGGGCAAGGTCGTATGGCTGGACTTCTGGGCTTCCTGGTGCCCGCCCTGCCTGAGCTCGCTGCCCGAGCTCGAAGAGCTCCGCAAGCAGATGCCAGCCGGCGAGTTTCAGATCGTCGCGGTGAACCTCGACGAGGACAAGAAGAAGGCACTCAAGTTCCTCGCCCGCAATCCCGTCGGATACCCGAGCGGCAGCGATCCGCAGGGCGCACTACCGGACCGATACGGGCTGGAGACGATGCCGACCTCGTATCTCATCGATCGCGATGGTGTCGTTCGCGTCGTCCACAAGGGCTACCGCGACGGGGACATGAAGAAGATCAGGGCCGAGGTCCGCAAGTGGCTGGAGAGGAAATGATGCGCGCTCGCAGGGGAGACTGGATCGCAGTCGCGATCGGGATCGCACTGATCGGCGCGACGTCGGGCTGCGTGGCCGTGAAGCCCTGGGAGCGGGACACACTGGCGAGGGCCGACATGCTCTGGGATCCCGACCCGCAGGCCGCGGCACTTCAGAATCACATCCGCTTCAGCAAAGAGGGCTCGCTGCCGCCTGGCGGGGGCGGGGGCGGGGGCTGCGGCTGCAACTGAATGGCGGATCCGACGGGGGGCGGAGCAGAGGGGATGGATCGGGTGAAGGGCGATGTCGCCGTGGGGGGGCGGCTGCAGGCGGCGTGCGACGGCCGCTCGCAGGAAGCGCGTGAGACCCTGCCGATCGGCCCGTCCGCCAAGCTCGCGGCCCTCACCTCGGGCGCGCTCGCGCTGCCGGGCATGCTGGCCGGGCCGGCGGGTGCGGACTCACCCGTCCAGGAGCCCTCGGCCGATTACTCGTTCTCCTATTACAAGGAGGACAACCTCAGCCCCGGGCTGTGGAACGAAGACCTCGGCGGTAGCCGCAATCGCTACGAGATCTTCGCCCACCAATTCAGTCTGATCGCACCGGTGACCTCGCGGATCGATACCCGGGTCGACCTCGTCTTCGAGACCATGTCCGGCGCCTCGCCCTGGTGGGTCACGTGGGACCAGGGGCAGCAGAAGTATCTGCAGGTCATGAGCGGCGCCACCATCTTCGAGCAGCGCGTCGACGGGCAGATCGGCGTCAATCACTACTTCGACCGCGGGCGCATCGGGCTGACGGGTGGCGTCTCGTCCGAGAAGGACTACCTCTCGGGCAATTTCGGCTTCGATATCGAACGCAGCTTCAACGACAAGAATACCGTCCTCAACGTCGGCTTGGGATTCTCGTGGGATACCATCACGCCGACCGACCCGGCTCAGCATGACGACCTCGGCCTCGGCGTCTACTACAAGAAGGCGCAGGCCTTCAATCTGACCCTTTCGCAGATCCTCTACCGCGACGCGATCCTCCAGGCCGGCCTCGCCTACAAGCACGGCGACGGCTATCTATCCGATCCCTACAAGCGGGTCGAGGTCAGCAACGATGGCACCACCGTCGATGACCGGCGCCCGAGCGAGCGCCATCAGCTCACACCCTTCGCGCGCTACCGGCACTTCATCCGGCCCGCAAACGCGTCTCTTCACGTCGACGTCGCCGGCCAGTGGGATTCGTGGAGCGTCTCTTCCTTTACGGCCGAGGTCGCGTGGTACCAGACGCTCTTCGAGCGCTTCGAGCTGATCCCGTCCTTCCGCTATTACTCGCAGAGCCAGGCGGACTTCTACGGTCCGGTCTTCCGCTTCGGCATACCGACCTATCGCACGAGCGACTACCGACTCTCTCCCTTCGGCGCGATCAGCTACGGGCTGCGAGCAAACGCCCACCTCGACGGCTGGCCGGATCGGGACCTGAGCTGGATCCTCTCCCTCGCCTACCAGCGCTATAGGACGAGCGCAGACTGGGCGATCTCCGATGTGGAGCTCGCCAACCCTGGCCTGGTGGAATACCACCTCTTCTCGGTGCTGCTCGGTGCGAAGTTCTGAACAAAAGCTTCGTCGCTACCCCTTCCGAGCGATGGGGTCGCGCTGCCAGATCCAGCTTCATGCCGGACGCGACGCCGACGCGATCGTGCGCGCGGCGCGCGACGACATCGAGCGCCTCGAGCACAAATACTCCCGTTTCCGCAGCGACAGCGTCGTCTCCCACATCAATGCCAGTGCGGGTGACGCGGAGGGCATCGAGGTCGACGCCGAGACGGCAGCGCTGCTCGACTATGCGGACATCGGGCACCGCCTCAGTGATGGACTCTTCGATGTGACCTCCGGTGTGCTGCGGCGCGCCTGGGACTTCCGCTCGAATCGGCTGCCGACACCGCAGCAGATCGAAGCGCTCCTGCCCCTGGTGGGTTGGCGAAAAGTGGTCTGGGAGCGACCGCGCATCGCGCTCCCTCGCAGAGGGATGCAGATCGACCTCGGCGGCTACGTGAAGGAGTACGCGGCGGATCGCGTCGTTCAACTCTGTCGCGGGATGGGGGCGCGGCACGGCTTCGTGGATCTCGGCGGCGATATCGCGGTCATCGGTCCACAGCCCGAGGGCAGCCCGTGGCGGGTGGGAATTCGCCATCCGCGCGCGCCGCAGGCCGCCATCGCCTGGGTCGGGCTCTCCAGTGGCGCCATCGCGAGCAGCGGCGATTACGAGCGCTTCATGCTCGTGGACGGCGTTCGCTATGGCCACATCCTGGATCCGACGCAGGGCTGGCCGGTCAGCGGGCTCGCTGGCGTCAGCGTCATCGCGCCGCAGTGCGTGGTGGCGGGCACGACCTCGACCATCGCGATGCTGAAGGGGGAACACGCGGGCCGCGCCTGGCTGGCAGAGGTCGGGCTGCCGCATCTCTCGGTGGACGCGCGGGGCCGCGTGAGCGGCACCATCGCGCCCGAGACCACCGGGCCGCTCGGCGCTGCGGCGCCCCTAATCGCCGGCTAGCTCGTTCTCGCGCGGGAGCACGGTGATCTCCGGCCGCCAGCCCGCGTCGTAGAGCTGCCGCGCCAGCCCGCCGGCCTCGTCGAAGGACGCGAGCTCGATCACGTAGACGTCCCAGACCGGCTGGCCCGACGCCTGCCACGAAATCACGCGGGTATCGAAGCCATCGCTCGTGAACGTATCCGCGATGCGCGTCGCCATCGACTCGCTCAGCACGGTGTCGAGGAGTACCGCGTAGGGGCTCTCGCTCAGCCGACCCAGATCCGAGACCCGCGCCATCGAACGCTCGAGGGCCATCCTGCGCCGAATCGTTTCTGCCACATCGTCGCTGGGGCTACGCATCACCCGTGCCTCCACGATCATCACGAGTGATGTATCCACCACACGCTTGTCGACGCGTTTGAAGAGATAGCCGACCAGCGGAATGTTCATCAGAAAGGGGATGCCGCGTACCCGGTACGCTTCACTCTGCTGCTCCGATGTACCGATGACTGCAATCTCGCCCTCGTTCAATCGGATCCGGGTTTTGAGAATCCGCTCCTCCAGGCTCACACCGACTACGATCGGATCACCCGCAATCGGCGGGCCGATATCCGTCAGCTGGAGATCCACTTCGAGGAGAATATCGGTGTCCTCGCCAAGCGTCGGCGTGATACGCATGCGCACGCCCACGTCCTGGCGCTCGATGGTCTGACGATTCGACAGAAAGGGGTTGGGCGCCGCAGCCGTCACCTCGCCCGCCTCGGTCGTGGTCGTCGCAGCTGCGCTTCCCGCCGCCACCGGAATCGGGATGTTGTTGCCGATGAAGATCTCGTTCGCCTCGCCACTGATGGCCACGATGTGTGGCCGCATCAGCAGGCTCGCCTCGAAGGTGTGCTCACCCGCCTGAACGGCGACGGACTCGCGCGAGATCGGGATGCTGATCGAGTTCCCGGCTTCATCCTCGAAGGTGAAGATCAAGGGCTTGCGGCCGTAGCGGGCGAACATCACAGAATCCGGACCCGCCGCTATGCCGTCGCCGCCACTCGGACGATGCTCGATGAATGCGATCAGATCGTTCGTGCTCTTGGGTGTGGTGACCGGCAGGAAGTAGTCCACGCCGAACGTGTAGGCGCTGGGGCGGGAGAGCTGGAAGATGATCACCTCGACGCTCACACGCGCAGGAATCTTGTCGATCTTGCCGATCAGGCGCGAGAGAATCTCGAACGTCCCCGGATCGGCGCGGATCACCAGCGAGCGGCTGCTGCGATCCACCGTGATCGAGTAGTCGCGTCCGGCCAGCGCGCCGCCAAATTGGGTGACCCCCTGCATGGTGATCAGGCTCTGCGGCCCGGTGACCGGTCCCTCCGAGAGGCCTTCCAGGAGAGCGGCCACTTCGTCGACGTCACGGTTGATGATGCGAACGACCTGCAGGAGACCCCCCGACTCCTGAGGAACGTCCACTTCGTCGACGAATTGGCGGATTTCGTCGAGCTGGGCAGGATCACCCTGCACGATCAACCGATTCGTCCGGCCGTCGGTCCACACGCCGACTCGGCGTGCCGAGACGACAGTCTGGTTGAATACGTCTTCGATCAATCCGGCGACGAAATCGGCGGAGCGGTAGCGAATCGCAAGAATCAGCAGGTTCTCGTCGGCTGCGCGGTCGAGCACGCGTGCGATGGTGATCAGGCGCCGAACCTGCGACTCGGTGCCCGCCATCACGATGCTATTAGTGGGTGGGTAGGAGAACACGGCGCCCGCTCCCGGCACGAAGCCGGCGAGTGCGCTCACCACCGACTCCGCGGCCGCGTTCTCGAGATGGATCAGCGTCGTGATCGGCCGCTCCGCGTCCGGCGTCACCACTCCAGCGACGAAGGGCGCCCCGCTGCTCGTCTCCGCGAGGGGCACGATCTTCTTGACCCCGTCGGCCATCGGCAAGATGGCATAGCCGCGCAGGAAGAGTGCCGCATTGAGTAGCTCGAGCGCCTCGTCGGCCGAGACACGTCCGGGCACAGTGATGGTCACGATGCCGCGGAGATCATCGCCGTAGATGAAACGCTCGCCGGTTGCGCGGCCGAGCGCCTGGACGATCTCGCTGAGATCACGGCTCTCGAAGTGGACCGCAATGCCCGCGTCGGCGCTTGGCTGCACGGGACGAGCCGCGGCGGCTGTGCTGGGCACGAAGAGCATCACCACGGCGATACAGGTCGCGATGGCCGGGGAGGAACGCACGGCCCGGAGGCTATCCCAGCACCACGGGGAGTGCTATCGGAAGCCTCCAAGTATTGCGGCGCACATCACTTAGAGCCAGGGGCCGCGGAATCCCCAGATGTCGAAGCGAAGCCCGACGCGAAACTCGTGCGAGCTCTGGCCGATCGAGAAGGGACCCACAATGACAAGTGACGAGTCGATGAGGTCCGTCTCCACGGACCCGTAGTCGAAGTAACGGTAGCCGAAGCTCAGCGTGACCGCCTTGGTGAGCGAGTAGCCGAAGCCCGTGCCCGCCTGCCAGGCGAAGTTGTACGTGTCGCCCTCGACCAGGTGAACGCCGTCCTCAAAGCTATAGTCCACGCCGGCCATGCCCACGCCCGCACCTGCAAAGAAGGTCATGTTGTCGAGCGTCTTCACGAGCCAGCGCGGCGTGCGACCGAAGGCGCGCGCGATCGGGCCATTCAGCCCGCGCATGGGTACGTCCTGCCAGAAGTCGAACATCATCGACCAGGAGTCGGTCGATCCGGACATATCAATGGGAATAGTGAAGCCGTTCGAACGACCCGCGAAGTGTCGCAGGCCTGTGAATTCCATCTCGAAACGAAGCGGCCAGTGCGGCAACCGAACGTCGTAGGGAAACTCCCAAGGTGTCACCTCGTCGAGCGGTATCGCGATTCCGAACGCACCTGAAAGCAGCGGCGACGAGTCGCCGTAGCTCTCGCTCCTCGATCGGGCAAGAAGGCTAGTCTCGCCCGACCAGTCTACGGTCCCGCTCGAGGTGCCCATCTCACCGGAGAGGTAGAGGACCCAGTCCGCATTCGCGGTGCCAGCCCCTCCCCAGAGACCCGCGCAGAGGGCGAATACGACCAAACGATGCCGATGCGGTGTCATGCGTTCCTTTCCCGGGTTTCAGACGTGCGCAACCTGCCTGGATATCGCTCGATTGGCGCTCGATCTTGATGATCACGAGCACAATTCCCGAATTCGGGCCCGATCGAGTGGGATTCCACCCTGTCGCTCCGCGGAGGCGACGCACGCGGACGGATTCCGAACCCGGCCCTTTCGCGGACCGGCGCTAGGGCTCCGGCCGGGCCGGAAGGTGCGCGGCGACTTGTCCCGAACCCCCCGAAAGTAGTAAGCTAATTCTTCCCTCGGGCCCGACACAACGATCGCGGGACGGCTCGGGGCCGGGCGCGGACAGGCGTCCCGACGCGCACCCAGGAGCTCCGGATGCCCCGGACCATCGTGGTCGTACCCACCTACAACGAGGCCGAGAACCTGCCTCTGCTCGTCCCGGCGGTGCTCGAGCAGGATGCCGAGCTCGAGATCCTCGTCGTCGACGACGACTCGCCGGACGGTACGGGCAAGCTGGCCGACGATCTCGCCCGCAGGAGCGAGCGCGTCCACGTGCTGCACCGCGCCAGCAAGCAGGGCTTGGGCCCCGCCTACCGGGCCGGGCTCGCACACGCCCTCGAGCTGGGTGCCGACCAGGTGATCCAGATGGACTGTGACTTCTCGCATCCGCCGGACGTCATCCCCCAGCTGCTGCGCGAGATCGAGGACCACGATGTGGTGCTGGGCTCACGCTACCTGGACGGAATCACCGTGGTGAATTGGCCGATCGAGCGCATCTTGATCAGCTATTTCGGAAACGTCTACGCCAAGAGAATCACGGCGCTGCCGGTCAGCGACACAACGGGCGGGTTTCGCTGCGTGCGCCGCGAGCTGCTCGAGAAGGTTGGCTTCGAACGCGTGCGCTCCAACGGCTACGCGTTCCAGATCGAGATGAACTACCGCTTCGTCAAGCACGGTGCACGCATCAAGGAGATCCCCTTCTTCTTCCTCGATCGCACACGCGGCACCTCGAAGCTCACGTTCCGGATCGGGCTGGAGGCCCTCTGGGTGGTCTGGTGGCTGCGCATCGCCGATGCCCTGGGTCGGCTCTAGGACCCCGCACCAGCATGCGGCATGGCTCGTATCGATGACCGAACCCGCCCGGTCGCCCTGCCGTGTGCTCGTGTTGAACGAGCGTGATCCGAAGCACCCCAAGGCGGGAGGCGCGGAGACGCACGTCTCGGAGATCTTCGGCCGGCTTGCGCGTCGCGGCTACGCGGTCACGCATCTCGCGACAGGCTTCGCGGGCGGGGCGATGAGCGAGCGGGTCGACGACATCGAGGTCCGACGGCTCGGGCCGCTGCCCCTCTACTACCCGCGCGCCCTGTGGAGCACGCTGCGCGAGACACGTGCGGGCGCGTACGACGTCGTGGTCGAGTGCCTCAACAAGGTGCCCTTCTACTCCCCCGTCTACTCGCGGGCGCCGGTGCTGGTGCTGGCCCACCATCTCTTTGGCGAGGTGGCATTCCAGCAGAAGCCGTGGCCGGTGGCCGCCACGGTCTGGGCCTCCGAGCGCCTGATCCCGGCCCTCTACCGGAGGCGACCCTTCGTGGCGATCTCGGAGAGCACGCGATCAGACCTGATCGCACGTGGGCTTCCCGCCGAGCGGATTCGCGTGAGCCATCCCGGCATCGATTCGCCCGAGGTCGCACCCGATCTCTCGATGTCGGATCGTGCGGGGGTGATATTCGTCGGTCGCCTCGAGGTCTACAAGAAGGTCGATGTCATGCTGCGTGCGATGGCGAGGCTCTCGGACCGATTCCCGGACGCACAGATCACCATCGTCGGACGAGGTCCCGCCGAGGCCGCTCTTCGCAAGCTGGCCGCCGAGCTGGGACTGGCTGATCGAACGCACTTCAAGGGCTTCGTCTCGATCGCGCTGCGCGATCGCCTGCTCGCCGAGGCGCGGGTATGCGTCTGTCCCTCCGAAAAGGAGGGCTGGGGGTTGACGGTGGTCGAGTCGAACGCAGTCGGCACGCCCGTGGTCGCGACCGACGCGGACGGATTGCGCGATTCGGTACGCGATGGCGAGACGGGCTTCCTGGTCGCCGACGCCGACGTGGAGGGATTCGCTCGGCGCATCGGCGAGCTGCTCGCCGATGACATCCTCGCCGCGACGATGTCCTCGGCCGCTCTCCTCTGGTCGAAGAAATTCGATTGGGAGCACACTGCGGACGATATGGCCGGCGCAATCGAGGCCGCACGGAGCACAGAGTGAGCGAGGTAGTCGCACGCGGGAAGAACACCGGGCCGGTCAGGACGGGTCGATGAGCGAGGAGGCCGAGACGGCGCCGCCCGCCGGCGCGACCGCTGTGGGCCGCTCGCGCGCCGCCACCATTGCGCGCTGGGTGATTCCCTTTCTGGTCAGTGGCTCGTTGCTCGCATGGATCCTCTCGGGCATGGACGTCGGCCGCGTCTTCGAGCGCGTGACACTCGAGGTGGCAATGGTGTTCGTTCCGGCGCTGCTCGGCTTCGTCGTCGTCGCCCTCTTCATCGAGGCCGTCTGCCTGGTCCTCGTGGTCTCCCAGAGCGTCGCCTTCTCGAGTCTACTCCTGGCCGCGCGCATCAAGGCCGCCAGCTATCTGCTGAGCATCATCAACTATGCGCTCGGCGCGGGTGCCCTGGCAGTGCTGCTTCGTCGGCGCGCCGGAATGCCGCTCGCGGAGGCGGCGGGCTCGGTCTTCGTGATCGGTCTCTTCGACCTCGGCAGCCTGCTGGCCTTCGTGGTCGTCGGACTGGCCCTGATGGGAACGGATACACCCGGTGTCCAGGCCGGCGTCGTGGCGCTCGCGGGGGCCGCCATCGTCGCCGGCTTCGCATTCCTCAGGGCGCCCGTCTCGATGGGTCCCCTCGATCGGCTTCGCGAGCTGAAGATCTTTCGCGCGGCCCGCACATTGCCGATCGCGCTGCTGATTCGACTCGGGCTCTTGCGCGGCTTTTTCGTGGGCGGCTTCATCGTGCTGGCCTGGGCCACACTTGCGGCCTTCGACGTTTCGGTCCCAATGCTTCCGCTGATCGTCAACACCTGCGTGATGCTGCTCGTGGCGGCACTTCCGATCGCCGCGGCCGGGCTGGGAACCGGGCAGCTGGTCTTCGTTGCTCTCTTCGAGCGCTGGGCACCCGCCGAGACGCTCCTGGCCGCGAGCCTGCTGCTCTCCTTTGGCATGATCGTCACGCGCTCGACGCTCGGCCTGCTCTTCGCGCGCGAGTTTGCCAGCGAGGCCATCGCGCATCGAGAGGACGTCGACGCGTGAGCCGGTTGCTCTTCACCGGCGAGCGCCTCCACGCGGACAACCCCCTCTTCGGCGTCGACCTCGTCCGTCATCGCGCCGCCTACGCGCATGCCACCCGGCTCGCGCAGGAGCGCACGAGGGGTCGGATCCTCGACCTCGGCTGCGGGACAGGCTACGGGACGGCTGAGCTCGCCGCGGCTCTGCCGGGTGTCTTTGCCGTCGATCGCATCTCACCCGACCCCGCGGCGCGCCACGCCCGTGCGCACTTCATTCGCGCCGATGTGGGTGGCATTCCGCTGCCCCCGGCAAGCTTCGACATGGTCGTGAGCTTCCAGGTCATCGAGCATCTGGAGGACCCCAGCGTCTACCTCGACACGATCGCCCGCATCCTGCGGCCCGACGGCCTGGTGCTGATCTCGACCCCAAATAGGCTCGAATCCGACAACGAGAATCCCTTCCACGTACGCGAGTACACGGCCGACGAGCTCGCTCTGCTGCTGCGAATCCACTTCGGTGACGTCGAGATGCTCGGCGTCACGGCGACCCGGGAGCCACGGGCCTACTACGACGCCAGGCTCGCGCGCATCCGCAAGATCGTGCGCATCGACCCGTTCGGCCTGCGCAAGGTGTTGCCGCGCAAGCTCATCGACTGGCTCTTCGGCCGGCTCGCGGTCGTCATCCGCCGCGGCATCCAGCGGAGTGACGGTCTGCCGGAAGTCACGCTGGCCGACTTCCCGATCGGGCCGGCGCGCGACGACTGTCTGGATCTGCTGGCCGTCTGCCGCACTCCAAAATCGGGCTCTTCGTGATCGAGACGATCGACTCGCCGCCCGCTGACGCGGCTGGCCCACGCCCTGCCTTCAGTCCAGATAGGGGACGCGGCGATCGGTCCCGAGACGTACGCCGAGCGGCCCGCGCTGCACATGCAGGCGCTGGACCCTGCCTTCGCGCTTGACGATCACCTCGACCCACTCGCCGCTTTCGCCGAGCGAGATCAGGTGCAGGATGTCGCGAGGACGGAATATCCGCTGGCCGTCGTAGCCGATCAACTCGTCACCTCTCAACAGGCCTGCCGCCGCGGCTGGCGACGTCTCGAGGATCTCCGACAGGATCACCCGATTCTCCTGGCCACTCGCATAGAGGAGTGCGTCGTAGCCGTCGTCGCCGAGATCGTCTCGGGCGCGGAGATCGATCGCCATTCGATCGCGGGCATGGATCTTCTTGTGGCCCTTCTTGCCCTCCTTGCCCTCGCGCGCGACGCGGTGCATGAGCTCGATGCGCGCCATCTCGTAGCGATCCCACACCTCCTGGATCCGCTCGATCTCGCGCTCGTCCAGGCCGAGGCTGCGCAGGTCGCTCGTCGAGAACCAGGCACCGTCGGCGGCCGAGAGCGCATCCGCGCGAGGGCGCTCGCGCGGATCCGTCCCGGGGTCGCGGAGCTCTTGCGCATCGGCATCCACAGAGTCGGATGCCGCGTGCAGGAGGGGCCGCTTCAGACTCTGGATCTCGTCGGCCAGCCGGCGCCGCATCTCACGTTCGATCTCGAGCTCGGCGCGCAGCTGCTCGACGTCCGTCGCGCGCTCTGCCACGGAGAGCACACGAGCGGACGACGACTCGGATCGCGCGGACGGGCGGGGCGTCTCGGCATTCGGATCGTCGATCAGCCACCACACGAGAAGTGCGCCGACCAATGTGCCCGCCAGCCCGACCATTGCGGTGCGCATCATCACTCGGCGCTCCCGCGTGCGCACCGCCTCCACCGATGACCGGGTCCCTCTGGTAAGCATGGCAAACGATCAACGTAGCATCGGACCCTGGCCGCCCCTCGCGACGCAATCTGAATCATCCGTACGAGTGCGCCCGGATCGCGTAGACTCGACGCCGCCGGAGCGCCACCGCGCGGCCGCGGTGCAGGAGGCAGCGAATCGGCCCCAGGGGGCCCGGCTCGACCTGGGGATTCATGGCCGCGCGGCGACCGGGGCGGTGTCCGAGCAATCCAGGTGAAGTCGAGGCAAGAGAGGGAGAGCCGAGCCGAGTGGACGAAGACCGGATCCGCGATTTCGCTGTCCCCGTCTGCATCGCCCTGCTCTCGGTGATCGCGCAGTGGACGATCCACGACCGCGCTCTGGTACCGATGGATGAGGGCCACCTCGCGGCCGCCGCCGATTGGCTGCTCGATGGCAAGCGACTCTACCGCGACATCCATACCGGCATCTTTCCTGGTATCTACCTGATCACCGCCGGTCTCTTCGCGCTCTTCGGTGAGGATATGTGGGTGACGCGCCTGGCTGCGGTCGCAACCAACGCGGCAACCTCCCTCACCCTTTGGTGGATCGCGCGACGCATGGTCCGGACGCATTGGGCGCTGCTCGTGCCACTCTTCCACATGGCGCTCATCGTCGTGAGCTTTCCCGTGCTCTCGATCTTCAACTACTCGACGCTGGCGGTCTGTTTCGGACTCATAGCCCTGCTCTTCCTGCTGCGATACCTCGAGGGGGGCCGCCGACTGGATGCGCTATGGCTCGGGCTCTTCGTGGCCGCCGCCGTATTCACCAAGCAGAATTTCGGTTTCCTGATTTTCGTGTCGTTGGGGGTCGGCCTGCTCTCGAGCTGGAAGGAGAGTGCTCTCGACAATCGCACTCTGGTCAGCGTGCTCCTGCCGATCGCCGTCTCCGGGGCGGCTCTCACGCTCGTGCTCGTGAGCTTCTTCGTGGCCACGGGCACCGTCCACGACTGGCTGGACGCCAGTGTGTTCTCTCTTGGCGGCTCACAGCTGAAGCATTTCAACAACCCGATGCCACCGATCCTCGGCCCACACCCCGACCACGACGGCCGCTTCATCTTTCTCTACTCACCACCGACGATCTTCAACGCCCTGGTACATGGCGAGCCCTGGGCGGGGATCACGATCGTGCCCTGGTTTCGCTCATTCGCGATCCGGGCAAGCTATGGGCTGCCGCTGCTGGCTGTGCTCGTGTCGCTGCCCGTCCTGTGGGGGACGCGAGGCTGGGACGACACCGAGCCGGCGCGTGCGAATCGCTGCGCGCTGCTATTCGGTGTCCTCTTCTTTCCGGGCATCTTCCCATCGGCAATCTGGTCGCATCTCGCCTTCGTCGGCGTGCCGACCCTACTGCTCTTCTCCTTCCTGGCCGATCGGCTCGAGAGCGCCCTCGACCGGCTGGCACCCGGCACGTCGTGGCCGGGCTGGTCGTTGCGCGGCGCGGCAGGCGTGCTCGCGCTCGTGGCCACTGTTGTCTGCATCAGGATCAGCCGCGACGTTGCGCGCTGGAATCCCGTGTCGCTGGAGCTTCCGCGTGCGTCGCTGCGAGTTTCCGAGCGGCAGGCGGATCTGCTCGGCGGCGCAGTGCGATTCGTGAATCGTTGCGCGCAGGAAGACGAGCCCATCCTCGCGCTGCCGGATATTCCCATCGTCTACTTTCTGACGAATAGGCCGAATGCCTCGCCCTACGATCTCACGATCCCCGGCAACGTGGACGGAGCGCTGATCGCGCAGCGCATCGATGAGGTGCCGATCCGCTGCATCGTCATGAATCCGCAGATGTACCCGGAGTTTCCGGCCTTCAAGCTGCTATTCCCCGTTCTGGCGCGGCATATCGAGCTGAACTTCGTGCGTGACGAGATGATCGTAGGTGGCAGATCGCATTGGGTCGGGCTCGTCCGGGGTGGGCCGACGGTGCGGTGAAGGAAGGCCCAGATCCGGCTTCTTGTAGGGACTCGTGGCCGGCCATATAATGCGGCGGTGCTGGATCGACTACGGCGCTTCCTGGCCCTCGATCGGCCACTCTGGATCTATGCCGGGTTGATGGTCGTCGCGCTGGCGTTCGGGCTGCCGCTCATCCGCCGCGCCATCATCCTTTCCGACGAGGGCTACCTGCTCCAGCAATCGCTCGATCTCCTGCAGGGCAGGGTGATCTATCGCGACATGGATGCATTCATCACACCCGGCATGTGGTTCCTGCTGGCGGGTGTGTTCGCGATCTTCGAGCCGAGCGTTCTCGTCTCTCGTTTCGTCGCCCTGATCGCCTACGTGGCGCTCTGTCCGGTGGTCTTCCGCATCGTGGAGGCGCAGACGAGCAGAGTCTGGGGCGTCGCCGCCGTGGCCTCCGTTCTGCTCTTCTCGGTGTGGGCATTCCCGGCGTGGACGTTCGCATTCTACTCCCCCTTTTCGGTCCTCTTTGCGCTGATGGCGCTCGAGCGGCTCTTGACCTGGCAGCGCCAAGGCGTGCTGCGAGATTTGTGGCTCACGGGCGTGCTGCTCGGGCTCTCGATCTGCTTCAAGCAGAACTACGGGATATTCGCCCTCGTTGGCGCAGCGCTCGGCTACTTGGCGATGCAGGTGGAGAAGCGGCGACCTCTCAGCGAGACCGTCACAGAGATTGGCGTCGTAGTGGGCGGAGTAGTAGCGGCGGGTCTGCCCTTCCTCGTCTATCTGCTCTGGCAGGGCGTGATTCCGGACGCATGGGAGAGCCTCGTCATCCACCCCTTCGAGTTCGGTGGTCGACACGACATCCCCTATCCGGCTGTGACTGATCTCTGGCGGACGGATCTCTACAAGACTGCGACCGAAAGGCTCACCTACCTCTCCTACGCGATGCTTCAAACGCCGATGATCGGCTTCCTGCATCCGCTGCGCCTCGTCCACCGCCTACACGTACTCGCCTACTGGCTAGCGCCTTTGATCTTCGTATGCGGCCTGGGACTGGCCCTCTTCACAGGTCGACAGCGAGGAAGGCGAATCGATGCAGCGCTCCTCACCACCACCACTACCTGTGGTCTGCTCTTTCTGGGCGTGCTGCCGCGCGCGGACTTCAATCACCTGGTCAACGTCTATCAGGGCGTACTCGTCACTCTACCCATCGTGCTCCACCACGCCTTCCGCCAGCTCGGGCCCAACCGCGGGTCGGCGCGCATGGCACTCGCCATCCCGTATGGCGTGGTGGCGCTCGTCTACGCGGGGGTCGCGCTCTGCTGGTACGCGGGCCTGATCCGCAGCCACACGACCCCGATCGATTCGCCCCGTGCTGGCGTCCTGGTCACACGTGCAATGGCCGACGAAATCGACATCCAGGTGCGGATGATCGAACGCAATACGCGGAAGGGTGAAGCGGTGCTGACCATGCCCGACCTGATAGGGCTGAATTTCCTCACGCAAAGACCCGTGCCGAGCCCCTACTACAATCTCTACGAGCATCACATCGCAAAGGACGGAGGGGCCGCGGTCATCGACGGATCCGAGCGCAATGAGGTGAGTCTCGTGGTGGCGCGCTACGACAACTTCTTCTCCGATCGCGCCGGATTGCTCGACTACGCGCCCGAACTCGCGCACTACATCATCACCCACTATCAACGCGTCTTCGTGGGCAGTCGCGAGAGCTTCATCGCCTATCGGCGCCGGCTTCGGCCCGAGGCCGAAGAGCCCTTCATCGACGTCCTCGAGGACTGCGATGACGCGGACGAGCTGGCGGAGATTCGCCAACACCTGCTCTTTTCGGCCCTCTATCACAAATCGACGAACCAGCATCCGATCCCCGAGGAGGGTGTGCGCAGCCGTTGCCGCGTCCGCGTACCCGATGCGGGTGGCAGGCTGAGCCTGGAGCTGGGCTACCGCCAGCCCTACCTCGTCGGTCGGGGTACACGCCTCCGCGCACGGATCGTCGTCGAGGTAGTGGAAGAGGCGAAGGGCGATGGCGAAGCGGCTCGCAACGTCCTCTTCGACGAGCGCTTCCGCGTCGTGCGCGGAAGTGCCTCGGGCCGGGAGCAATCCTACAGACCGGTGGAGATCGATCTATCGCTCTTCGCGGGCAAGGAGGTCGATCTCCTCTTCGAGACCTGGCTGGATGGAAGGATCCAGACCCATCCACGCGACTTCAAGGGATTCGCGCAGGTGTGGCGCGATCCCCGGGTACAGGAGCGAGCGGGTGGTGCGAGGCCATGAGCAAATTCCGACACGTGGACTTCCGCGCGCCCGAGTACTGCGCCGACCAGTCCCTGCGCGACGCCGTCTATCGGCTGGAGGGCTCGACCACATCCGGCTGGCGAATCACACGCGGGGGCGAGGCGCATCTCGAGCTGGGGCCCGGCTACAGGCTGCTGCGCTCGCGCTGCTGCGGCGTCTGCTCGACGGATCTGGACCGCCACCATCTACCCTTCCCCTTACCGCAGATCACCGGACACGAACTCGTGGCCGAGGACGAGGCGGGTGGGCGCCACGTGGTGGAGATCAACGCGTCGCATAGAGCGCGCGGGCTTGCGACCGATTGCGCGTATTGCGGCGTGGGTCTCGACCACCACTGTCCGGATCGGCTGGTGCTGGGCATCCACGATCTGCCCGGCGGCTTTGGTCCCTGGGTGCTGGCCCCGATCGCCAGCGTCATCGCGCTCCCGGATTCCCTGCCCGACGAGTCCGCCGTCCTGATCGAGCCCTTCGCGGCCGCGCTGCGCGGTGTCGACCGCATCGAGCCACGTGCCGGTGATACGATCGCGGTGCTCGGCACGCGCCGGCTCGGCCAGCTGATGCTGGCCGCGCTCTCGGCACGCCGCCGCGCGACCGGCGGCCGTTGGCGGATCGTCGGCCTCTCCCGACACCGGGGTCTGCGCGCATTGGCGCTCGGGCTCGGCGCCGACGAGGCCCTCGCGCCGCCTGCAATCGATGCGTCGACCGGAGGGATCGCCGACGTCGTGGTCGACACCACCGCAAGCCCGGACGGCCTCGTCCTCGCGACCGCACTTGCGGGACGCGAAGTACATCTGAAGTCCACCCACGGCCAGCCCGGCGGCGGCCTCGCCTACCCCACCGAGCTGGTCGTCGACGAGATCTCGCTGGTGCGCATCACGGAGGCCGATGTCGCCGCCGGCGCAGCCGACCTCACGCAGCTCGGCAGCATCCGACCGAACGGACGCGCTCTGGTGGCGTGGCTCTCGTCCGCCCCGCCCCCCAGAGCCTGGCTCGAACGAGCCGAGCTGATCGTCTCGACCGACGCATGCGCCGTCTTCGACACGCTCGCGTCGCGCACTCACGATCTGCCGGCCGCGGATGTCGCGGTGGTCGACGATGCGCGATCGGTCGACGCCGCCCTTCGCCCGCGCGCCAGAACCGAGCGCTCGCTCGTGCGGCCCGAAGGCGAGATCTGGATCCGGCCGGGCACGGGGGCTGGGGCTGCCGCGAGCCCGCTCGTTGCGGCGATCGCAGGCCGCGGCCTTCGGCTCTCGAGCTCGCGCTGTGGAAGCTTCCACGACGCGCTGGCACTGCTCGAGCACGACGCCGAGCTGCGCACGGCGCTGCGCCGCCTGATCACGCATCGTTTTCCCGCCAGCGCGCTCGAAGAGGCGCTGCGCACCGCACGCGGACCCGACTGCATCAAGGTGCTCGTCGAGCATCCTGATGCAAAGGGCTAGCGCCCTGGATCTACGATCGCGACGACACGAACTCCAGGCACGCGAAATCTCCTAGCCCGAGGTCGGTTGACGTTTGGAGTTTGCGCGCCGGGCGGGCAGCGGTGGCGGTCGCAGCGCTGTGGCGAGCACGTACCAGGCGGCCAAATAGATCTCCGACGACTCGATCTTCGAGGACCCGGCCTTGCGCTGCTCGAAGAGGATGGGAATTTCGCCGGCGCTGAAGCCGCAGCGTGCGACCCGCCACACCATCTCCTCGAGGAACGAATAGCCCGACGAGCGGATCTGGAATGGATCGACGGTCTCGAGCACCTCGCGGCTATAGCCTCGAAAGCCGGCCGTGCAATCGCGCACGTCGAGACGCAGCAGCGTGCGAGCGTAGAAGTTCGCAGAGGCGGAGAGCAGCCGTCGGTACCAGGGCCAGTTCTCGACCCCGCCTCCCGCCACGTAGCGCGAGCCGATCACCATATCGTGCTTGTCCATCGCCTTCAGCATCTCGGGCAGGTACTTCGGGTTGTGGCTGAAGTCGCCGTCCATGGTGAAGATGCGATCGAAATCATGGTCGAGTCCGTAGCGGAACCCCGCCAGGTAGGCGGTGCCCAGACCGAGCTTCCCGGGACGGCGCAGCAGGTGGAGGCGGGGCTGCCTCAGGACCTCCTCTTCGACCAGCTCACCGGTGCCGTCCGGGCTGTTGTCATCCACGATCAGGACTTCGATGAACGGACCCAGCGCGAGCACCTCGCTCGAGAGCAGGATCACGTTGTCCGCTTCGTTGTAGGTCGGGACGACGATCAGGACACGCTTCGTCGGAAGACTTTGGGAGAGTGGCTGCGACACGACCAGCTCGACCTCGTATGGCGGCGGACAGGCGGCGCACCCTGCTGATGCTCCGCTGAGCTGGAGCAGGGTATCAGCTGCGCCGACCGCGGTACATAGAGGAGTGGCCGCCCGCGCTCCGGTACGCAGCTCATGGGCAGAATCGCGAGACGAGAGGAAGCGAGGGGGTCCAGCCGTCGTGTGGCCGAGGCCCGGCTTCAGCGATGAAGCCACGTCTGCTGATGCGGCCCCGCTCAAGCTCTCGCGCGCGCGATGATGAAGAGACGATTCTGTCGACCGAGCACACGCGCCGCCAGAAACATCGTGTGGAGACCCGCACGAACCAGGGGCGGCAACGTGAGCCGCCGCAGATCTGTCAGCTCGAGATCCATCTGCGTGATCTCGAGCCCGGCCAGCGAAAGAACCTCGCCCAGGCTGCTCGGTGTGAAGTAGAGAAAATGCTGCTCGATGTAGAACTTCTCGAGTGGCGCCGTGAGACGACCCCCGGACGTGCGATACATCGCACCCGCCACGAGATCGAGGATGCTGCGCTGATTCGGCGTCGAGAGGCTCAAGATGCCGTCACCCACGAGGCATTGACGCGCCGCGTGGAGCAGGCTCACGGGATCGCGCGAATGTTCGATCACGTCCCAGCCCGTCACCAGATCGAATTGCTCTCCGGTGCCCGCGAAGGATTCGAAATCGCCCACCCAGGGATCGAGCCCGAAGTGGCCGCGCGCGTAGTCGGTGGCCTCGACGCTCTCGTCGATCCCGTAGGGCTCCCATCCGCGGCGGCGCGCCACCGAGAGGAAAAGCCCCGTCCCACAGCCGATATCGAGCACACGGCCCGGTTTGCGGACGCTCTCGATCTTGTCGAGCCACACCTCGTACCGCTGCGTGAGGGGGTTGTCGGGCGAGTCCGTGTAACAGAATTGGTAGTAGTCCCTCAGCTCGGGCAGGGAGCCGTCGCCGGTCGAGTAGAGGGACTCGAAGAGCACGCGGATCTCCCCGGGATCCGGCAGCGGGTGGAGGTAGATCTGCCCGCAGGCGCGGCACTCCACCACGTCGAATCGAGTGATCGCGTAGCGGCGTCGGGACTCGTCGGACCGACAGATCAAGCAGCGGGGCGGGCTCGCCTCGATCACAGCCATCCGAGTCTGCCACAGGGCCCCAGGCAAGAGCGCGGCCACTTCGGGCGCCCGCGACCAGTCTGGAGACCACCCAACCGCCCATCCAGACTGGATCCCCGCAGGGCGGATCGGCGCGGGCTCCGAGTCTTGCCGATGCGTACCGGAATTGACGTAAACCTGCGTGATTCGTAAGCTTATTGCACCGCGGACGCCACCGGATCCGCTTCGCGGATGCGCGTCAGGGATGCTCGGATGGCCAGGCCCCCGCTCCAGCTCGATACACACACGCTCCTGCTCGTGTGCGCTCAGTGGCTCCTCTTCGCCGGGAACTTCATCGTCTACGCGACGAGTCCCGGGCCGCTCTTCATCCACATGGCGATCTGCCTGATCGCCATCCACCTGGCCTTCACGATCTGGCACGAGACCGTACACGGGACGGTCTCCAACCGGAAATGGATCAACAACGCAATCGGCATCGTGGGCATGTGGCCCTACACGACGCCCTACTTCCTGCAGCGAGCCGTCCATCTCGAGCATCACAGATTCCTGAACGACCCCGCGCACGATCCCAACCAGATCTACGCCGACGGCCCGCTCTGGCAGCTCCCCTTCCGCTACCTGCGAACCCTGGGCTATGCGCGACGCATGCTCTCGAACGATCCGCGCACGCCGATGATGCGAATTTCGGACAACTTCGTCCTGGCCGTGGTCGCGGCCATCTACCTCCTGGCCTTCACCCAGGGCTTCCTCTTCGATCTCGTGCTGCTCTGGCTGGTCCCCGTGATGATCGGGAAGCTGATCCTGGATCTCTACGTCAACTACCTGCCACACGTGGGGCTACCCCAGGATCGCTTCCTGGGTACCCGGATCATCGACCTCGCCTGGCTGACGCCGCTGGTTCTGGCACACAACTACCACGCGATCCACCACCTGTGGCCGACCATTCCGTGGCACGCCTACGTTGCGCGCTACCGCGAGAAGGCTGACTACCTGCGCGAGAATGGCGTCCCCATCGAGACTCACCTCTTCGGCCGTCGCCACCATTCGCGACTGCAGGACGCGAGCGCGACGAATCAGCCGCAAGATGTCCAGCGCCAGAAAGCTTGAACTCGTCGCGGCACGCTGCGCGCTCTGCGGATCGGGCGAATCCGAGGTCTGCGCCCGTGGAGTGGATTTCGAGTACGACACCTCCGACGACGTCTTCCAGATGGTTTCGTGCCTTGGATGTGGTCACCAATATCTGAATCCTCGCCCGGCGAGCTCTCAGCTGGACGACATTTATCCCTCCAACTACTACTCGTTCACCGGAACGAGCAACAGGCTCGTCGCGCGCTTACAGCGCGTGTGGGAGAGCGGCAAGGTCCGACTCTATCGCGAGCTGGTGGGCGATGGCGAACGGCGGTTGCTCGACGTGGGCTGCGGGAACGGGCGCTTGCTCTCGCTGCTGCGCGATTTCGGAGACGAGCGGTGGGAGCTCGCGGGCCTCGAATTCGACGAGGGTGCTGTGAAGCAGTGTCGCGACATCGGGTTCGACGTCGTATCCGAGCGGGTAGAGGATTTCGCGGAGCGTGACGATCAGCGCGGATGCTACGACGCGGTCATCATGCTTCAGTTGATCGAGCACGTGGAGGATCCGGCGCTCCTCTGCGAGCGTGTGTACACCCTGCTCAGACCAGGCGGCGTCTTCATCATCGAGACACCCAACCTCGGTGGTCTCGACTACAGGCTCTTCAAGGGACGCTGGTGGGGCCACTACCATTTCCCGCGCCACTGGAACCTCTTCTCGACCGATGCGCTGGTGCGCATGCTCGAGACGCGGGGCTTCGAGATCACACGCTGTGAATACCTGATCAGCACATCGTCCTGGATCATCTCCCACCACAACTATGCGAAGGACCGCGATTGGCCACGCTTCGTGCAGCGCTTCTTCAACTACCAGAATCCGATCCTGCTCGGGCTCGCTCTGGTGATGGATACCCTGCGCACGAAGCTCGGCCTGGAGACCTCCAACCAACGCGTGGTTGGCCGCAAGCCCGCGGCCGCATGGGAGCAGAACCGTCCGCCCCCGACCGAGGCGGCCATCCCCGACTGAAGCGGACACGACAACCCCCGAGGGCCAATGCGACTGAACGCCCGGCCGGCGGTCGTCGGGCTCTTCGCGCACTCACCCGCCCGATCCGAGCCCGGTCGGGCCAAGACTCGCCTAGAATGGGCTCGCCCCGGCCACGCCCCCCTCGGAGTCCGCGCTCTTGAAGAGCCAGATCGATGCCGCGCTCGCCAAGCTGGCGACCCGCTGGGTGGACGCCGCGAGACGGCGCGCGCTGCCCGTCATCGCCGCCTGCCTGCTGATCACCGTGGCGGCGGGCGTCTACGCGGTGCTCTTCCTCGGCATCAACTCGGACAATGTCCGCCTCGTCGCCAAGGACCTGCCGTCACGCCGCAACCACGAGGCCTTCGCGAGGCTCTTCCCGAATCTCGAGAATGCGCTGCTCGTCGTGGTGGATGGCGAGACACCCGAGCTCGCGCGCGAGTCCGCGAACGCACTCTCGGACGCTCTCGAATCCGATTCCCAATATTTCGAAGACGCCTACGTGCCGGGCGGCGAGCGATTCTTCGAGGAGAAGGGCCTGCTCTATCGCAGCCCCGACGAGCTCGACGCCTTCGCGGACCAGATGGCGCGGCTCCAGCCCATCCTCGCGGCCCTCGGCCAGGACGCAAGCGTCGCCAACCTGGCCTCGTTGGTCGAGATGGGACTCGAGACGACCGTCGCGGACGCTGGCGGCGCCAGCGTCCGCGACCAGGATTGGGCGGTCATCCTCGACTCCGTGGGCAAAGCCACGGTGGCCGTCTATGCCGAGTTCCCCTTGGCGCTCTCGTGGGAAGAGCTACTGCTGAGCGGCTCGGCGGTGGAGGTGATCTCGCGGCGCGTGATCGTCGTCCATCCACAGCTGGACTTCGGCAGCTTCCTCGCCGCCGGCCGCGCCATGGCACAGATCCGCGAGCACGCCCTGACACTCGGGCTCGAGGCCGAGCGCGGCGTCACGGTGCGGATCACCGGTAATCCGGCGCTCAACTATGAAGAGATGATCGGACTCGCTTGGGATCTCGGGCTCGGCGGAGTCGCCTGCTTCCTGTTGGTGATCATGGTGCTGACCCGCGCGCTGCGCTCGCTGCGTCTCGTGGTGGCAGCGGTCGGGACACTCTTGATCGGACTGGTGTGGACGGCCGCCTTTGCGGCCGCAGCCGTCGGCCATCTCACCCTCGTCTCGGCCTCGTTCGCCATCCTCTTCATTGGCCTCGGCGTGGACTTCGGCATCCACCTGGGCATGGCGTACGCGAATGAGCGTCGCGAGGGCTTCGACCACGCCGAGGGGCTGCGGCGTGCAGCGGGAAATGTCGGCGGCTCCCTGATGATCTGCACCCTCACCACCGCCACCGGATTCTACGTCTTCGTGCCCACCGACTACCTCGGCGTGGCGGAGCTCGGGCTGATTGCGGGCACGGGCATGATCATCATCCTGGGTCTGACACTCACGCTCTTCCCTGCACTGCTCACCAAGGGACTGCAGATCGACCCCACTCGGGACATCCGACGCCAGCTGCACTTCCGCGGCGGGTGGTGGCGCGTCCTCGATAGGCGTTCCCATCAGGTGATGATCTCGGCTGGCGTCCTCCTGCTGGCCGGCATCGCGCTGATCCCCGGCGCCCGCTTCGACGTCAACGTGGTGCAGATGCGCGATCCCACCACCGAGTCCGTGCAGACCTTCAACGACCTGCTCGCCCAGTCCGGCTCGATGTCGCCCTGGTATGTGAACTCGGTGGCATCCGACCTCGAGGCCGCGCAGGAGGTCGCCGCACGCATGCAGGAGCTCGACTCGGTCTCCCACACGCTTACGCTGGCCGACTACGTGCCCGTCGACCAGGAGGAAAAGCTCGAAGTGCTCGAGGACATCGGATTCCTGATGGACACACCGCCAATGGTCGTCGATGACGATGACGTGCAGTCCTACGATCAGCAGGTAGCGGCACTCAGAAGGCTTCACGACTTCCTCGGGCAATCCGAGATTGCGAACTCCCGCTCGGAGCTCGCACGCAGCGTGCGCGTGCTGCGCGAAAAGCTGGCGACCTTCCTCGAGCGGGTCCGGTCCGATGCCGAGCCCGAGGAGGCCCTCGAGCGCCTCGACGAGCTACTGCTGAGCGGACTACCCGATCAGCTGACGCGCCTGGACGCAGCGGTGAATACGGACGCCATCGTGCTCGAGGAGCTGCCCGAGGAGCTGGTGACGCGCATGATCGCCCGGGACGGACGCGCGCGGGTGCAGATCTTCCCACGCTACGACCTGAGCAACGAGGCCGCCTTCGCTCGCTTCACCGACGACGTACAGAGCATCGACCCACTGGCCGCGGGCGTGGCCGTCAACCTGGTCGGCTTCGGCCGCGCGACGCGCTCTTCCTTCCAGCAGGCATTGATCTCGGCGATTCTCTTGATCTCACTACTCCTTCTGCTGCTATGGCGACGCGTTGCACCGATGCTGCTCGTGATGTCGCCGCTGGTGCTCAGCTCGGTACTCACCGTCGCCGCCATGGTGCTGCTCGATATCCCCTTCAACTTCGGCAACGTGATCGTGATCCCACTGCTGCTCGGCATCGGAGTGGACAGCGGTATCCATCTCGTACACCGGGCCGAGCAGCTGCGCGGCGGCAGCGGCGACCTGATGGAGAGCACCACGGCCCGCGCCGTCTTCTACAGCGCACTCACGACGACACTGAGCTTCGGCACACTCGCCTTTTCGTCGCACCGCGGAATGGCGAGCCTCGGCGTGCTGCTCAGCATCGGCATGACGCTGACCGTGATCTGTAATTTGATCGTGCTGCCGGCGCTGCTGAGAGGATTCCGCGGGCGGATCACACAGGCGTGAGCCTGCGCTCAGCCCGCCCGCCGCGCCACTTCGAGCGCGACCTGGGCGACGACCTCGGAATGCAGGCCGGGATCCTGCCGCATGGCCCGCAGATCCGGCAGGGGCAATGTGCCGATCAGCTTGATGGCAAGCTCCACCGGGCAGTGCGGATTGCGGGCCAGGGCGACGCGAATGCGCGGCTGGTGGGACCAGCGTGGGGAGCGGTCGATTTCGTGCAGCGTCGACGCGGGGATCGGACGCATGGCCGCGATGCGCACGACATCGGGCTCACGAATGCGCGGGTTGCGAAGCAGATTGGCGATCACCATCGGATCGGGATCCAGAGCAAGCTTCTCGAGTAGATAGGGATCCTCGCCCTTGGCAAGGCTGCGGCGCCGGCCGAGCGGGATCTCGGCAATCTCGAGAGGCAGACGTTTGCGGCCCGCCTCTTCGTGGGCGGGCAGAGTGCGAAGCAGCCGCGCCACCCCCTCGCGTCCCCCCGCGAGTGCCGCCGTGTACACGTCGCGGCGGAA
>JAFDDH010000242.1 GCA_019310975.1 Deltaproteobacteria bacterium | reverse complement strand
CTGCGCGCCGACCCGGGGATCTCGCCCGCGCAGGACACGGCGTTCCAGGAGCGCAGACACGCGGCCGCCCTGGCCACGCTGCAGACGATGCAGCGCGACACCGGGCGCTTGGTAAGCATGCTGCGCGAGGGCGTCGGACGCGACTCGACCCAGTCGGTCTTCGACGGCCTCGAGGATGAGCTCGCGCAGATTCGCAGCCTCGCGGAGGAGTCCTGGGTGCGTCCGAGTGCGAGCGAGAAGATCAAGCAGGTACGCCGCGCGTACGCGGAGCTCGAGGCGTTCTATCGCTCGCCGCGCTGAAAGCGCCCGCGCGCGGATACTCCAGCGAGCAGAGTGTGAACACCTAGGGAACGGGTAGCAAGCACGTAGGCCAAGCAAGCAGAGAGGGCGACGAGATGGCGACGGTGAATGGTGTGCTGGGTCCGATCGAGGCCGAGGATCTGGGCTTCACACTGATGCACGAGCACATCCTGATCGCCAACTGGAGCATGCGCCAGAGCTTCGCCGACTGGGTGGACCTCGAGGCGCATGCGGAGTTCGCCAGCGGCGAGGTCAGGTCCGCACAGGAGCGCGGCGTCGGCAGCATCGTGGACCTCACGCCGATCAACCTGGGACGCGATGTGCACGTCATGCGCGAGGTCGCCGAACGCGCCGAGGCACAGATCATTGCGGCCACCGGCTTCTACTATTATCACGAGCCGTGGCAGAGTGGCTGGGAGGTGGACCGCCTGGTCGAGTTCCTGCTGCGCGATATCGAGGTGGGGATCCAGGGCACGGACAGCAAGGCCGGCATCATCAAGGCGGCCACCGCCGACGAGGGCGTCACGGCCGAGAACAAGAAGACACTGCAGATCGCGGCCCGCCTGCAGAGGGCGAGCGGGGTTCCGATCTCGACCCACACCACGCCGGCGAATCGCAGCGGCCTCTCGCAGCAGGACGTGTTCGAGGCCGAGGGCGTGGATCTGGGCCGCGTGGTGATCGGGCACTGCGGCGACACCGACGACCTCGACTACCTCGAGGAGATCCTGCGGCGCGGCAGCTATATCGGTATGGACCGCTTCGGGCTCGATATGCTGCTCCCGATGCGCAAGCGCATCGTCACCGTGTCCAAGCTCTGCGAGCGGGGCTGGGCGGAGCGGATGGTGCTCAGCCACGACGCCTGCTGCCACATCGACTTCTTCCCGCCGGGTACCCCGATGCCACCCCAATGGAACTTCCGACACATCTGTGATGACGTGATTCCCGCGCTGCGCAAGGAGGGCGTCAGTGAGGAGCACCTCCGGGCCATGACGGTCGACAATCCGCGCCGCGTGCTGACCGGCGGTGCCTGAGCGGCGCTCCGGGCGAGGGCCTGCGGCCCCGCCCGTGTAGGCGCCTGCGGCCGGTCCGTGTAAGCGCCTGCGGCCCGCCCGTGTAAGCGCCTGCGGCCCCGCCCTTGTAATAGCCCCTGTACACTTGACAGTGACCGCATCGACGAGAGATGCTGATGCGAGTGGCTGACCCGGAACTCATCGCCGACTCGATGCACGTTTGTGTGTACCGCGAGAAGGGCCGCCTCGAAGTCGAGCAGCGCCCGCTCCCGGATGTAGGCGACCAGGATGTGCTGCTGCGGGTCCGGTATTGCGGCGTGTGCGGCACCGACCTGCATCTGGTGATGGAGGGATGGGGCCGGCCCGATTGGCGCACTGACTCTGGCGGCACTGCTGGCAACCGGGATCGAGGATGTCACGGTCAGCGAGCCGGCGCCGCTACGCCGCAAGCTGGCCGAGCAGCTCGGTGCGCGGCGTGTGATCGAGCCCGAGTCGCTCAGGATCCCGTCGATGCCCTTCGAGGTGGTGGACGGTGCGTGGCATCACGTCTTCGAGTGCTCGGGCAAGCGCGTGGCCGTGGAGGTCGGGCTCGCGCAGCTGCGCCGTACCGGCACATTGGTTCTCGTCGGCACGGGAATCGAGCGCCCGCGGCTGGACACCAACCGCATCATCTTGAACGAGCTGCGCATGACCGGTGCGTTCGAGTACGACGAAGCCGGCTTCGAGGCCGCGCTGGCATTGCTCGATTCGGGGCGGCTGCCGACGCAGCGGCTGATCGAGTCGGCGGACGTCCCGCTGGGTGGCCTTCAGCACGCCATGCAGGCGCTCTCGGCGGGCCGGCTCGCCGGCAAGGTGATGGTGGTACCCGAGGTCGGCGGCTGAGGGCCTGCACGGGCTCGGACGGGCTTGGACTTGTTTGTACTTGTTTGTACTTGTTAGTAGAAGGCAAGGAATCAGGAGAAGAGATGTCGACGCAGGAGATCCCCCGCTTCAACCACGTGGCCATGAGCGTGAGCCCGGAGCTGCTCTCACCCCAGTCGCAGAAGGAGCTGCTCGCATTCTACGGTGAGGTCTTCGGCTGGACCGCCATGCCGGGCATGAGCAAGCCGGCCGAGCTGCTCGTGATGCGCGTGCACAGCAACGAGCAGTTCGTCTATCTGGCCGCCGGCGACGAGCCGATGCAGTGCCCGAGCCTGGATCATTTCGGGCTCTCGGTGGGCGATCCGGGTGCACTCTACGCGACGCACGAACGGGCCACGAAGTGGCGCCAGCGCGACGATCGAGTCGAGATTACCCCGCCGAGGGTCGAGGACTACAAGGTCCTCAAGCTGCACAACTTCTATGTCGGCTACCGGCTGCCCATGAAGGTCGAGGTCCAATGCTACGACTGGGCCGAGGGGATGGGCCCCGAAAGCCTCCCCGATACCTGAGGCACGGTCGGTCGTCGCATCTCCACAGCGTGAGGAGGGCAATTGATGGCCAACGAGAACCCACCGCAGGCGTCCCCGTTCAACGAGGACCGCAACTGGGAGCCACTGGGCGATACGCATCCGCTCGATCCCGGACGCCACGAGCCTTGGGAGCTCGATGTGGAGGCCGGGCCGGTGGTGTTGGTCGGCACGCGCAAGGGCGCGTTCGCGATCTCCGGGAATCGCGATCGCACGCAGTGGAAGGCCTCCGGGCCGGCTTTTCTCGGCCACATCATCCACCATCTCGTGCTCGATCCGCGCGATCGGCGGACTCTGCTCTGCGCGGCGCGTACCGGTCACCTGGGTCCGACCGTCTTCCGCTCCGTCGACCTGGGCAAGAGCTGGCAGGAGGCCACCCGACCGCCGGCCTTCGAGAAGGCGCCCGAGGGCGAGAAGGGGCGTGTCGTCGACCAGGTGTTCTGGCTCAGCCCGGGCCACGCCGACGAACGCGACACCTGGTACGCGGGCACCTCGCCCGAGGGTCTCTTCCGCTCCGAGGACGGCGGGGCTTCGTGGGCGCCGATCTCGGGCTGGAACGACCATCCGCGCTGGGATGAATTCACCGGTGGGAGCGAGGCCGAGGCCACTCCCGACGGATCCCCGCTCCACTCGATCCAGATCGATCCGCGCGATCCGGATCACCTCTACGTGGCCGGCTCTTCGGGCGGCGTCTTCGAGAGCACGGATCGTGGTGGCGACTGGCGACCCCTGAACCAGAACGTCGAGGCCAACTTCTTTCCCGATCCCTATCCCGAGGTCGGGCAGGACACGCACTGCCTGCAGATTCATCCACTCTTCCCAGACGTCCTCTACCAGCAGAATCATTGTGGGATCTACCGGCTCGAGCGACCCGCCGAGCGCTGGGAGCGGATCGGGGACAACATGCCGAAGGACGTCGGCGACATCGGCTTCCCGATCACCCTGCACCCGCGTGATCCATCGCGGGCCTGGGTGTTCCCGATGGACGGCAGCGACGTCTGGCCGCGCACCAGCCCCGGCGGCCGGCCCGCGGTCTACGCCACGCGCGACGCCGGCAAGACCTGGCAGAGGCAGGACCGGGGACTCCCCGAGCGAAACGCCTGGCTAACCGTCAAGCGCCAGGCGATGGCCTCGGACCAGGGCGACCCGCTCGGCCTCTACTTCGGCACGACGACGGGACAGGTCTTTGCCTCGAACGACGAGGGCGCGAGCTGGCAATGCATCACGGCGCACCTGCCCCACGTCTATACGGTGGAGGTGGCGGAGCTCGGGAGCGCCCCCTAGGCAGATTTAGAGCGCCGAGGAGGTCGCGTTTCGTGATAGTCTGGCCTGCAGCAGAGCAGGCAATTCGGTGATCACGAAACGACTCCTCAGGCGCTTTTACCCCGACGATACCCGCGACGGCACCCGCCAGTTCTACAGCTGGGTGCGACAGGGACTCAGAGCGGATAGCTGTGTCCTGAACCTCGGAGCGGGGCCCGCGACCAAACAGCCGATGCGCATCATCCAGGGCGAAGTCGCGACGGTGATCGGTGCGGACGTCGACCCGATCGTCTTCCACAACGACGAGATCGACGAGGCGGTGCTGATCGTGGACGGTCGATTGCCGCTGGAGGCGAACCGCTTCGATGTCATCGTGAGTGATAATGTGCTGGAGCATGTGGGCGAGCCGGAACGCTTCCTCGCCGAGGCCTATCGCGTCCTCAAGCCGAATGGCTCGCTCTTCTTTCGTACACCCAACAAGCATCACTACGTCGCGGCCATCGCGCGTTACACACCCCACTGGTTCCACGAGCTCGTGGCCAACCCGGCGCGCGGCATGGCCAATGATGCGCACGATCCGTGGGAGACGTTCTATCGCCTCAACCGCCCGTCGGAAATCGATCGCATCGCGAGCCCGCTGGGCTTCGCCGCGCTCGAGACGCATATGAGCGAGGCCGAGCCCGCGTATCTGATGTTCTCGACACTGCCCTTCCTGATCGGTGTGGCCTACGAGCGGCTGGTGAATCGATTCGACGCGCTGGCGACATTCCGGGCCTGCATCCTGGGGCGACTCCGCAAGCCAGCGTGATGCGGCGCCCGGGCTGAGGTCCGAATTCGCCGGCCGCCAGGGCGCTTCGATCGGCTGCGCCGGCTTGGCCACCGGCTTGCTCCGCGGCTCGTGTCTGGCAGCGGCACGCCCGCGGGCGGCATGTGACCGATTCGCCCTTGCCTGGCACTGACTGCCGGGCGGGTGATCGGACGCGCGAGAGCGCCGTGCCCGAATGGGACTCGTGGATGGGGCCTGTGGATGGAACCCGTGGATGGAACCCGTGCATCCGCCCAGACGTCATCCCGACGTCACGACGTCACAAGGAGGAGCTGGCCATGACGAATCTCATCATCGGATATGCGAGGCAGCGTGCGGATTGGGTCGCAGATCCCGGCGAGGCGTGGCTCGGTCGGGTGATCGGTGCGCTACTGGTCGTCGCACTCTCGCTCTGCGTATGCGGCGCGGCCTCGGCGCAGCGACGCCACGACGATTCCTTCGGGCGTCCCGGCGGCTATCTCTCGCTCGGTGCAGGCGGGGCCACGGAGTCCTTTCAGCTGGATCCGCTCGACATCGATCTCGGGTCGGCGCTCACGGTGGGTGGTCGACTCGGCTACCGCGCCAGTCCCTTCGTCGCGGTGGAGGCCGCCGTCGACTACACGGCCAGCGCATTCAATTCGCGCTTCGCGGCCCCGGGCGGTCTCGGAGAGGTCGAGACCCGCACCGTGATCGGCACGGCGAACGTCAAGCTCTACCCGGGTGGCTGGCGGGTGCAGCCCTTCGCGATCGGCGGCGCGGGCGCCGTCTACGCAATGGTGGATTGCAGGCTGAACGGAGCGATCGTCGGCTGCGGGCAGGCCGGCACGTCGAGCAGCGAGGCGGTCTTCGCCGGGCGGGTGGGCGGCGGGCTGGACATCTACCTGAGCCAGAACGTCGCGCTCACGGGTGAGGTCACCTACGTGATGCCGACGGGCAATCTCGGCGATTTCCGCTTCGTCACCTACGGGGGGCAGCTGCTGGTCCGCTTCTGAGCCCAGCTCCGCGGGCCGCAGCCGCGCCCGCCGGCCGCTACCCTC
>JAFDDH010000073.1 GCA_019310975.1 Deltaproteobacteria bacterium | reverse complement strand
AAGGATCTCTCGTCGACCACGAGCTACCTGCTCTACACGACGGGGAAGAACCCGTTCCTCATCGCCAACGCTGTATGCGGTGGTTACCAGGTACCCACAGCGGGCGATGGCTGTAGCCTCTTCGGTGAGGGAACCACCGGCTTCATCCCGAACCAGGTGGGAGTTGCGCACAATTCCTCCTCCTCGACGCTTGCCGGTGTACCCGCGCCCGCCCCTCCCGGGACGGAGCTGGTGATCCTCACCTTCGAGGTGATAAGCACCGCGGCAGGAGCGGAGTTGTTCGACTTCGACTTCGACCTCGCCCGAGGTGGAATCCTGCAGCTGGGTGACGGCAGCCGGGTGGCGCTCGGTCTGGGCGCCTCGGAGGAAGTGTTCCTGCCCGAGCCGACCGTGGGACTGCTCTCCCTCGCCGCACTCGCCACGGTGGTGACGATTCAGCGTCGGCGTCACGCTTAGAGGGGGCCGGCCCCTTCGCCGCAGCTGCTTCGCAGAGCCACACGAGACAATCGAGACAATGAGGGCGCTTTCGCTTGGTCGCGGAGGCGCCCTCTGTGCGTCTGGTGTGGTGCTGGTGGGGATGATGCTCGTCGGCTGCACGCCGGATGCCCCGCCCCCAGAGGCGGGGGCGAGGGCCAACACCGTCCAGCAGAGCGCCGCACCTGCCGGGAGCGAGGCCGGCGGGCACCCGAGCATCGTGCTGCTCATCTCCATCGATACGCTTCGCGCCGACCACCTGGGCGTCTACGGACACGACCGCTTCACGTCGCCCAGGATCGACGCCATGGCGTCGAAGGGCACGGTCTTCGACGACGCGAGTGCGACGGCGCCTTGGACGCTGCCCTCGCACGCATCCTTGCTTACCGGCCTCTACCCCCGGCGGCACGGCGTGGCCACCATGATGGCCGGGCTCCCCCGCGATCTGCCCACGCTCGCCGCGATGCTGGGCGAGGCGGGATTCACCACGGCCGCCGTCGTGAACAACACCTGGCTCGCACGCGAGAGCTATGGGCTCACACGCGACTTCGACGAGTACACGTTCGTCGACAGCTCCGAGAACCGGCGCTCGCCCAACACCTGGGTGACCGACGAGGCGATTCGATGGCTGAGCGAGCACGGCAGCGGTCCACTCTTCGTCTTCGCCCACTACTTCGACGTCCACACCGACTACGCGTCCTTGCCCGAGTACGAGAAGCTCTTCGTGACCGCCTACGACGGCCCGTTCACGGGCGACGCCTGGCAGCTGCAGGTCGCCAATCTCGAGGACGACTACATCGCCTTCTGCACCCGGGAATTCGATCCGGAGAAGTGCCGCTTCGGCGGCCCCGACGGCCCGCGCCCGGTCGACGACTCGCTCGTGAAGCTGGTGCCCGGCGCCGACGATCTGCGCCACCTCGAAGAGCTCTACGACGCGGGCATCCGCCAGCTCGACACGGAGCTTGGACGGCTCTTCGGCTTCCTGCGCGACGGCGGGTATGCGGATCGCACGCTGCTGATCCTCACGTCGGATCACGGCGAGGAGTTCGGCGACCACGGTCGCGTCGAGCACTTCAGCACGCAGTACCAGGAGATGCTGCACGTGCCGCTGATCATGGTGGGGCCGGGCGTGCCGATCGGCGAGCGTGTCTCAGCAGCGGTCTCGCTCGTCGACATCGTCCCCACCGTGCTCTCGATGACCGGGGTGCCGCTGCGCGCAGATCTCGACGGGCTCGACCTCTCACCTCTGCTGCGCCGCGAAGGAGAGCAGCGCTTCTCCGCGCGCATCCAGTATGGTGAGGCCTCGGGCGGCCACAACTACGCGGCCATCGTGGCGCCGGGAATCTTCCCGATTCATCGCTCGATCCGACGCGGTCGGCACAAGCTCGTCTACGAGTCGAAGAGGGACGAGTACGCGCTCTTCGACCTCGACGCCGATCCCGGCGAGCAACGCGACATCTCGACACGGGAGCCGGTGGTGACCGCGGAGCTGATCGCCCTGATGAAGGATCGCTACCACGAGTACACCCCGGAGCCACGCCCGGAGAACCGAATCGAGCTCGGGGCCGAGGATCTCGAGAAGCTCCGTGCCCTCGGCTACGTGCCCTGAGGACTGCGCGGTGAAGTCGGTGCTCTCGCTCTTGGATGAGTGCTCTCGCTCTTGGATGAGTGCTCTCGCTCTTGGATGAGAGACGAGCAACGAGCAGATCTCAGCGCACCCGCAGCGGCTCGATGAACGCGAGGAGCCAGTCGCGCCACCGGGGTCGCCTGCCCAACGCCGGCGGCTTCGCGACCTGGATCGACATCGTGTGGCGCGTGACGAGCTGCTCGGGCGTCGTCGCCGCGAAGGTGATCGCGTATCGGCCCGCCGTGCCCCGCGCCGGCCGCCACGAGAGGCGGCCGCGCCCCGCGCCGAGATCCACGAAGCGGATCCCGAGCTCACTGAGCGTGCGCTCGCCGACGGCCTCGGCCTCGATCCGGGGCGGCTCACCCGCGCCTCGGGTCAGCCCGCTCACGCGCACCGGCACGTGGAGCCACGCGCCCTCGCGCACGCGCCGGTCGGGAATCGGTGCGAAGCTGGGCAGGATCGCGGAATAGATCCGCACGGCGCCCTCGCGATCGTCCTCCCACACGACCCGACGACCGTCGATCGAGGACTCGCTCTGCACCCCGAGGTTCGCCGTCAGCCGCTGCACGGGACAGCGCTTGCGGACGAAGTCGTACTCGCAGAAGAAGACGTCCGTGGCTTCGTCGCCCGCGTGGCCGTCCCACACCAGACGATTGCCGGAGAGGTCGGGTGTCAGGTCCCCGACGCCGTCGGCAATCCAGACCGGCGCACACTCCCCGCTGACGGGATCGAGCTCGCAGATCTGGAGCGGCTGGTCGCCGCGAAAATCGAATCCCACCCAGGCCAGCAGACGCCCCGAAACCGCTCCGCGCGACCGCGCGGCGATCGGATCGGTGAGCGTCGCGGGGCAGGCGCCGCTGCGCGGATCGAGGCGACAGGTGCCAAAGCGCTGGCCGGCCGCGAAGTCGGTCCAGACGATCCGCTTGCCATCCCCGGTGACGAACGCCTTCCCGCCGGGTGCCAGGCCGAGATCCTCGGGCCAGCAGATTCCGCGCTGCCCGTCGATCCGGCAGGCGCGCAGCTCGAGCACACCCTCCTGCTCCTCGATCCAGAGCGCGCGCCCCGAGGCGATCGCCGGCGGTATCCGGACCCGCGGCCCGGACGAGAGTGCGATCTCCGCGCAGGCACCGTTTCGGCGACCGAGCGCACACGCGTAGGGGTGCGGTACACCGCTCTCCTCGCGATCGTCGAGCCAGCTGACCAGCGGGGGTCGCGCCGAGATCGCGGCGGAGTGCTGGTCGCCGGGGGCCGTCTGGATCGCGTGCTCGTCGCCCGTGACGAGATCGCGGACGAAGAGATTCAGGTCCTCGACGGCGCCGTCGGTCCGCGCGGGATCGCGTCTCGACTGCCACACCACATAGCGGCCCGCGACATTGGGCGCACGCGCCTCCGGACCCGGCGAGGACACCGCCTCGAAGCGACCGTGCTCGAGACTGAGAGGCAGGAACTCCTGGTAGTGGTGGCCTTCGCGACCGTACACATCGAGCCGGATCACGTAGGTCCCGACTGGCTCGTCGCGCACGTCCCAGTCGGCGAGCACGCCGTCGCGGACTTCGGCGCTCGTCGGCGACACGATCGGGAGCCACTCGACCGGCTCGTTGCCCCGACCAAAGCTGAGACTCCACTCGCGCAGGTCGCCGCCGGACGCGCGCCCGAGGATCGCGATCGCGCCGGCTCGCGGCGCGAATGTCGCACCGGGCCGGGGACCGCTGATGGCCGCAGCGAGCTCGGGCAGCGGCCCGACCCGAAGCGCCGCCAGCGCATCGAGGCGTCCCGCCCCCATGTGCCGATCATGGCCGGGCGGCCCAAGATCCGCGGCACTCTGGCGAAGGATGCGGCGAACGCCGTCCGCGTCGAGCTCGGGACGCTGGGCGAGCAGCAGTGCGGCGACACCGGCCACGTGAGGCGAGGCCATCGAGGTACCGGCCCAGCGCACGTAGTCGTCCGCGAGCGTGAAGGGATGGTCTCGATCGTTCCCCGAAGAGCGCAGGGAGAGGATGTTGCGACGTGCCACGCGAATGCTGACCGGCACCAGGGGCCCACCGCCGGGCGCCGCCACGTCGAGCAGCCAACCCGTGTTGCTGAAGCTCTCCGATGCGAGATCGTCCGCTCCCGATGAAGCCACTGTCACGACCTTACGCGTATTCTCCGGGCTGTTGTGGACGACGTCCCGCTGTCGGTTGCCCGCCGAGGTGACGATCACGACCCCCATCGCGTGGACCAGATCGACGACCTCCTCGGCGAGCGGGTTCTGCGGGCACTCGGGCAAGCACGACCAGCTGTTGTTGACCACCCGCGCACCATTCGCCGCCGCGTAGAGGACCGCCTGCCAGAGCACGGAGTCGACCCCTGGCCCCTCGGCGGGAAAACCCTTGAGGGGCATGATCTTCGCGCGCGGCGCGACGCCGGCAATCCCGATTCCATTGCCCGCGACGGCCGCGATCGTGCCCGCGACGTGCGTCCCATGGCCGTGATCGTCGAAGGGATCGGCGTCGACGATGTCGTCGTGCCCGTTCCAACGTCCGTCTCCGTCGGCGTCGATGGAGTTCGCAAAATCGTAGCCGCGCAGGTCGTCCACGAAGCCGTTGCCATCGTCGTCGACTCCGTTCCAGTCCTCGGCGTCGACGCGGCCGTTGCCGTTCACGTCCTCACCGGCGTTCAGCCAGATGTTCTCGGCGATGTCCGGATGATCGTAGTCGACGCCGGTATCCACGACGGCCACGATCACGCCCTCGCCCTGCGAGATCTCCCACGCCTCGGGCGCGCGAATCCGGTGCAGACCCCAGAGATCCGCATAGGGCTGCTCCCAGGATCCGCTCGAGTGTAGGAAGGGATCGTTGGGTAGGCCGTTGAGCGCATGGGTGTGATCGCGCTGCACCCAGACGACGTGGGGATCACGCGAGTAGAGGGCACGCGCCTCCTCGAGAGGGACGTCCTCAGCCACCTCCACGCGATAGACATGGGAGAGGTCGGGCAGCCTCTCCAGCCCGCGTAGCCCGCGCGCGCCACGCGGCATGCGACGTCGGATGCGCGACTCGAGGCTCTCCCGCTGCTCGCGAAGCGGGCGATCGTCCGGTCGCCGGAATAGGGCGCGCACGCCGCGTACGCGGACACGCGCGTGAAGCGCATCGAGGGATCCCGACCGATCCGCGGTCGCACTCTCAAAGCGTCGCCCCTCGCGAAAGAGTGTCTCCGCGCACTCGTCGAGGGCGTGCGCACCCTCGGAGCGAAAACGCACGATCAGGCGCTGCGCGCCGTCACGGCTGGGCTCGGCCGCCGTGGCGAAGAGCGGGAGCAGAACCGTGGCGAAGAGCGCGAGGAGCGACCAGACCCATGCCGGCGAGCGACTCCGCTTGGATTCCGCACGCGCGGCTCGGCCCCCGCGGGCCAGCCCGCCTCTTCGTGATCGCTCGAACATCGTCCGAGTATCGCACGCCGGCCGATTCGGATCCGCGCAGAGGTGCGGAATCAAGGCTGTGTCATCGACGGAAGCGCGCCCGATGCGAAAATTTCCAGCCCATTCCGGTACCCTTGTCTCCCCGAATCGCCCTCGCCAACCACGTGGGCACGGCGTCGGCGGAGGGGAAATCATTCGATGCAGCTGGCGACGCGCCCCGACGGGCATCTGGCGAAACGCCTGCGTGTCGCGCCCGCGATCCCGCTGCTCGCGCTCGTACTCACCGCCTGCTCGCCCGGCGGTGACGCAGCGCCGCCCAACGTGCTGCTCGTCGTGCTCGACACGACCCGCGCCGACGTGCTCTCGAGCTATGGAAATGCCAAGCCCACCACGCCCCACGTCGATCGTCTGGCCGCAGAGGGGACTCGCTTCACACGCGTCTTCTCGACGGCTTTCTGGACGTTGCCGGCACACGCCTCGCTGCTGACGGGCCGGTACCCATCCGGTGTCGGGGCCACGTCGGAGACCAACCGCCTGCCGGACGGCGCCCTGACGCTCGCCGAGCGACTGCGTGAATCGGGGTGGCGCACCGGCGCTTTCGTGAGCAATGCCTGGCTGAGCGCGGAGCGCGGCTTCTCACAGGGCTTCGAGACCTTCGAGGAGACCTGGCGGGCCGGGTCGGCGGGCGACTTCCAGCTCGACAAGCGTGGCGTGACGAGCGCAAGCGCCTGGATGACTGATCGGGTGGCCGCTTCGGAGCCCTTCTTCGTTCTGCTGAATCTCAACACGGCGCATCTTCCCTACTCGCCCGATCCGCTCGTGCTGGTCGAGCTGACCCCGGAGCCGCGCCCGCTTCACCGGATCGCTCATCTCAGGCGGGTGAAGGGGATGTGGTCGCATCTCGGTGGCACGGAGCGACTCGACGCGGCGGACTACTCGATGCTGCGAGAGCTCTACGAGGCCGAGGTTGCGATGATCGACGAGTTGGTCGGCGAGCTGATCGACCTGCTCGAACGCCTGCACATCCTCGACGACACGCTCGTCATCGTGACCTCGGATCACGGTGAGAACATCGGTGAGCACGGCATGATCGATCACCTCCTCAGCATGTACGACACGACGCTGCACGTCCCGCTGGTGATTCGTCATCCAGCCGCGTTCGAGGCCGGGCGGATCGACGACGGGATCGCGAGCCTGATCGACGTCTTCCCCACGGTGCTCGACGTGGTCGGTCTGGCCCCGCTTTACGCCGACGGACCGGGCCGAAGTCTCGTCGGGAAAGATCGCGGTCCACACGATTTCGTGATCGCCGAGAACGATCGGCCCGTGAACGGTATCGAGCTGATGCACTCGCTCTTCCCCGAGTTCGACACCACGCCCCTCGAGCGACGCGTCCGCACGCTTCGTACCGAGCGTTACAAGCTGATCTGGTACTCGGACGGAGAGGTCGTGCTCTTCGATCTCGAGAACGATCCGGGCGATGAACGAAACCTCGCGAGCGAGCGGCCCGCACTCAGAGAAGAGCTGCTCGCAGAGCTCTCGACCTGGATGGACGCGCACCCGAGCGACGAGGAGAGTGTGCCGCTGAAGGGCCGCGACCCCGAGTCCACCGAGCAGCTTCGCGCCCTCGGCTACATCGAGTAGACGGGCGTCTCGAGAGCGCTAGGGCAGGTAGCCGAGCGCCCGCAGGCGATCGCGCTCCGCGGGATCGAGCTCCACGGCTTCGGGGTCCCGGCTCCTCGCCTCGAAGTCGGCGAAGCGCGCCGTGAGCAGGGCCCCCAGGCGAGCGGCCACCTCGGGCTGGCTGGAGCCCACATCGCGCTGCTCTCGCGGGTCGGTTTCCAGGTCGTAGAGCGCGCTCGTACCCTGCATCGAGTTCTGGATCAACTTGAGGGAGCCGAGCCGAACCGAACGGTAGACGGGATAGATGGAGTCGAGGGGCGGCGCGTGGCCCTCACCGCCCGCCGCCTCACCGTAGAGAGGCCGCTGCAGGAACGCGCTCGCATCGCCGCCGCTGAGCAGCGGCGAGAGATCCAGTCCATCGATCCCGTCGGGCAGGGGCGCACCGACCAGCGAGAGCACGGTGGGGACGATGTCGACGAGCGAGACCGGCTTGTCGACTCTCTGGCCCACCGGAATGCCCGGGCCGCGCAGGATCAATGGCACATGGAGCATCTCCTGATACGTGGTCAGGAAGTGCTCGACCCGGCCGTGCTCCATGAACTCCTCGCCGTGGTCCGAAGTCACGATCACGAGCGCCGTGTCGCCCAGTCCCACCTCGTCGAGAAAGGAGAAGAAGCGCCCCAGCTCGGTGTCGAGCTGCCGAATGCCCGCGTCGTAGAGCTCCTCGAGGTGGCGCACGTCGTCGGCATCGAAGCGGACGCGGCGTGTCTTGGCGTCGATCACACGGGGCTTCTCGCTGCTGCCGAAGGCACAGACCGCCGGATCGAAGCTCAGGGTGCAGTACTGGATGTGGCGCTCGTCGAAGTTTGCGGTCTGCAGCTGCCAACCCGTCCCGTCTGCCGGTCCTTCGTAGGGTGTGAGGAAGAGCGTCTCGTAGGCGGGTAGCGACGCGTAGTCGGCGTGCACGTCGTAGTAGTGCATGAAGAGGAAGAGTCGCTCGTCCCCGAGCTCGCGCACCCAGTCCATCGCCTGATCGGTCACCCAGGTCGACGGTGTGCGCCGACCGTAGTCGGCATCGTCGACCGCGAGGAAGGCGTCGAAGTCCCGTGTCAGGCCGAAGGTCTTCTGCTTGAGCCAGGTCGAGTTGACGACCGCCGCCGTCGCGAAGCCCACCTCCGCGAGCATCGATGCAAGTGTCGGGATGTCGTCGGCGAACGCCGTCCGCGGCGTGACCACGCCATGCCCGAGGGGATTGTGCCCGGTCAGCATCGAGGCGTGTGCGGGCAGGGTCCAGGGCGCCGGTGTGCTCGCATCCTCGAACACGCTGCCCTGCGCCGCGAAGGCGTCGAGGACGGGCGACGTGAAGCGGGTATGACCGTGTAGCCCGAGGTGGTCGGCGCGCAGCGTGTCGATGGAGATTAGCACGACGAGCTTCGGCGACGCGTGCGCGGGCACGTCCGCCGACGAGGGCTCGTGATCGCGCGAGCAACCGCCGAGCGCGGCCAGCGCAACCGCGACGCAGACGGCGAGGGCGAGGGCGAGGGCGAGGGCGAGGGCAAGGGAGCGCATGGTCGCCGCCTCTGGCCCCGGTCCGGGTAGCTTAGGGATCCACCCCGACCGCAATCACGGTGATCTCGGAGGGCTTGCCCTCGTCGAGGCGTGAGAGCAGGACGGAGAGCAGCCTTTCGCCCTGGCTGGCCTGCAGGAGCGGGCCCCCGGGCAGATCTTGCTGGCCCGTGATCTCCCAGCCGGCGCCGGGCAGATAGCCGACCATGTACTCGAGAACCTGCTCGGGCGAGTCCGATGTGCCGAATACCACCGCGATGCGGCCCGCTGCGTTCCGCTTGGCCGAGCTCGGCTCCGTACCGGGATAGACGGGCGCATCCGACGGGTAATAGTCCGGGAGCTCGATTGTCCGACTCAGCTGCGCGGCGGCCCCCTCCGGTGGCTTCGAACTGGGGCGCTCTGCCCGATCGGCGCGCGGTGCCGGCGCGGGGGGCTCCGCGCCGGTCGGAGCGGATGCGGATCGCTCGGGCTCCGCGGTCGCGGGCGCCTCGGGTGCCTCTTCCTGGCCTCCGCAAGCGGCGAGCAGACCCACCGAGACGAGACCCACGAGAAGAAGACGCAGTGCGCGTCGATTCGAGTTCATTCAATCAGCTCCGGTCGTCGGGTGGACGCATGCTCGTATTCGGACAGCGGCGGCTCCGGACGCACCCTCGTCGGCCGGAATCGCGACGTGCGCAGGTTACGCTGCATCGGGGCTCACGGTCAACCGCAGGCGCCACCGCACTCTACATTTCCTCCCGTGGGGAAGAATGCCGGGCCGGCTCATGGAACGATGTAGCCGAGGGCGCGAAGTCGCGCCGCCTCCTCCGCATCGAGATCCACTTCACCTGCGCGCTCCGAGGCATTGCTCGCGGCCGCCGCACGTGCACGCAGCACCGCTCGCATCCGCGCGGCCAGCGCGGGGTGCTCGGTGCTGACGTCCACGCGCTCGCCGGGATCCTGCGCCAGGTCGTAGAAGGTGTAGTGGAGACCGTCCTTCTCCAGCTCGATCAGCTTGTAGCGACCCTGTCGAATCGAGCGATAGAGCGGCGCGATGCCGCCCACGACGCGCTCCCAATTGATTCCGCCCGGCGCCTCGCCGTACAGGTATCGCGCTGCGAAGCGCACCTGCGCGTCGCCCCGACTACCCTCCTCCCCGCGCCACAGCGGAGCCAGATCCAGCCCCTCGAGCGACGCCGGGATCTCTACCCCGGCGCTCGCCAGCAGGGTCGGCGCGATGTCGACGATGGAGACGGGTGTCGCGACGCGCAGGCCCTGCGCAACCCCCGGCCCGCGAATCAGCAGCGGCACGTTCAGCACCTCCTGATATTGGGTGAGGAAGTGATCCACGCGCCCGTGGTCGTAGAACTCCTCGCCGTGGTCCGAGGTGACGACGAGCAGCGTCTCCGCGGCCAGCCCGGCCTCGTCCAGGAAGCGGAGGAAGCGGCCGAGCTCGGCGTCCAGCTGCCGAATGCCGGCATCGTAGAGCTCCTCGAGATGGCGCAGGTCGGCCGAATCGAAGTGGACCTTGTCGACCGACAAATCGACGAAGAGGGGCTTCTCGGGTGTGCCGAAGTTGCACTTCTTCGGATCGAAGTCCTCGTGACAGAGCTCCACGTACTCGTCCTCGAGATTCGCAAGCTGGAGCTGCCACGCCGTTCCGTCCGCCTCGCCCTCGTAGGGCGTGACCAGGAGCCGCTCGTACTCGGGCAGCGACGCATAGTCGCTGTGCACGTCGTAGTAGTGCATGAAGAGGAAGAGGGGCGCCTCGCCCAGCTCGCGCAGCCACGCGATCGCTCGGTCGGTCACCCAGGTCGTGGGCGTGCGTTTCTCCTTGATGTCCTCGACCCACTCGTAGTGCTGGAAGTCGCGTGTCGTGCCGAAGGTCTCGCGCTTGAGCCAGGTGGAGTTGACGACCGCCGCCGTCTGCCAACCCGCTGCGGACAGCAGTGCGGGCAGCGTCGGCACGTCCTCGCCGAGAGGCGTACGCTGCGTCCGGACGCCGTGAGCACCCGGATGAAGACCCGTCAGCATGGAGGCGTGCGCGGGAAGCGTCCACGGCGCCGTCGAGCTGGCGTCCTCGAAGAGGACGCCCTGGGCCGCGAGGGCATCGAGCTGGGGCGACGTGAAGCGCTCGTGCCCGTAGGCGCCGAGGTGGTCGGCGCGCAGCGTATCGATCGAGAGCAGGATGATGATGCGCGGCCTCGGCGTCGGCTCGGCGGCTGCGCGCCGTGTCTCGGCCGAGCCGGCTCCCGCGTCCTGCGGCCCGCTCCCCGCTCGCTCACAGGCAACCAGCGTGGCGACGATCAGTGCGAGCGCCACGAGGGCCACGCTGCGAAGGCCCAGCTCGCTTCCGATGCGGGTGAAGGCGGGTGTGCGCGACGTGTCGGGTCGACCCAGGGCTAGTCGTCCTTTCGCAGCAGGGAGCGGGCCAGCTGCTCTCCCTGCTTGCAGGCAGGACCGATGTCCCGCACCGAGAGGCACTGCCCGAGCAGCTCCGTCGCAGTCTGGCCGGACTCCACGAGCGCCTGCGCGTTCGCCCACTCGGTGCACTGCTGGAGCGAGCGCTGCCCCTCGCGACAGGTCGACCAGACGTCCAGCAGCCTCTCCGCGTGGAAGGGCGTCGCGTGCAGGTATAGGTCCTCGAAGTCCCGGCTCGCCTGCCGGGCGCCATCGGGCGTCTTGAACGCGCCCGAGCCGGAAATCCGGCGAGCACCCTCGAAGAGCCCGGCCAGGTCCTCCAGGTGGGCGGGATCGGCGACCGTCATGCCGAGGCCCGCGGCGACTGCGCTGAGCGTCGCCTCGACCCAGCCGGCGACTCGTTCGAAGATCTCGGACTCGGTCTCCTCGCTCAGCCATTGGGCGAGCGGCGCCTGGCAGCGGGGCCCCAGGCTGCGACAGCTCTCCATCACGAAGGCGGCGCGATCCTGCTCCGGCAGGTGCTCGCCCTGCAGACGAGCCCAGCTGCCGTAGAGCGAGTTCTCGCGCCCGATTCGCGCGGGCTCACCGAACCCAGCGAAGGGCAGCGAGCCGCGGTCTCCGCGGAAGAAGGCGCGACCCGCCACATCGCTGAGCCGTGGCCGGTATAGAGTGTGGAGCGGGCCCTCGAGCTCGAGTGCGTGGACGACGCCGAGCGGCAGCACCTCGTGGGCGAGCAGTGCGGGGAAGCTCGTGACGCCGGCTCGCCGCAGCGACGCCTGGAAGTCTGGCTGCTTGGCCCGCTCGGCAAGCGTGAAGTGGTCGATCGCGGAGGCGCCTTCGCCCCAACCCAGCAGCAGCAGATCATTGTAGGTCGTGCTCCAGACGGCGATCTGATCGAAGACCGCCGCGTAGGTGCGCAGCACCATCTCGATCGATGCCCGGTCGGTCTCGTATTGATGGATCCACTGGCAGTAGACGCCGCCGGGGCTGAGCCGATCGCGCGCGGCCGCCAGGAACTCGCGGCTGTAGAGAATCTCCTCTCCGGTCACCCAGAGACTGCTGGGCTCGGAAACGATCACATCGTATTGCTGCGAGACGCGCATCAGGGCCCGGTAGGCGTCGCTGCGGATCACGTTGATCTTCGGGTTCGTCGAGGCGTCGAGGTTCGCGAAGTCGAAGAGGGGAGCGGCCTGCAGGACGCCGGGTGAGATCTCCGCGACGTCGACCCTCTGCATGCTCCCCAGCGAGGCGAGCTCGCCCGCCGTGATGCCCGTCCCCCAGCCGATCACGAACGCGCTCTCTGCCTGCTGGGCCATCAGGGCGGGCAGCGTGGCCGCCATCGCCATGGTCGTGTAGTCGACATAGGTGTGGCCGTCGCTCTTTCCGTTGGTGGCGATATTGAGCGCACGACCGTGGCCAGGGATCTCGAATTCGGTGACAGTCACGCTCGCGATCGGATCGTCGGTGTGGAAGAGGATATTCGGCGAGAAGCGGCCGGCATTGCGCGCTACGAAGGCCCGCGGCCCCGCATAGCTGCCCTCCAGCGCCTCTCGCACGCGAAAGAGACCGGAGTACTGGATTTGCGGATCCCAGTCGGGCAGTAGCACGACAGCGAGGAGGAGCGGAATCACCGCCGCCCCGGCGATCAGGCGGATGCCGTAGACCCGCATCGTCAGCGCCAGGGCCGCGAGCACGAGTGCGGCGACTGCGAGCCGATAGACATGGTGCAGATCGAGCCAGAAGAGCAGCAGGTGGCCGCAGAGCAGCGCACCGAGCAGCGAGCCCACGGTATTCCAGCTGTAGAGGTTGCCGGCCAGGTCGCCGAGGTGCCCCACCTGGCGTCGCATGTGGTGGAAGAGCAGGGGCAGCGCGGCACCCGAGAGGATTACGGCCGGCCCGATCGCCGCCAGCACCAAGAGGAATCCAAGAAAGTAGTACGCGCCGAAGGCCGCCGTCTGGGCCGTGAAGAGCGTGCGCAACGCGTGCACCCAGTAGGGGGCCGTGTCCAGCTGGAAGTAGAGCAGGACGACGAAGAGGGCGAGCGCCCACTGATTCAGGACCACCAACAAGGTGGGAATGCGTGAGAGCGTCGAGACGAGAAAGCTGCCCAGCGCGATGCAGAGCACGAAGACTGCCACCACGATCGAGAAGGTGAACTGCGACGAGCCGAACGAGAGGCCCGCCATGCGAATCACGATGGTCTGCAGCGCCATCATTGCGAAGCCGCTGAGCGCGGCCACGGCCGCGTAGCTGCCGAATCCCTCGATGCTCCTCTCCCCGCCACCCGGAACCGGCTCCTGCTCGAGTGAGATCACCTCGCGGCCGCGGCGACCGAGCAGGACGAAGACGGTACCGGCGAAGAGATTGATGGTCCCCATCGCGAGCATCACGTTCACGAGGCCGAGGCGGGGCACCAGGTAGAAGCCGGCCGCCAGGGCGCCCACGAAGGCGCCGGCCGTGTTGAACGCGTACACGAAGGCGTGGAAGCGCGTGGCATCGTCGAGGCTGCGCGCAAGCGCCTGCGTGAGGATCGGAATCGTGCCCCCCATCAGGACCGACGCAGGGCCGATCAGCAGCGCGGAGAGGCCGACGTCGATCGCGAAGCCGAGCCCCGCCGGGCCGTGGGGGATCGCGTAGGAGAGCAGCTGGACGCCCTTGAAGAGCCAGGGGAATGCCAGCACGTAGACACCGATTCCGCCCTCGAGCAGGCCGTAGAGCAGCAGCAGCCGCGGCGGCCGTCCAGCGGCCTCGGCCGACACCACCACCCGCCGGGTGACGGCGCCGAAGAGCCAGTAGCCCAGCGACAGGCCGCCGAGGAAGATCGCCAGCACGGCGGCCGTGGCCTCGGTGTGCGAGCCGAGCAGCGTGCCGAGGTAGCGTTGCCAGGCAATCTCGTACACCAGGCCGCTGAAGCCGGTCAGGACCGTGAGAAATAGCGCGAGCGCTCGGATCATGGACGGCTCCGTGGTGTGGGTCGCTTCATGGGCGCGGCGACCCCCGGGAATGGGCCGCGATTGTACTGCAGGTGCGCGGCCCATCGGTTGCGGAGCTGCTCGTGCAGGACACCAGAAAAAGACAAGGAGCGCCCCGGCCAGATGGCCGGGACGCTCCAGGGTCTTGCGCGGTTCTTAGAGTACTACTCGAAGAGAGCCTCAGCTTCGACTGCGGCGGCCTGCAACACCCAGACCGACCAGACCGAGACCGACGAGCAGAGCCGTTGTCGGCTCCGGTATCACGTTCACGCTGCCAGAGGCACCGAGACCAAGCGCTACCCGCTCGCCGGTACCCAGCTGCAGGATTCCGCCTCGGGCGAGATCGAAGTCGAAGTCGAAGGAACCGGTACCGCCTCCGGTGGCCTCGAATACCAGCTGCACCAGCTGCGTACCGGCGGGGGCAACCGCAGGAACCCCGGCAAGCGTTGAAGAGGAGGAATTGTGTGCAATTCCCACCTGGTTCGAGATGAAGCCGCTCGTTCCCTCACCAAAGAGGGTACACCCGTCGCCCGCTGTGGGCCCACCATAACCACCGCACACAGCGTTGGCGATGAGGAACGGGTTCTTCCCCGTCGTGTAGAGCAGGTAGCTGGTGGTCGACGAGAGATCCTGGCGATACGAGAACACGCTCTCGTTGAAGAGCACACCCATGCCGAGAATCGCAACGTCGGTTGCACCCTCGCTGTCGAAGTCCACGGCGATCGTGACAAGCTGGCCGGGATTGATTGAAGTGCCGAACTCGGCGGACACCATGTCCACGCGATACGCACTCGATGTAGCTGCACCCAGAACCATCAGGGCCGCCACAAGTAGATTGATCTTCAGAAGCCGCATCCAATTTTCTCCTTAGGCAGTTTGCGTGAGAAGCTCTGGTCTCTTGACCGCGCCGGCCCATCGACCAGTCAGTCGCCTCGCGGCTACCCGCCCACGCGACGAACAGCTTGTTGTTGCTCTACTACGGGCAGGGTACGGTGCCCGCGCAGGCCAACCCGGAAGGTCCGGGTCCCGAACCCTGCGCCAACACCTGGTCGCCGAGATCTACGGGATCCACGACGCCGTTGCAGTTGGTGTCGATCACGGGATCGCCCGATCCCTGCGCCAACACGTTGTCGCCGAGATCTACGGGATCCACGACGCCGTTGTTGTTGTAGTCAAAGTCGCAGGGATTCCCGTAGCCGTCGTTGTCTGCGTCATCACCCTGCGCGCAGGTGCCTCCCAGCGGTCCGTTTTGAACGTCGACACAGTTGTCAAATTCGTCCGGAACACCATCGCCGTCCGCGTCAGAAACAGAGCCAGCAAAAGCGCCGAGCGACAGGCCAAAGGCCAGCAGCATCGTGCACCCCAGAACAATCAAATTTCGAATCATTTATTTTCTCCTTGGATATCCACCGGTATCGAATATTGCTGTTTGCCGTCTTGGTTTGCCGTCTTGCAGTACGCCGCATTCTCTCACATCTCAGCGTTCAACGAACACCATCTGTGACTTGGCCCACTCGGGCAAGACCCGATCTGAATCCTGGGTCCTGCTTGACTCCAATGTCTCGATCATTGGCCTCTTCGTTCATCCGCCCGCGGGGTTCACAGGGGGATCGCTGATCCATCGTTCGCGTTAATTGCAACCCGCATGCCGACGGAGGGGAGCTGCCAAGTAGCTGAAATTTCAACAGTTGCACGGACAAGAGAGGAGCCAGGCTTGAGAAATTCTTTTCCACGATGGGGAACTTTGGGAAAGAATATTCCCATCTGACAGGAATCCCGACGGACTTCGCAAGGCGGTCGACGGGCCCGGCTCGAGCAGTCAGATTCCAGTCAGCTCCGCGAGGGCGGGGGCCAGCCTCGCACTCGTCCGGGCGAGCCGTTGCTCGGCCGCGGCGCGCGCCTCGGGGCTGCGGTCCTCGATGGGTGTCGCGAGGCGCAGGACGACGGACGCGTGCTCGCGCCGCAGCGCGCTGCGGTCCAGTCCCAAGAGCGTGCGCACGGTCTCTACACCGATGCTCCGCGCCCCCCAGATCCAGTGGCGCACGAGCAGTCGCTGCTTGCCCTTCTCGAAGACGAGCTCGTCCACGCTGCGTCCGCCGGGCTCGAGCGCACGCCTCTCCTGCTCCAGCATTCGCCAGCCACTGCCCGGTCGCTGTGTGATCGGCGAGAGCGCACTGCCGGGGCGGTGGATCGGATCAGCCAATGCCACGAATACGTACTGGTCGTGGTCGTCGATTACGTAGCGGCGATCCACCTGCTGCTGGAAGTACACCCGGCCCTGATAGTAGTAGTCGCGATCGACCGGACGCGACGTCCGTCCCTCGAACGCGCCGTCGATGATGCCCGCCAGGTCGAATCGCTCGACCGACGCGGGCTCCCACTCGGGCACCAGCAGCCAGACGAATGTGAGCGCGCAGGCGAGGGCCGTCAGCACCGAGACCGCTGCTCGACGCGCGGAAGAGCGCGCTGGCGGCTCGGCGTCGGCACCGGGCGCTGCGGGCAAAGTGGGCGGAGCGGGCGGAGCGGGCGGATCGAAGCGCTCGAGCAGCCCGTCCACGAGGTAGATCAGGATCAGCCCAAGAAGCAGGATCACGATCCCCTGCAGGTTGTGGATGGCCACGATCTCCGAATGCGGATTCAGGATGAGGGTGAGGACTCGGAAGCCGTTCAGCGCGAAGGCCAGGGGTGGCGCCATCAGTACGAGCAGTGCCGCGTGCCATCCACGGCGCGCAAAGAGATCGACGAGCAGCACCGTGAGCATCGTGAGTGTCTCGACCGAGCGGAGACCGCTGCAGCCCTCGACGACCTGGAATGCCTGGGTGGCGCGTAGGATCTGGTCGCCGGACACGAGTGCCGGAACGCCCACAATGTAGAGAAGCCAGCCCGCGTAATCCGCGGTCCAGATCTGCAGCTTGAAGACCACGTGGTTCAGCAGCGGGGCCTGGATGCCGACCGCGAACAAAAGAAAGAAGATCGGCACCCAGAGCGCGCGCAGCCCAGGCGTCCCCCAGTAGAGCAGCACGACGCCGGTCGCGTTCACGACGAGGGACACGACCTGAAGCGCGTCCGCGCTCGTGTGGATCGCCCACGCATAGCCGAGGGTGCCCAGCACAAGCGCGGGCACCGCCAGGGCGAGTGATCCCTGCGCGGGGTCGAGGTTCGCGAAGCGGTCTCGCCGGCGGTAGAGGAGCCAGGCGCTGAGCACCACGATGGCGATGGGAGCGTTGTCGGAAGGCTTGAAGAGCCAGTACTCGACTTCGGTCGCAAAGCCAAAGCGGGCGCCGATCCGGCGCAGATCCCCGTAGGCGACCACGATCGCCAGCAGGCTCAGCGCCTGCAGCCCGACCCTCGACGAGAGCGGAATGCGACCCTGCAGAGGCTTGCGACCCGTCGCTTCCAAGATCCCTGCACCACCCCTTCTCGCGCCCAGAACGACCGGGCAGTCTAGTCCATCGCCAGGTCGCAGTCGGGGCCGAGGTAGCGTGCGCGCGGGCGTACCAGATAGCCAGCTGCATATTGCTCGAGGATGTGGGCCACCCAGCCGGCGGACCGCGCCACGCTGAAGAGCCCCCCCGCCGATCCGGGCGGCAGCTCGAGTGCAAGAGCCAGGGCGACGAGCCCGGTGTCGACGGTGGGCGCCCCGCCGCCGCCCTGCTGCATGGCGTCGACCAGCTCGAGACAGGTTCGCGCGGGGCCCGGCGGCGGCGCCAGCTCGCGGGCCAGCTCCACCAGCGTGGCGCCGCGAGGATCGCCCTCCGGATACAGGGGATGACCGAAGCCGTCGATGATCTCACCGCGGCGCTGTCGCTCGTGCACGATGCGCTCGGCCTCGCCGGGCTCCCCGATCGCGGCCACCAGTGCCTCCACTCGGTCCG
>JAFDDH010000241.1 GCA_019310975.1 Deltaproteobacteria bacterium | reverse complement strand
ATTATTCGGCTCGCGTGGCGCTGCGCAAGCACGATGCATTCGTCGAGCTGGCGGACGATCTCAACGAGCTGGCCGGTCTCCTCGAGCAGGGTGAGAAGCCCGCTCCGTGACGAGGCCATCCGCCGTGTCGGCCCAGCAGGGAGATAGCCTCATGCTCCAGCGTCACAAGGGTCGAGAGCCCGCCTACGCCCGCAGAAGGCGGTTTCATTTTCAGAGCCTCGGTGCGCACGCCGCGTTCGTCGTGTTGGCGACTCTGCTCTTCGCGCAGGTGACGGTCGCTGCCTCTCTTCGCTGCAATGGCCAGCTCCTGGAGGTCGGAGATTCCAAGGCGCGCTTGGTCAGCGCGTGCGGGCAGCCGCTCTCTCGCGATGTGGTCGCCGTGGTGCGCGCCTACGCGGACGGCGAGCAGATCCGATCCAGCTATGCGGAAGAGTGGTCCTACGAGACCGCATCCGTGCAGGGGTATCAGCTGCTGCGCTTCGAAGGCGGTCGGCTGGCCGGGCAGGGCATGCGCTGCGGAGACCTTCTCGTTGCGGCCGGTGACACTACCGTCACGGTTCTTCAGAGGTGCGGAGAACCCCTTGCGCGCGACGCCGCGGGGCTGGTGCACGAATCGCCCGGACCGGCTTCGCGCGCCATCTCGAGCGAGTCACCCATCGAGCGCTGGGTGTACTCTCAGGGTGAGGGCACACTGCTCAAGATCATTACCCTGCGCGGCGGATTGATCGAGCAGATCGAAGAGGGCCAGCGCCAATAGACTGGCCGCTCCGTCACAGAATGGCGTCGGCTGATTCGACCTCGCCGGTTGGCCGGTTGAATGATCCCCGGGTCGCTGGGGCTCAGCGACCGAGCCTCTCGATCATTTTCGGAGCGCAGGGACGATCGCTGCCAGGCGTGCACTGCGCGTATGGATCTCTTCGGGCGTCGCCCTCCATACGTGCTCGACGACTCCCTGCCCAAGCTGGACTTCAGCGCCGCCCGCCAGGCTGCACGTATAGGCGGCGTGCGTCTCCTCGATCCACACATCGCCGCGCAGAATCGGGAAGCTGCCGAGCGACTCTGCGCGGATCTCGTGAGTCGGTCCGCCGGCTTCGCCGAGCTCGATCCGCGCCTCGGCCATGCGGTGCTCGTGATCGGCCCAGGTGTAGTCGATCGTGCAGCGGTCGATCGCCCTGTTCTCGCCGTCGCGAAAAATGAAGCCGTTGTCCAGGGGATTGCCCGCTTCGATCGTCTGCATCACGTTGAATGCGAGGTGCGGTCCGAACTGACCGGCGATCCAATTCCACCCCTCGAGGCGATCCCAGTCGCGAACGCCCCAGGACTTGTCCCGTTGTCCCCGAGCATCGATCTGCTGGCGGCCTGCACCGAAAGCGGTCCAGCCCGTGACGCGGCCGGCCTGCTCGAAGTGCGCCCCGGTCATCGTCGAGGCCAACTTGCCTCCGTCGCCGTGGTAGTCGAAGGGCGGCGTCTGGGCCTGGAAGACCACGTCCATGCCGCGGTCCCCTTCGATCTGAAGGCGCCAGCGCGACAGGGGCTCCTCCATCGTCACGCGGAAGTCGCCGGCCAGCATACCCTTGGTGGGGTCCTCGTTGCTGCAGGGCCCATCGTGGTCGAGGTCGGCGGGACCGTAGTAGAGCTCGAGCTCGCCGTCGCGCAACGAGATCACGAGCCCGTCGGTCTTCCGGACGTTCGCGCGGTAGCCGATGCGCGCGAGCGTAAAGGCGCGCCGGTCCGGGTCGGCCCAGTTGAAATAGAAGCTCTCCTGCCACGCCGAATCGGGGCCGGCGGGGTGGAGCCACTCATCTTCGCGGGAGATCATGACGAGGCCCTCCTTGCGCAGCGGCAGCGATCGAAGGCTAGCGCTTCGCAGCGGCGACGGTGGGTGCGCAGGCAGGATCCGTCAGCTGCGCAGCGCGGCGTCGATCGCGGCCACGCGCAGGCTCCGGCCGTCGGCTTCGAAGACCCGCCGCACGTCGTGCAACAAGGTTCGCCACGTTTCTTCGTCACCCCTGGCGCGGGCGAGGTCGGCGCGCTGGAGATCAAGCTCGGGCTGGAAGATCGAGAGATCAGTCGAATCGATCAGACTCTGGGCCCGGGCGATGATCTCATCGCACTTGGCCTGCCCCGCACCTCCAAGGATCTGGTGCTGGGCTGAGAGGCTGTGGATCAATCCGTAGAGTCTCTCGGGAGAGGGATCGTCCTCGAGGATGGGTATCCGCTCGAGCTGCGCGCGGGCGTCCTCGATGCGTCCGCGCCTGAAGAGACCCATCGAGCGGAAGCTCGCAATGGCGGGCGCGAGGTCGCCAGGAATCCAGCCCAGCGACTCGAGTGCGTCGGCGATCTCGCACAGCTCCTCGCCGCGGTTCTGCGTGACCAGCACAGAGGCGAGGCTCAGCAGGGGAAGCACCCGATAATTGTCGCCGAGTCCCCGCTCTGAATACTCGAGACCGCGGCGTGCGGCCGCTTCGGCCTCGTCCAGATCGCCACACAGGCTGGCGAGAACCGACTGGTAGCCCGAGACGGAGCAGAGAATCATGTGGTCATCGTCCTCGAGACCTAACCTCAGGGCTTCGAGCAGCCCCTCCTCGGCCTCGCGGAAGTGCCCCTGCAGACCCCGTGCGTACGCGCGCTGCGCGAGCATGAAGAGCTGACTCCCGTAGCCGGCCAGGCGTCCTGCTTTGGCGCGATCCGGCCCGCAGCGGGCCAGCGCGGCATCGGTCACCTCCTGACAGCGTCCGATGTCACCGGCCATCAGGTGCGCCCAGCCGAGCCGCTGTTGGATCATCGCGAAGAGCTCGAAGTCCTGGCTCTCGACGACCAGAGGAGCCGCCTCCTCGAGTGTCTCGACCTGGGCCGCGGGGCTCTCGAGGCGCCAGCGGAGGAACGAATAGATCCCCAGCAGGATGACCTGTGCACGCACATCCCCGCGCGCCCGGGCGAGCTGCATTCCCTCCCGGTGCAGCTCGTCGGCCTCGTCGATCTCGATCTCCGCGGTCCAGGCCGCAAGCAGGATCTGCGAGATCGCCCGCTCGTGCAGGGCCCGCGCCTCGGGATCGGGTAGCGGCGTGCAGAGCGCCCGCACCTTCCTCCAGCAGCGGTCTGCGGGATCGGGATCGCGATGTGCGAATTCGCCGGCTGCCTCTGCAAAGCGCTGCGCGGCCGCCAGCGCATCCCCGGCTTGCTCGAAGTGCTGGGCGATCAGCGCCGGGTCGGCGCCGCGCTCCGCGAGCGCCGCGGCACTCGCCCCGTGGAGCGAGGCGCGCCGGCTCCCGAGCTGCGTCCGATAGGCGACCTCGTGGGTGAGCGGATGCTTGAACGCGTACTCGATCTCGGGATAGACGGCTTCCTCGACGACGAAGTCACCGGCCCGCAGCGCCGCCAGGCCGTCGGCGATCTCGCTGGCCGGTCGGCCCAGCACCGCTGCGAGGACGGCTTCGCTGAACTCCCGGCCCACCACGGCGGCCGCCTGGAGGAGCTCCTTCTCGCGCTCGGGGAGCCGGTCGATTCGCGCGGCCAGCACGGCGTGGACAGTCTTCGGAACGGCGATCTCGTCCGCACTCTCGCGCAGCCGGTAGTCGCCGCGATCCCCTTCGAGGACGTCTGCCTCGACCATCGATTGCACGAGCTCCTCGGCAAAGAAGGGGTTGCCGCCGGCGCGCTCGAGGATGCGCGCGCGCAGGGGCGCCAGGCTCGGGTCGGCGCCGAGCAGGGTATCGACGAGGCGCGCCGAGTCGGCGGTGGTCAGCGCACGCAGGGGGATACGCAGGTAGTCGGAGGACTCCATCCAGCCGGCCTCGTACTCGGGCCGGAAGTTGCCGAGTACCATCGTCCGTGTGCCGGTCGCCGTCTCCACGATCTGGGAGATGAGCAGGTCGGTCTCTGGATCGGCCCAGTGGAGATCGTCGAGCAAGAAGAGCGCACACTCGCGTGCGCTGCGCGCCTGGAGGAGCTCACGTAGGAAGGCGACCGTTCGTTGACGCCGAAGTGCCGGGTCGAGGGTGGCGGAGGGTCGTTCCCGGTCGGGCACCCCGCACGCTTCGAAGACCAGGGGCAACATCTCCTGAAAGCTCGGATTCAGGAGCACCAGGGTGCCGGCGATCTTGCGGCGCGCCTCGGCGGGCGGGTCGTGCTCCGAGACCGCGAAGAAGCTCTGGATCAGCTCGCGTGCGCCGACGCCCGAGAGGCTCTGTCCGTGGGGCGGGCAGTGGGCCGCGTAGACGGGGATGCCGCGCGCGCGGGCGCGCTCGACAAACTCTGCGCAGAGCCGGCTCTTGCCGATGCCCGCCTCGCCGACCACACCGACGATCTGGCGCTGGCCGGCATTGGCTCGCTCGAGCGCTTGATCGAGCATCCGCAGCTCGTCGTCGCGGCCCACGAAACGCGTGAAGCCGCGCGCGCGTGAACGCTCTAGGCGTGTGCGCACCGCGCCCACGTCTTCGAGCTCGAAGAGGCCGACGGGATCCGTCACGCCCTTGACCCGAGTGCGTCCGAGATCGCGCAGCTTGAAGTAGCCCTCGACCAGGCGGGCGGTCTCGCCACTCAGGCACACGCGCCCGGGTGCGGTCAGGGTCTGAATGCGCGCCGCGAGGCCGACGGTATGCCCGAGCGCCGTGTAATCCATGCGCAGGTCATCGCCGATCTTGCCCACCACCACCTCGCCCGAGTTCAGGCCGATGCGCACCGCGAAGCTGTGCCCCTGTCTGCGCAGCTCGTCCGCATACTCTTCGATGGCGGCGCGCAGGCGCAGTGCCGCGAAGCAGGCGCGCTGGGCGTGATCCTCGTGGGCGAGCGGCGCGCCAAAGAGTGCCATCACCCCATCGCCCGTGTACTGATTGACGGTTCCCTCGAAGCGGTGGATCCCTTCCGTGAGGATCTGGAAGAACCCATCGAGGATGCGGTGCCACGCTTCGGGGTCGACGCGCTCCGCGATATCCATCGATCCCTTCACATCCGCGAAGAGCACTGTGACGTGCTTGCGCTCCCCCTCGAGTGCGCTGCGCTGCCGCAGGATGTGCTCGGCGAGGTGGCGGGGCGTGTAGTCCCTTGGAGACCGCTCCGGAGGCGGCGCCGAGTCCGCGGGTCCGCCGCCCTGTAGTTCGGGTCCCAGTTCAGGCGCCAGCGCAGCCCCGCACTGGCCGCAGAATGCAAACTCGGGCGGACTCTCGGCCCCGCAGCCCTTGCACACAGACGTGAGCGCTGCGCCGCAGCCTCCGCAGAAGCGCATCTGGGGCGGATTCTCGAAGCGACAGCCTGTGCAGATCATGGCTGGAGCTTAACGCGCACCGATCCGTCCCGGGGCTAGGAGATCTGGGCTGGGTCGCTTTCAACCCGATCCGCTCGATCTTTCTCTCATTCCCAGAATCATGACCCTCGCTGGCCCGCTTCCTGCGAATTCCATCGAGTACAATCGAATCACCAAGCGCGTGAAGCAGCTGCCGGGGCCGGTTCCGGGGCGATACCCAACCCATCCACTGGACTCTCGATGACCGATCCGACTCGACGTCTGATGCCTCTCGATCGTGTAGTGCCGGCCCCCGCGCCGGCGCACGCGCGCTGGGTGAGTGCAGCTCCCGCGGCGAGTCCCCCGCGCGGGGTTGCACTGATCGTGCACGGCCTCAACTTCCGGCCCGAGGGCATGCTGGACGTGGCGACGCTCGTTTCGGAGCTGAGCTGTGATTGCCTGCTGGTCACGCTTCGCGGACATGGCTCGAATCACGCAGGCGCCACCGCGGGCGACAAGGTTGCACGGCTCTCCGCGCTTCGTGGGATCGAGCACGAAATCTGGGTCGAAGAGATGCGCGCCGCATACCGGTGCGCGCGCGAGCGTGCACTGCAATGTGGTGCTCCGCTCATCTTGGTGGGCTTCTCGCTGGGCGGATTGCTGGGAATCGAGCTCATAG
>JAFDDH010000072.1 GCA_019310975.1 Deltaproteobacteria bacterium | reverse complement strand
GTCTCGCCGCCCAGCACGACCACTTCTTGTGGCACGATCTTCGCCGGTACGCAGGCCGGCTCATACACGCCGAATGCGCGGCCCGATCCCGGTCCGCCACCCACGCCGAAGAAGCCGGGAATGGTGGCGAGTGCCAGCTCGGTCATCGCGTTCGAGAAGGCGCGGCCCACCTTGTCCTGGACGGGATCCTTCACGCTGATCTTCAGGATCGCCACGGCCTGCTCGTTCGTCTCGGGGTCCGGCCTGTCGTTGCGCATCAGGCGCGTCGTCACCTGTTGGTAGTCCTCTGGCTTGTAGGGGCAGGCCTCCCAGAAGGCAGCTTCGATGAGCTTCGCCTTGGCCTCGATGTCGAGACCGGTGAGGCAAGTGCTCATATCGTTGCGGAAGCCACCAGCACGGTTGATGCAGACCTTGAGGGTCGGCGGCGGCGGCTCGCCCTTTATGCCGTGCATGCGGACGCGATCGGGTGCGATCTGCTCGAGCTGGATGGTGTCGAAGCGTGTGGTGACGTCGGGGCCGTAGTATTCGGGGCCCCCGATCTCGTAGAGGAGCTGAGAGGTGACGGTACCGATGCTGACCTCGCCGCCAGTACCCTCGTGCTTGCCGATCACCGACGATCCGTCGGCGGCGACCTCTGCGAAGGGGAAGCCTGTGCGCGTCATACCCGGCACCTCGTTGAAGAACGAGTAGTTGCCGCCGGTGGCCTGCGTCCCGCATTCGATCACGTGACCGGCGGCCACGCCGCCCGCCAGTGCGTCCCAGTCACTGCGCGACCAGCCGTGATGCCAGGCTGCCGGCCCGCAGACGACGGCCGCGTCGGTGACGCGGCCCGTGATCACGATATCGGCACCCTGCTCCAGGGCGTCGACGATCCCCCAGCAACCCAGGTAGGCGTTGGCGGTGAGGAACGCCGAGGCATCCTTGATGGGCTCGCCGGTCTCGAAGTGCGTGAGTTGATCTGAGGCGATCAGGTCGGACATACGCGAGACCAGATCGTCGCCGCGTACGTAGGCGATCTTCGGATTCAGCCCGAGCTTGCCTGCAGCCTCGGCGACGGCCTCCGCGCAGGAGTCGGGATCGAGCCCGCCAGCGTTCGAGACGACCTTGATGCCCTTCTCGAGGCAGGTGCCCATCACCTGCTCCATCTGTTTCACGAATGTGTGCGCATAGCCGGCGTTCGGCCGCTTGGCGCGTGTGCGCGCCAGGATGAGCATGGTCAGCTCGGCGAGCCAGTCGCCGGTGAGGACGTCGATGGGTCCGCCCTCCACCATCTCTCGTGCCGCCGAGAGGCGGTCCCCGAAGAAGCCCGAGCAGTTCGCGATCCGAATCGGGTCGGCCATCATACGTCTCCCTTGTGTTCGCTTGCTTCGGTGGGCTCGACGATCAGCAGGAGTGCGCCCGCCTCCACCTGTTCGCCCACTTTTACGCGCACCTCGCTGACGATGCCGTCCTCGGTGGCGCTCATCGGGTGCTCCATCTTCATGGCCTCGAGGACCACGACTGTCTGGCCAGCGTGCACCGTGTCACCCACCTGCACACGCATATCGATCACCCTGCCCGGCATGCGGGCCACGAACCCACCTGAGGTCTCCTCGCTGCCCGGAATCTCGAAGCGCGGCTCGATGCAGAGCTCGAGGTCGCCATGGGGTCCGTGCACGAGGATGCGATCGCCTGTGCGGGTGATGCGTGCGCGGCTGCGCCGGCCATCGATCTCGACGTCGATCGACACGGCATTCCAATCGTGGATGCGCGCGAGCGTTCCGTCACTGAAGCGCAAACGGCCGTCGCGCAGTGTTCGGTAGCCGATCGGGATCTGGCTCTCGCCACGCGTGAACACGATCTGCTGCTCGGGCATGCGTGCGTTGCGCCAGCCGCTGGGCGCGCTTCTGAGTACTCGGGCCTCGGCGCGGCTCTTGCCCTGAATCCATAGCGCTGCGATGCGGCATACGTGCTCCTGCTCATCGTCGGTGAGCCCCTGCGAGCGCGCGGACCCAACGCGGTCGATGAAGTCCGTCGTCGTGTCGCCTTCGAGGAACTCGCGCGTGCGCAGCGTCGTGACCAGGAAGTCGCGATTGGTAACAAGCCCGCCCAGATGGCAGCGCTCGAGTGCCAGCGCGAGTCGGCCCGCCGCTTCGGTGCGAGTCGGCGCGTGGGCGATCACCTTGGCGAGCATTGGATCGAAGTCGGTCCCGATCACCGAGCCCGTTGCCACACCCGAGTCCCAACGGACCTCGGGCGAGTCCGCGGGCTCGAATGCCGTGAGGGTGCCTGTGACAGGCAGGAAGTCGTTCTCGGGATCCTCGGCGTAGAGCCGAACCTCGATCGCAGAACCTTCGAAGGTGATGTCGCTCTGCGCGTAGCCCAGCGGCTCGCCGGCAGCGATGCGGAGCTGCTCGCGCACCAGATCGATCCCCGTTACTTCCTCGGTGACGGGATGCTCGACTTGTAGGCGCGTATTGACCTCGAGGAAGAAGAATTCTCCACTCTCGTCGTCCACCAGGAACTCGACGGTTCCCGCCGAGGTGTAGCTGAGCGCCTTCGCGAGGCGAATCGCCGACTCGCCCATGGTCTGGCGCAGAGCCGGGTCGACGCGCGGGGAGGGCGATTCCTCGATGATCTTCTGGTGTCGCCGCTGGATCGAACAGTCACGCTCACCGAGATGCACCACCTCACCCTGAGAATCGCCCAGGATCTGGATCTCGACGTGGTGCGCGCGCGCCACATAGCGCTCGAGAAAGACGCGGTCGTCGCCAAAGCCGCTCGCGGCCTCGCGCTCTGCGGCCGCGATGGCTTCGTCCAGCTGATTCGCGGACTCCACGAGGCGCATCCCCTTGCCGCCACCGCCGGCCGCCGCCTTGACGAGCAGCGGGAAGCCCACCGTCTTGGCGTCGCCAGGATCGTTGCTGCCGGGCAGCGTCGGGACACCTGCTTGCTCGGCGAGTGCTTTGGCGGCGATCTTGTCGCCCATGCGCTCGATGGCTTCGGGAGAGGGACCGATCCACGAGAGGCCTGCTGCGATGACGTCGGCCGCGAAGCCGGCGTTCTCCGAGAGGAAGCCGTAGCCCGGGTGGATCGCTCCGGCGCCAGTGGCGTGCGCCGCCTCGAGAATCGCCTTGCCGTCGAGGTAGGAACTCGGTAATCGCACGGCCTCATCGGCGTCGGCTACGAAGGGCGCATCGGCATCGGCGTCGACGTATACGGCGACACAGCGGATCCCCATGTCGTGGGCGCTGCGGATTACACGCCGCGCGATCTCGCCGCGGTTCGCAATGAGAAGCGTCGTGAAGCTCACAGTCGGAAAACCCCGTAGCCATTGGTGCCCTCGACGGGCTTGTTGCGGACCACCGAGAGGCAGATGCCCAATACGGTCCGTGTGTCGCGTGGGTCGATGATCCCATCGTCACTGATCGCGCCCGTGGCTTCGAGCGCCACGGAGCCCTTCTCCTGGATCGCCTCCACGGCAGCCACGATCCTGGCGTCGGCCTCTTCGTCGAAGGGCAGGCCCTTGCGCGCCGCCTGGCCGCGTCGGACGATGGACATGACGCCGGCGATCTGCTTGCCCCCCATTACGGCGATCTTGGCGCAGGGCCAGATGAACGTGAAGCGGTTGTTGAAGGCGCGGCCGGACATCGCATAGGTGCCGGCCCCATACGAGGCGCCGACGATGACCGTCAGATGCGGCACCGTCGAATTGGTGACTGCGTTGATGAGCTGCGAGCCCTTCTTGATGATGCCCGCCTCTTCGAAGTCCTTGCCGACGATGAAGCCGGTGAGGTTCTGCAGAAAGAGCAAGGGCACGTCGATCTGGTTGCAGAGCTGAACGAAGTGAGCGCCTTTCTCGGCCGACTCGGGGTAGATGACGCCGTTGTTGCCGAGGATGCCGACCGGGTAGCCGTCGATGGACGACCAGCCGCAGACCAGGGTCTCGCCGTAACGGGGCTTGAACTCCTCGAAGCGCGAGCCGTCGGTGATGCGCCCGATCACGTCGCGGATGTCGACGGGGCGACGCAGACCGGGGCTCATGATGCCGAGCAGCTCCTCGGGATCGAGCACCGGGGGGTCGGGGCGCAGTACAGGGCTGGGGCCGGGCTTGCTCCAGTTCAGGTGGGAGACGACCTCGCGGCAGAGGCGCAGCGCGTCGCGTTCGTCTTCGGCCAGGTACTCGCCGAGACCGGAGATCTCGGCGTGCATCTTCGCGCCGCCCAGGCTCTCGTCGTCCGAGTCCTCACCGGTGGCCATCTTCACCAGCGGCGGTCCGGCCAGGAAGATCTTGGACTGCTCTTTGATGACAACGTTGTAATCCGACATGCCCGGCTGATAGGCGCCGCCCGCCGTCGACGAGCCGAAGACCACGCAGATCGTCGGGATCTCGAGCTTCGAGAGCTCGATCATCTCGTAGAAGAAGCGGCCGCTCTCGGCGAAGTGCATGGTCTTCGCCCCCTTTCGCTTCTTCTTGCTCTTGTCGTCATCGGGATCCATGCGCAGATCGGCGCCGGCCGACTCGACGAAGCTCACATAGGGGATGCCATTGTCACGCGCGATCTCGAGAGCGCGCATCCACTTCTTGCTCACGTAGGGGGTGAGCGCGCCGCCGAGCACCGTCGGATCGTTGGCGAAGATCACGCACTCGATACCGGCGATGACGCCGATGCCGAGCACGGCGCCGCCGCCGATCGTGTAGTCGGAGTTGTACCCCGCCAGTGGACTGAGCTCGAGGAATGGGCTGTCGGGATCGAGCGCCAGGGCGATGCGTTCGCGTACTGGCAGCTTGCCGAGCTTGGCGAGCCGCTCGTGGCGGGCCGGTCCGCCGCCGGCCTCGGCTTCATCGAGCAGCTGGTCGATTTCGTCCAGCTGCTCGAGCATCGCGGCCCGGTTCTCCTCGAATTCTTGCGCGCGCGGGTCGAGGCTGGACTGGAGGGGAGGGGCGAGGAGGGGCGGCAGCATGGCACTCCCTTGTCTCTGTCTCTGATTTTTCGTCTCGGATCGGTTGGGATAGGAAGGATCGGGTCGGGCGCGATCCCGCGCGTTGACAGGCCCAGAGGTAACACTTAGGGTAAGAAGAAGCAATGAATATTACCGTCTGGATTCATTCCGGGTCAGGCCCGTGATGCCTCGAGGCGTGGACGGGGAGGCGTCGTCGCGATGTTGCAGGAGAGTCTCGATCTGAAGGCCGAAGCCGACGCGTTCCGCGCCTGCCTCGAAACCCTCGAGGACGAGGACTGGGCCCGCCCGACCGGATTCATGGGCTGGACGCCCTGGGACGTGGTCGCGCACCTGCACTACTTCGACAAGGTCTCGCTCCTGGCATTGGAGGGCGAGGAGGTCTTCGTGGCCAAGCGCGATGCGCTGATCAAGGAATTCCAGAACGGACGGACCAACGCCGAGATTGCGCGTGAGGAGTTCGGGCATCTGCTTCCGTCCGAGCTTCTGGAGCAGTGGCATAGCGACTGCCACGACATGGCTCGCCAGCTCGGCGAATCGAATGCCGAGCGGCGCTTGCCCTGGTTTGGACCCGATATGGGCGTGCGCATGTTCACCACGGCGCGCTATATGGAGACATGGGCCCACTCCAACGAGGTCTACGATCTGCTCGGCGCAGCGCGCCCCCACAGCGATCGCATCAAGAACATCGCAACCATCGGCATGAAGACTTTTGCCTGGACGTTCGTGAATCGGGGCCTCGAGGTACCGGGTCCACCTCCCTACGTACGCCTCGTCGCGCCCTCGGGCGCGATCTGGGAGTGGAACGATCCGAGCGAGACGGAGTGCATCCGCGGGGACGCGCTGGACTTCTGCTACGTCGTTACGCAAGGTCGCAATGTTGCGGACACAAAGCTCTCCGTGACCGGCGATGTGGCCACGCGCTGGATGGCCATCGCGCAGTGCTTCGCAGGCGGAGCCGTGGACCCGCCGAAGCCCGGTGAACGCAACGCGAGCTGAGAGTCCCTCTGCGCTCCGGCGCATGAAGTGAGGTCAGGAAGAGCGGCCAGGAAGGAAATTCATGGATCTCGAGTACGGCAAGCGATACGAGGACTTTCGAATCGAGGTCCGCGATTTCCTCGAGAAGAACAGATCGAAGAGGCCGGTGAGAGGCTTCTACGAGGCGCCTCGCCAGGACGTGGTCGCTTGGCTCAGCCTACAGATCGAGCATGGCTACTGGGCCCGCACGATCCCGACCGCATATGGCGGCTTTGGTGCCGAGCCCGACCTGCTCGAGACGGTGATCATGGACGAGGAGTTCAATCGCGCCGGCGTGGGCCGCGGCATGATGGCGCAGGGGCCGTCGATGCTGGTCCCCACGCTCCTGCAGCACGGCACTGAAGAGCAGAAGAAGCGCTGGATCGGGCCGACGATGCGCGGCGAGGTGATGTGGTGCCAGGGGTACTCGGAGCCGGGCTCGGGCAGCGACCTGGCCAGCCTGCAGACCGCGGCGCGCGAAGACGGTGATGACTTTCTGATCAACGGTCAGAAGATCTGGACCAGCAGCGCCGAAAAGGCCGAGATGATCTTCGTCCTGGTGCGGACGGAGCCCGACGCGGCCAAGCACGCGGGCATCTCGTATATCCTTCTCTCGATGGATACGCCGGGCATCGAAGTGCAGCGACTTCGCACCATGCCTGGCGACCTCGGTGACAATTCCTTCAATCAGGTCTTCTTCACCGATGTGCGCGTCCCGCAGACGGCCATAGTGGGTAAGCGCGGTGAGGGCTGGAAGATCGCCAACACGACACTCAAGCATGAGCGCAACAGCCTCAATGCAAACGCCGAGGGCACGCTGCTGAAGCTGATGCGATTGATGAAGGACGAGATGGTGAACGGTGTGCCCGCGATCGCGAGCCCCGTCTACAGGGATCGCCTGATGAAGCTGCAGGGCCGCACGCTCTCGATGAAGCACCACGGCATACGCATGCTGACATGCAGCCTCAAGGGCGAGAATCCGGGCGTGGCTGGGCTCGTCGTGAAGCTGCAGAATTGCCAGCTCAACTTCGATATGGCGGCGCTGGCCATCGACGTGATGGGCGAGCTCGGTGTGCTCTACGACCACTCGAAGTACGAGCGCGAGCGAGGCTTCTGGCAATCGTTCTCGATGTTCTCGCTCGGACTGATCATCGGCGGCGGCACGGCCCAGATTCAGAAGAATATCATCGCGGAGCGCGGTCTCGGATTGCCGCGCGAGCCCAAGCCGGCGCAGGCATAGGGGGAGGCGGCGTGGACTTCGGACTCTCGGAAGATCAGGTTCTGCTCGAGGAGACGCTTCGCAGCTTCCTCGCGGATCGCGTGCCGATTACCAGAGTGCGCGAGCTGCGTGAGGAGAGCTGTCCGAACGATCGGGTGATCTGGAAGCAGCTCGCGGAGCTCGGCGTTTCCGGCATTCTCGTTGCGGAGGAGCAGGGTGGGAGTGATCTCAAGCTGCTCGACGCCGTGCTGGTCTCGCAGTCGCTGGGCCGCGCGGTCACGCCGACAGCCTTCCTCTCGTCCGCCGTGATGGTGCCGGTGGCGCTGCGCTCCGCAGGCGGGAGTCAGGCCGGCGCGTGGCTCGCGGGGATCGCCACCGGTGAGCTCGTTTTCGGTGTGGCGGTGACGGAGACATTCTCGCTCCGTGAGCGGGCGGGCGTGGTTCTCGAGGGCGGCCGGCTCTCGGGCAAGGCGATGATGGCGATCGATGCGTGTGGGGCCGATTATCTCCTGCTCGCAATCGGACGCGAGCGCATCGCGGTGATTCGCGGCGACGCCACCGGCCTGACGCGAACTCGCCTCGCCACCATCGACGCCACGCGTTGCACCGCGGAGCTGCTGCTCGAGGGTGTGGAGCCCGAGGCCGTCTACGAGGCAGCCGGCGATGCCGTGGCACGCATGCTCGATGCGGGGCGGATCGCGCTGGCCGCGGATTGCCTCGGTGCGTGCGAGTCGATGATCGAGCAGGCCGTCGCCTACGCGGGTGAGCGCAAGCAATTCGATCGCTTGATCGGCTCGTTCCAGGCCGTCAAGCATATGTGTGCGGAGATGATTGCAGAGCTCGAGCCCGCGCGGTCCCTGCTCTGGTACGCCGCGCATAGTTTCGACGCACTGCCCGAAGAGACTCCCCTGATGGCTTGCCACGTGCTCGCGCATGTCTCCGAAATCGGTCGTGAGATCGCCAGCGTCTCCACGCAGGTACACGGCGGTATCGGTTGGACGGACGAGCAGAATCTCCACTTCTGGTTCAAGCGAATCGGCGTGGGGCGCCACCTGCTCGGCGGTCCCGAGCTTTTGCGCGATCGCGCCGCCGAGCTACAAGACCTCGCGGTCGCTTAGCGGCGACCGAGCATTAAGGAAGGAATGACGATATGAATACGCAGCTCGCGCGGGAAATGGGTCTCGAATTTCCCATCTTCGCTTTCACACATTGCCGCGACGTGGCGGCCGCGGTGTCCAAGGCCGGTGGGCTTGGCGTGCTCGGAGTGGCCGGACACTCGCTCGACAATCTCAAGATGGAGCTCGAGTGGATAGAGAAGGAGGTCGGCGACAAGCCTTTTGGCGTCGACCTGCTGCTGCCGACCAAATTCGTGGGCAGCGACAAGGGGGGCCTCGACTCGGATCAGCTCGACGAGAAGATCCCCGCCGAGCATCGGCGATTCCTCGACGACCTGCTCGAGCAGCACGAGGTGCCACCGCTACCCGGGGACGTGAAGCTTCCGCCAGAGTTTTTGGTCGGTTATGAGCAGCAGCGCGACGTGATCGAGCTCGTATTCGAGCACCGGATCAGCCTGATCGCGAGTGCGCTCGGACCGCCGCCCTCCTGGATGATCGAACGCGGCCGCGAGCAGGGCGTGAAGGTGGCGGCGCTCGCGGGAACCGTCGAGCACGCGAAGCGACATGTGGAGGCGGGTGTCGACATCGTCGTCGCGCAGGGCTACGAGGCCGGCGGGCACACGGGATTGGTCTCCACGATGGTGCTGGTGCCCGAGGTCGTCGATGCCGTCGATCCCGTGCCTGTGCTTGCAGCCGGCGGAATCGGGAGCGGTCGCCAGATTACGGCGGCTCTCGCGCTCGGCGCGCAGGGCGTCTGGGCCGGCTCGGTCTGGCTCACTACCGAGGAGGCGGAGACGCATCCGGTCGTCAAGCAGAAGTTCCTGAAGGCGTCGTCGAGTGACACGATCCGCAGCCGCTCGCTCACGGGCAAGCCCGCGCGTCAGCTGCGCAGTGCCTGGACGGACGCCTGGGAGGATCCGTCGAATCCCGATCCGCTTCCGATGCCGCTGCAGCCGCGGCTGGTTCGCGAGGCACAGGCACGCATTGCGCGCACGTCCCACAGCTCGAAGGGTGCCGAGCAGCTCGCCAACTATTTCGTGGGTCAGATCGTTGGATCCATGAACCACGTGAAATCGGTGCGAACGGTCATCGAGGAGATGGCGGTCGAGTACGCGGACACGATGGGGCGACTGGACGAGTGGGCGGAGCAGTAGTGCGTGCCCCACGCTCGAGGGATCGATGTCCACCCCGCGCACTCATGCGTCGTAGGTCTGGGTGACACCGTAGGGTGGTCGGCCGGGGTGGGCGTGCAATTTCTCCGCTCTTGGCAATTCAGCTCTCAGGATGCATAGTGGTAGGATCCCCCATGACCCTCCACACGCGTCTGACCGAGGAGATCCGCAAAGGACCATCGGGCCCGAAGGTGGGGGCCCTCTTCGACCTCGATCAGACGCTGCTGGCCGGCTTTTCGGCCGCTGCCTTCTTTCGCGAGCGCCTGGTCTCGGGCCGTCTGGCACCGCGTGAGATCGCCGAGTCATTGCTGGGCACGCTCTCCTTCGTGCTGGGACGCACGGGTTTTTCGGGCATGATGTCCGCCACGACGGCCGCATATCGTGGCCTGGCCGAGTCAGTGATGGAGGACGTGGGTCAGGAGGTCTTTGAAAAGCACCTGGCCACGCAGATCTATCCCGAGTCGCGCGCACTCGTGCGGGCCCATCAGGAGATGGGCCACACGCTTGCAATCATCTCCTCCGCGACACGCTACCAAGCCGATCCGTTCGCGCGCGATATGGCGATTCGGCACGTGATGTGCACGAAGCTGGATGTGGTGGACGGCGTGTTCACGGGTAAAGTCGTTCGGCCAACCTGCTACGGGGAGGGCAAGGCCGATGCGGCGCGCGGGCTCGCGGCGCAGCACGACCTCGATCTCGAGCAGAGCTATTTCTACACCGACAGCCACGAGGATCTCCCGCTGCTCGAGATCGTCGGAAGGCCGCGGCCCCTCAACCCGAATCGCGGCCTTGCCCAGATCGCGAAGGAGCGGAAGTGGCCGGTGCGCCGCTTCACCAGTCGGGGCACACCGAGTGCAGGAGACGTCCTGCGTACCGCGCTGACCTACGCGAGCCTCGTTCCCTCCATCTGGGCCGGAACCGCAGCGGGGCTCGTCAACGGCTCGATGCGCGAGGCGATCAATATCGCGGGCTCGATGTGGGGAGACCTGGCGACGTCGCTCGCAGGCATCGATCTGCGCGTCGACGGGGAAGAACACCTCTGGTCGCATAGGCCGGCCGTGTTCATCTTCAATCATCAGAGCGCGCTGGATACGGTGCTGATGATCAAGCTCACGCGTCGCGATGTGACGGGCGTGGGCAAGAAGGAGATTCGAAGCAATCCGATCTTCGGTCCGATCTTCGGTGCGGCCGGGGTCGTTTTCGTGGATCGCGGCAATACCGACAAGGCAATTGAGGCGCTGAAGCCCGCCGTCGACGCACTGCGTGAGGGCCGCTCGCTGGTCATCGCGCCAGAGGGCACGCGCTCGCTCACGCCACGGCTCGGCCGGTTCAAGAAGGGCGCCTTCCGCATGGCGATGCAGGCCGGCGTGCCGATCGTGCCGGTGGTCTTTCGCAACGTGCTCGACGCCATGCCAAAGGACGCGCTGATCGTGCGCCCCACGACGATCGAGGCCGTCGTGCTTCCGCCCATCGATACCTCGGAGTGGACGCTCGAGTGTCTCGATGATGAGATCGAGGCAATCCGCGCGCGCTACGCGGAGCTGCTCGAGCCCGAATAGAGGGCTGACAAAAGGAGAGCAGCCGGAGAGCGAGATGGCTTCGTACGTACAGTGGGGCATGATCTACGTGGTGGACTTCATGAGCGCAAACGTATTCGAGATCGATCTGAGGTTTTTCCCTGCGCGGCCGGGCTTGCTGGGTGGCTCCGCGGTCGGCGCACTATGGCTGATGACCTCACGCTGCGGAGCCGGCGCCCGTTCGTTGCGTCGCGTGTGCGCCCGATGACGGCTTTCGGCAAGCGATCGACCGCCGAGGAGGTCAGCCTGGGCATCGATCTGCGTGGCCGCCATGCGCTGGTAACCGGTGCGAACACCGGGATCGGCCTGGAGACGACCCGCGTGCTGGCGCTGCGCGGCGCTTCGGTCACACTGGCCTGTCGCAACACCGCCAGGGCCGAAGCCGCGCGTGCATCGCTGCTCGACGCCCATCCGAGTGAGATCACACCGGATCAGCTCGATATCGCAGCTCTCGACCTCGCCTCGCTGGAGTCGGTGCGCCGTTCGGCGGCGGAGTGGCTCGCGATCGGCCGGCCCCTGCATCTGCTGGTCAACAACGCGGGCATCATGATTCCGGATCGGCGCGAGACCGCGGACGGTTTCGAGGCTCACTTCGGAACCAACCACCTGGGTCATTTCCTCCTGACGCGTCTGCTACTCGAGCGCATCCGGGCCAGCGCGCCAGCCCGCATCGTGAATGTCTCATCCGACGCGCAGCGATTCGCGTCACTCACCAGGGAGCTCACCGACCTCAGCTGGACGGAGCGGCGCTTCTCCGGCTGGCGCTCCTATGGCGACTCCAAGCTCATGAACGTGCTCTTCAGCAACGAGCTCGATCGGCGCTTTGCGGCCGAGGGGATCGTCTCCAACGCCCTCCACCCGGGCCTCGTGAGGACCGAGCTCGGACGCGACCAATCGCTGTGGATGAAGGTCTTCGGTCTGGCGCTCCTGCCCATCACCAAGAGCCCCGCCGAGGGGGCTGCGACCTCCATCCTGCTGGCCACATCACCCGAGCACGGCGAGCGGGGCGGGGGATACTATGCGGACTGCGCGCCCTCGCGTCCGCACCGGCTCGCCGGCGACTCTCTGGTGGCCGGGGCGCTGTGGAAGAAGAGCGAAGAATTGACCGGTCTCTAGCCCGCGCCCTTCAACCCAGGATCCCGTTCTCGCGCAGCGCCTTCAGCTCGTCGTCCGTGAGACCCAGCTCGTCGCGCAGCACCTCGTCGGTGTGCTCACCCAGGTAGGGGGCGCGCTCGATCTCCACGTGGCTCTCCGACATGCGCGTCGGGAAGCCGAGCAGCCTTGCCTCACCCCGCTCCGGGTGCTCGACCGTCTTCACGAAGCCGCGCTCGAGGAGATGCGGGTCGCGGTAGAGGTCGCGGGTGTCGATGATCGCCGAGCAGGGGACACCCGCCTCGCCGAGCCGTCGCATCACATCGTATTTATCGTGCTTGCGCGTCCAGGTCGCGATCTCCTCGCAGAGCGCCTCACCGTGGGTCGCGCGGTTCTCGCCGGTGTCGAAGCGCGGATCGACCACCAGCTCGGGACGATCGATGGCCAGGCAGAGCGCGTCCCAATGCCGATGCGTCACGGTGATCAAGTACGCGTAATCGTTCGGTCCGCTTCCCGCGCAGCGATAGAGCCCAGTTGGGGCGCCGCCCATCATGTTGCCCAGGCGCGGGACGGCCTGTTCGCCCCAGTCGCCCGCGAAGGCGATGCGCGTGCGCATGAAGTACGTGACGGCCTCCTGCATGGAGAGCTCGATCCGTTGTCCCCTGCCGGTGCGCAGGCGCTGCACATAGGCGGCCAGGATCGCCATCCCGGCCTGCACCCCGGTGCCCGAGTCGCCGATGGTGGGGCCGGGCAGGATCGGGATTCCGCCCATCTCGCCCGTGGACGAGAAGGCCCCGGAGGCCGCCTGCGCGACCATGTCGTAGGATTTGTAGTTCGCGTAGGGGCCGGAGCTGCCGAAGCCCTTCAGCTGGACGTAGATGATTTTCGGATGCAGGGCGGAGAGCGTGTCGTAGTCGAGCTCGAATCGCTCGACGATGCCCGGCCCGTAGTTCTCGATGAAGATGTCGTAGCGCGGCAGCATGCCCAGAAGCATGTCGCGGCCTTCAGGCTTGGTGAGGTCGAGGGCCACGCTACGCTTGTTCGCGTTCCAGTTGCAGAAGTAGGCCGAGTAGCTTCCGCCGACGGCGAGGCTGCGGCCGGGATCCCCGCCGCCGGGTGGCTCGATCTTGACGACATCGGCCCCCAGCCAGGCCAGGGCCTGGGTGCAGGAAGGGCCGGCCTCGTACTGGGTCATGTCGAGGATGCGGATTCCGTCGAGGGCGGGCATGGCACTCTCCTTCGGTCCCGAGCGTGCAATGGCTGCGCCTTCGGCGCCAGCCCGGGATCCGTGCCGGGCTGCTAGCCTCCTGTCGATCGCCACACGGCTCCCGCGTGCCTCGCAGATGCAGGCGCGTAGGGGTTCTTGGCGCAGAGTGGGCCCACGAAGACGGTCCAGCCCGGAGAAGCCATGCAGGCCGAAGAGAGCGTACCCTTGGATCCCACCCCGACGGCTGAGATTGCGGTGCGACCCGCCCAGGGCTCGGGCTTTCTCTACCACTATGGTCCACAGGCCTGGATCGACATGGTCATGTCGAAGAAGATGATCGTGCAGAAGGCGGGGCTGCTCATCACGCACACGCTGCTGCCGATTCTGCGCATGGTGACCGACGCCGAGCGCATCGATCGCGAGTGGGAGCAGATGAAATCGCGGCGCGAAACCGTTCGCCTGCTCGACTCGCCGCGCGAGCGCTGGCGCAAGCGCTACGGCAATTTCGTCCGCGAGGCAGAGTGGGCGCTGCTCGAGCTTCAAGGGCATCTGAGTCAGGCGCAGTACGAGGAGGTCGTCATTGGCACGTGCGCGTCGACGGCGCGTGAGGGTTCGCAGGACTTCCTGAAGATGATGAATGGCATGGCGGATACCAAGCCGCCGAAGCAGACCGCCGGCTCCGGCCCGAGCAAGCCTTCGCGTTTCCAGACACTGCTCTTCGACATGTTCAATCCCGCCGGCTTCCTGACCGGTCCGGCCCAGGTCACCGAATACGATCCAGCCGCGGGCAGGGTCGTGATGGAGATTCCCGACTGTGCGTGGCATATCTGCGGGCCGGCGGACAGGCTCCCGAAGCCGAATGCGCTCCCCGAGCAGGGCTGCCTGCTGATCTGCAAGGGCGCCTTCGAGCAGCTCTTCGACGGCAGTGGCGGCGGGCTCAGCATCGAATTCGATCCCCACCTGCCGGAGACGTCTTGCACGGCGCGGATGAGCTGGAAGGTGAAGGTGCCGGCGGGAAGCGCATCGTGACGTGGCTGAGTAGTTTGCGTGGGTTTCTCGGCGGCGCGCGGCGGCTAAGCACGCTGCGGCGCGAGGTGCGATCGCTACGCGAGGAAGTGACGACGCTGCGTACCCAGAACGATCGTATGCGCGCCGGGATGCGGCGCTGCCTCACATGCGAATACCGGATCCAGGCGGTCGAAGCAGAGCCCGTGTAGACGCTCGGTCCAGTCGCTCGCCCGCGTGCGCGAGGAGCTGCTGGTGCTGCGACGGCGTGGCCGCCCGTACGCGTAGTGGGTGCGAGCGGCTCTGTCTGTGGCCCGATGCCTCGCTGCGGGCTCGGCGCGTGGGCCACGGGCGCGCTCTGGCCGATCAACCGCCTGCTTGGCGACTCGTTGGGGATGCTCTCCAGCCTGGCCGATGGGATCTCGCCCCACCGGGAGACTCGCCGTCACGATACACAAGGCCATGTTTCCCGGGTCGAACTTCTTGTAGTCGTGTCACGTCTGCGCGTATGATCGAGAAGGATGATCAGCCGGGGAGGGGCGACGAGTGGCCACCAAGCATCGACTCGATCGAACACGACGTGAAGGCCACCGCGGGCGCTGGAGGATCTTCACACTCCTAGCGAGTACGCTCTTGCTCTTCGGATTCGGTGCGCCCGAATCCTGCTCCTATTTTGCGATCGAGGTCCTCTCGAGTCCTCCGGAGTACGTGAGCGGAGACGATGCGCGCGTCGCGATTCACGTCTCGCCCTTCGTTTCGATGCCCCTCGTCGAGATCACCGTAGACGGCCGGGACGTCACGGACTCGTTCGAGCGCGTTGGCTGGACGCGCAGGCTGGAGGGATTGGTGACGGGTCTGGCGCCTGGCGACAACCTGCTCGAGGTGCGAACGCGTGGCTTCGGTCGTCACGGGAGGTCGGCCGAGCTGGTACTCACCAACCATTCGGTGAGCGGTCCGATCTTCTCCGGTCCCCAGCAGGTGCCCTTCCTCTGCGCGGACGCTGGTGATCGGGCGAACGCGGAGCTCGGGCCCGCACTCGATGCGGACTGCATGGTCGAGACGGTCGTCTCTTTCAAATACCGAACCACGGGTGGAAGCGGGGCGGACTACGATCCGGACATGGCGCGGCCCACCGACATCGCCCAGACGACGACGATGGACGGCGATATTGTCGACTTCATCGTTCGCTGGGAGAGGGGGACGATCAACCGTTTCATCTATTCGATCGCTCTGCTCTCCCCCGCCGAGCAGGACGCGAGCACACCCGAGCTTTCGGCCTGGAACGGTCGCCTGATCTACTACTTCCAGGGCGGTGTGGCCATCGGCCATTACCAGGGTGATCCGAGCCGCTCGCGCATGCTCTACGAGTACGGCCTTGGCAAGGGCTATGCGGTGGCTTATTCGACCGGCACCAAGACCGGTACCCACTACAACCTCGAGCTCGGTGGTGAAACGGCCATCATGGTGAAGGATAGATTCGTTTCCGCCTACGCGAATCCCGACTACACGGTCGGAGTCGGCGGATCCGGCGGCGGCATTCAGCAATACGTCTACGGCCAGAACCACAAGGGCTTGATCAATGCGGGCATTCCGCAGTACTCGTACCCGGACATGATCACGCAGACAATCCACATTGGCGATTGCGAGCTCCTCGAGCGCTGGATGGATATCGAGGTGCTCTTCGGTAACGCGAAGTGGGCCGACTGGGAGAACAGGACGGAGATCGAGGGACTGAACGCGATCAACGGCTTTGGGAATCCCTACCTGCCGCTCCTGCCATTCCTGCCTCAAGGGTCGAGCGAGTGCGTCAACGCCTGGCGCGGCCTCTCGCCGCTGGTGCTCAACCCGAGTTTCGGGACGGTTCCCGGCATCTCGCTCCCGGATCAGGCCAGTACCGAGTGGACACATTTCGGCGATGCCATAAACATCTACGGCGTCGCCGCAGACGGCTTTGCGGCCAGCACATGGGACAATGTCGGGGTGCAATATGGCCTCGAGGCGCTGGTATCCGGTTTTGTCGGCGCGGACGAGTTCGTCGACCTCAACGCCCAGGTCGGCTCGTGGAGGAACGAGCCCGATATGGTGCAGGAGGGATGCCCCTTCTTGTCCTTCCTATGTCCCTCGCTGGCTGACCTCCTGGGTCTTGCGCCGATTCCCGACATCTATCCGAATCTTCTCGACCCCTGGAGCTGGCGCAATATGGCGCTTTCGCCTGACTTCGGTATCACGCCCGCCCCGCGCAAGGAGGCCGACCCGGGCGCAATCGAGGCCGCCTACGCGCACGGCCACGTGAACCGGGGGGATGTGCAGATCCCGATGATCGACTGGCGCAACTATCTCGAGGATGAGCTCGACATGCACAACTCCCACCAATCCTTCG
>JAFDDH010000240.1 GCA_019310975.1 Deltaproteobacteria bacterium | reverse complement strand
TCGAGCGGACGTGGCGCGAGGAGATCGTGGACAACTACGCACACTTCCTGGTGCGTAGCTACTACGGCCACGTGGTGGACCACGCAGATCTGATCGACGAAATCATCGCGGTGGAGGGCGTCGTGGCCGCGGCGCCCTTCCTCGACGCCGACGGGATGGTGCGCGTCGGAAGTGGCTCGATCGCGCCCGTGCGCCTGCGCGGCATCGAGCCGGCGAGCGCCGTCCGCGTGACGAATCTGGCTGAGAAGCTGGTGGAAGGTGATCTCGCGCTGCCGGATGGTCGTGGGTCGGGCGAGGTGCCGGGGCTGGTGATTGGCTCGGCTCTCTCCGAGAAGGTCGGAGTCGGGGTCGGCGACGAGGTCATCCTGATCTCGCCCCACGGCGGTGCACCGACGCCGCTGGGACCGGCGCCCAGGCTGATGCGCTTCCAGATCACTGGCCTCTTTACATCCAGCTTCCTTCAATTCGACCAGCTCTACGCCTATGCGTCCCTGCCGGCCGTACAGTCCTTCCTCAATGTGCCGGACGTGATCGGTGGCTTCGAGGTGCGTACGAGCGACTTCTACCGCTCGCGCGTGGTCGCCGACGGAGTCGAGGATGCGCTCGGTCATCCCTTCTATGCACGCGATTGGAAGGAGCTCTTCCCCCAGTTTTTTCACGCCCTGAAGGACAACCGCTCGCTCATGTTCATGCTGCTGATCATGATCATGGTGGTCTCGGCCTTCGTCATCGTGGTGACCCTGATGATGATGATCATGGCCAAATCCACGGACGTCGCGATCCTGAAGACCATGGGTGCGACGGATGAGAGCATCGAGCTCGTCTTCGCCCTCGAGGGGACTTTGATCGGCTTTGCGGGCGTCGCCATCGGCGTGCTCTCCGGTGCGGCGGTTTCGCGCCAGCTCGCCTGGATCCAGGCACGAATCGAAGACGTGACGGGCATCGATACGCTGCCGGCCAGCGTCTACCAGATCTCGACCTTGCCATCGGACCTCGATGGTCTGCAGGTGCTCGGCGTGGTGTCGATCGCGCTCGTGCTCTCGCTCGGTGCGACGCTGCTACCGAGCCGACACGGGGCGCGGCTGGACCCCGTCGAGGCGCTGCGCGAGGAGTAGAGGGGGCTGGGCGAAGGGGAGTCATGGCCCTTCACAGCAGCCGCACGTCGCAGGATCGGAAGTCGCGGTCGAGGCGCGTGAACTGTTGCAGGGCGATCACCGACTTCGAATGTTGGGGGAGTAGGGCGTGGAGGAGTTCGTCGCGGTGTCGGACGGCACGCTGTGGACGCAGCGCCAGGGCCAGGGGCCGCCCGTGGTTCTGCTTCCGGGGGGCCCTGGTTGCTGCGACTACTTGGGCCCGGTGGCCGACCTGCTCGCGGATCGCTTCACCACCCTGCGCTACGAACCGCGCGGATGCGGGCGCTCGACCCGCGCCGGGCGCTTCGATCTCGACGAGTGCGTAAAAGACCTCGAGCGGATCCGCATGCACTTTGGCTGGACGGAGTGGTGTGTCCTGGGCCACTCCTGGGGCGCAAACCTCGGCCTTCTGCTGGCCATATTGTGTCCCGAGTCGGTGCGCGCCCTCGTCTATCTATCGGGTAATGGCATTCAGAACGATCGGCAGTGGAACGAAATCTACGCGGTGGCCCGGGACGCGGGCGAAGAGCACGAGCCCGAGTGGCTCTTCGAGCCCAACCCCGACGTCAATCGGAAGCTCATCGAGGCCTGGCAGGCCCATGTGAAGCGGCCTGCGATGCTGTGTGAGATCGCGGCGGTCGCAGTGCCGACACTCGTTCTCTACGGCGAGCGCGACATCCGACCTGCCTGGCCCGCGGAGCAGCTCGCATCGCTGATGCCCAATGCCCGCTTCGAGCTGCTCGCGGATGCGGACCACTACGTCTGGCGTGCAGAGCGCAAACGCATGCAAGTGCTACTCGTCGAGTTCTTGTCGTCGCTCTGATCCCGGTCGGGATGGGCTTCGCCGCCCGATGACGAGGTCCGCGTGCTTCAACGCGCCTGTGCGGCTCCGTCGTTCCGGGGCGCTATCTCGATTCGAGCCCGCGCGCGCAGCTGCACCAGGTGCTCGCGCAGGGCGGCCCGCTCGCGATCTCGCATCAAATCGGCCTCCACCGAGCGCCTGACTTCTTCGAGAGTCGGCATGCGCGCGGGTGTTCGCTCGTGGATCCAGACGACGTGTCGGCCGTAGCTCGATCCGATCGGATCGCTCCAGCGCAAAGAGGGTGCGCGCATCGCTCCGGCCGCGAACTCCGCACCGAGCTGACGCGCGATCGTTTCCTCGGGCCAGAGCGGCAGATGGCTCGAGAGCAGGAAGGGATCGCCCAGTCTCACACCTTGCTCGGGCGTAGCCCCCTCGTCGTGCAGTCGCGTGGCGAGGGCCTCGGCGTCGCGTGCGAGCGACTCGCCGCGGCGATCGCGGCTGAGGAAGACGTGGCTCAGCTTCACCTGCGGCGATTGTACGAAGTCGTCGGGATGCGACTCGAGCCAGGCGGCGAGCTCGGTGTCCGTGGGCGGCTTCGTCCGTGCGGCGCTTGCGATCAATAGTCGCATCCGTTCGAGCAGGCGTCGGCGCACGACCACATCGCTCACATCCATGCCCTGTTGGTACGCGCGTTCGAGCAGGACGGTGTCCGTTATGGCGACATCCGGAGTGAGGAAGCGCTGGTTGCGGAGCAGCCGGCGCTGCACGATGGCGTCGGTACGATGCCAGCCCAATGCACGAGCCTCGTGGAGCCACAGCTCATCGTCGACGCGCGCGGACACCAGGGCCGAGAGAATCTTGGCGTCCGGTGGACGTCCCATTCGCTGCACCCATTCGGCCTCGATCGCCGAGACCTCGTTGGCGGAAATTCGGATCGTTGGGCCAGCGGCCGGCTCGTCGCCGATGCGGTCGACGGCGAAGAGCGCGCTCCCGATCACGATGAAGTGCAGGAGCGGCGAGCGAAGCGCGCGTCCGATCCGCCCGCGTGCCATATCGGGAGCGGTATTCATGTCTGGTCGGGTCGGTACCAGATCGGCGACGTCCAGCCCCGCTCCTGGATGATCGGCTGGTGTTCCTCGGCGCAACACGGCTCGAGCCCCTTGCCGAGGGTTCCGGGATCGCCGCATTGCGCTCCGCTGGCGATGCAGAGCCGCTGGCTCCAGCGGCAGGTCGGGTTCTCGATGACGCGCGCATAATAGAACGCGGGCTCGGCTGGATCGAAGTCCGGATCGCGCCAGACCGAGCAGAGCGAGCGGACGTTCGGCCCGCGCGCCTCACATGTATCCAATGACACACTGGCGCCGTTCTCGGGATCACCGGCCACATCGTAGATGGCCTCGTGTGTCCCATCCTCATCCAGCCAGCCCTTGATGATCTGGATCCGTTGTAGCGGCGTGCCCGGCGCCCCCGCTACGCCAGGGTCGGCGAGAGCACTGACGGCGAAGACAGGACCCGGCCCGGGTCCATCCGCTGTGGGCCGCGCCATCAGGTCCGAGCCCATCGGCACGCCGAGCGTATAGCCGAGCTTCGCGAAGTCCGGGCTCGCACACAGATCGTCCGAATACGACCAGCCGCCGAAGAGACGCACCACCATACGCGGCCCGCTCGTACCGAACGATTCCTTGCGCTTCATGGCCGCGAAGAGCGACGTGCGCGAGTTCTCCTCGGCCCACAGCCCTGCCAGCCCACCCGGATTGAAGTCGAGGTGGTCCGGGAAGCCCACGGGCAGCTCGTCCTCGGCCGGCTTGCCGGCGCCGCCGTGTCCAGGGTAGTCGGCGCTCTCGTTCACGTGGCCGGGTGTTCCGAGGTGTGTGTCCGTGCTGGCGATGATGCCAAATTTGAAGGGATTCACGCCGAGCCTTCGCTCCTGCTCCAGCCCAACCTTCAGGATGTGACGCACGAACTGACGCGGCATGGGGGGCTCGGCTCTGAACGCCATGAATCGTCCAGCGAAGCTGCTCATGGCCAGGTTCTCGAAGCCACATAGCTCGTCCTCGGTCCCGACCCCCAACATGCACTCGGACTCGCCCTTGTGCTGCATGATCTCGACCATGACCTCGTAGCGGGCGCGGGCGCGGGCCTCATCGGCTTGGATCGGTGTGCCGTCGGGACGCTCGGTCTGGAACATCAGGCCGCCGGAGAGGTTCGAGTTGTGAGGGATGACGACGACGTCACAGCCATGCGCCGCGTCCGAGCACGAGCGTCCGAGGCTGGCCCAGAAGTCGGTGAGGATGGGCTGGTCCACGAAGCTGATCGGCAGGTCGGGGACGACATCGTTGGCGAAGATGACATTGCGGTGGAAGTTGTTGCCCGTGCGGCCGACTCCACCGGTCCACTCGTAAGCCTTGAAGGCCGTGAAGCTGCATGATGCAGTGCGGTCGTACGCTTGCTCGGCGGCCTCCTGGATCTCCGTCCACGGTGCGCGTGACGCCGCCAGGCAGATGCTTCCGTCCTCGCCGCAGAAGTCGTGTCGCCGCGCCTGGCTCGACGTGTAGTTCATATAGAAGAAGGCGATGCGCGGGTAGTTGCGGTACACGCGGCAGACCCACGAGTCGTGTCCGGGCAGGCCGGGGGTGTTGCAGGTATTCCACTCACCGAGCAGCTCGGCGTGGTCGGTCACGGCGGCGAAGTCGAGCGGGCGCGAGAGCCGGATGGAGCGAATCGGAGTGCCGTCGCTGTGGTAGGGCTGGATCCCGAGCTCCTCGCCGCGAGCGAAGCGGTAGGCGTCGGCGGGTCGATTGCGCGTGCCCATGGTGCTCGCATCCAGCGAGAGGACGGTATGAACGTGCAGATCTCCGAAGAAGGGGCGCCGCTGGGCGTGGCGCTCGATGCAGGCTTCGCGCGGGACGGTGCCTTCGAGGATGGCTTCGCTGGCGAACGCCCCGGCCGCCGATACGATGCTCGGCGCGACGAGGAGCGCGAGAGTCAGCTGGATCCGGATCGACATGCAAGCGGGCCCCGTGCCCGATTCGCCCGCATCAGCCCGTCGCGCAGCGATACACGCCAAAGCTCTGCTTGCCGTTCTCGGGCTCGTTCTCGGCGGCCACCGCGTTGCCACCCATGTCGAGCGCGGAATTGCGCGCCTGCGTGGACAACTCCCCGGCCACCGTGTCCTGATTGCGCGAGATGAATCCCACCTTCGAGAGCACCTCCACCCGAGTCCGGCCGAGCCGCTCGCACGCCGCCGCCTCTTCGGCGCTGATTTCGAGGACGGTGGCGGCTTCGGGCTGCAGAGAGACGAAGCTGCAGCCGGCCGAGAGCAGGCCGCCGAGCAGAAGCATGAGGATCACGGACCGCTCGTACATGACGGATGATTCCTCTCTACGTCCTACGTCCTACGTCCTACGTCCTACGTCCTACGTCCAACGTCGAGTTGCGTCCGGTCGAGTCGGGCTGCGTCAGCCGAACACGCGTTGCGAATGGCGCCCGGAATGCGGTCGCGAGCGATCCCTTCCCGAGACGCTGCTTGATAGCACAGGGTCCTGCCGAGTGAGGACCGGGCTATGGTGTCCGGGGGGTCATCCGCTCGGTGCGCCGGGCCAGGGCGGGGGGCGGAGAGCTGCACGCAATCGGCTCTCCGGGAATCATCGACGGGCTATGACGACAATCTTCCATCGACACGGCCGGGTCGGGATCCGATTGATGCTGGCGACTCTTGTCGTGGGCCTGGCCTCCGCGGTGGGTGCGACGGAGCTCGAGGAGCCATGTACCGGCTCCCACGATTGGATCCGACTCACGTCCTCGGAGTGGCTCAAGGGAAACCTGCGCCGGATGCGCAGTCGCAGCGTCGAGTTCAGGAGCGAGGAGATGAAGACGCTGAGCTTCGAGTGGAAGAAGGTGGCCGAGCTCTGCATGGGCCAGGAGGCCCGCTTCGTCACTGAGGGATATGTTGTGTTTCGTGGCTACGGAATCGTCAGCGGCGA
>JAFDDH010000239.1 GCA_019310975.1 Deltaproteobacteria bacterium | reverse complement strand
ATGCGTCGCAAGGTGGGCCTCCTGCCTGAAGCGCCCCGAGCGCTCTACAGGAGTGTAGGCCCCGGAACTCGCGACGACCTGGCTCGTCGAATCCCTGGCTTCGAGCCAGGTCTGCGCCGGCGAAGAAACGTCGGGAACCCGATGCGCGCGGGCGGTGACTCATCGATTGCCTTCCTATGACGGTTCTCTCCTTGGCCGTCTGGCGGAGGGGCCCCTGCTGCGCCGCATTCCTCCGCTGGAGTCTTCGAGCCTCGGGTGGTGCCCTGCCCGCGAGAAGGCAAAAAGTGATCAGCCGTCACCGGATGGGCCGACCGCGCAATCGAGCGCGGTCGGCCCATTCTTCGTTCTGGCTGGCTCTTCCGGGTCGCCTTCAGGCCTGCCCTGGTCGAATCGCTCGATCGGGCGGCTTCCCAGGCGGCGACCTGCCGATCTTCTGCCGGCCGCCGGCCGGGGCTCTGTCGACCAGCGAGGTAGAGACAATCGCCGGATCTTTGGATCGGGGAACAAGGTAGACCGACCGCGTGCCGATGGATTCCATGGTACGCGAGCCGAGAGCGCGAGACGGGGGAATCGTTTGGCCACGCTTCTGTTGATCGACGACTCGCCTTCCCATCGAGGTCTGATCGCGGAGGTGCTTTCGCGCGCCAAGACCTTCGATCGGATCCTCGAGGCGGAAGATGGACTCAGCGGTCTGCGTCAGCTCCTCAACGAGGAGGTGGACGTGGTGCTCTGTGATCTCGAGATGCCGGGTTTCGACGGGGAGAAGATCCTGCACGTCAAGCAGGCCAGTCCGAGCTGTCGCGACATACCGATCATCTTCGTCACGGCCAGCAGCGACCTCGATCGCATGGCGCGGCTGCTCGAGCTCGGCGCCAACGACGTCATCGCCAAGCCCCCCCACGGCGCCGATCTGCTGGCGCGGCTCAAGCTGCATCTGCGGACCAAGAGGCTCCACGACGAGCTGCGTCTGAAGACGGAGACGATGGCGCGCCTCTCGACCACCGATGTGGTGACGGGGCTGCGCACGCGCCGCTACGTCTCGGAGGCGCTCTCGATCGAGTTCCTGCGCTCGCGCCGCTATGCGACACCCTTCAGTGTGATGATGGCCGATCTCGATCACTTCAAGCAGGTCAACGACGCCTACGGGCACGTGGCGGGCGACGTGGTGCTGCAGGGTGTCGCGCAGCTGCTGCTCGATCAGATTCGTGTCACCGATGTGGCCGGCCGCTTCGGTGGCGAGGAGATCCTGGTGATTCTGGCGCAGAACGGCACCGAGGGCGCACGCGTGCTGGCGGAGCGCTGGCGCACGAGCGTCGAAGCCGCCGAGTTCGAGTCCATGGACGGCCGCAAGATCTCGGTGCGAATCAGCATCGGAATCGCGAGCTGGGAGCCGAGCTTGGAATCGCCGGACGAGCTCGTCACCCGTGCCGACGACAGGCTCTACCAGGCCAAGGCCAATGGGCGCAACCAGGTGGTCTCGGGCGATTAGCTGGCGAATCCTTTGGATTCGCTTGCGGCGTCAGCCGACCCAGCTTGGGTCGGCCTCCCAGCTAGCGGTTCCGCGCTCTCACACGCTCTCTCACACGCCCTCTCACACGCCGCCTTCTTCTCGGCGTCGCTGCCGCCAGTCGCGTAGGCGCTCGGCCAGCTTGGCTTCGGCGCCCTGCTCCCCGGGCTCGTAGAAGATGCGGTCGGCCAGCTCGTCCGGCAGGTTTCGGTCTGGCATGAAGTGGTCGGGCGCGTCGTGGGCGTAGCGGTAGCCCTTGCCATACCCGAGATCCTTCATGAGCCGCGTCGGCGCGTTGCGCAGGTGCATCGGTACGGCCAGCGAGCCCGTCTCCTCGACGGCGGCCTGTGCCCGGCCCAGCGCCGCGTAGGAGGCGTTGCTCTTGATCGCGCACGCGAGGTAGGTGGTGGCCTGGGCGAGGGTGATGCGGCCCTCTGGCAGGCCGAGGCGTTCCACCGCCTGATGGGCGGAGGTCGCCAGCGTGAGCGCCCAGGGATCGGCGTTGCCCACGTCCTCGGAGGCGAAGATGAGCAGGCGGCGGGCGATGAAGAGCGGATCCTCGCCGGCGCCGAGCATGCGCGCGAGGTAGTAGAGCGCGGCGTCCGGATCGCTGGCGCGCAGGCTCTTGATGAACGCCGAGACCACGTTGTAGTGCTCCTCGCGATCTCGGTCGTAGAGCAGCAGCCTGCGGCCCGCGGCCTCGCGCACGGTCTCCGGCGGGAGCGGCTCGGCGCGCTCCGGACTGCGCAGATGGATCGCGGCCGAGGCCTCGAGCAGGCCGAGGGCGCGACGTGCGTCGCCGTCCGCGAAGTCGACGATGGCCCGCAGCGCATCCGGGACCAGCCGGAGCCCGCTCTTCCCAAGGCCGCGTTCGCTCTCGCGAATCGCGTGCTCGATCACGTCTTCGAGGGCCTCACTCGCGAGCGACGCCAGCGTGAGCACGCGGCAACGCGAGAGCAGCGGCGCGTTCACGGTGAACGAGGGGTTTTCGGTGGTGGCGCCAATCAGGGTCACGGTGCCGGCCTCTACGTGGGGCAGGAGCACGTCCTGCTGGGCGCGGTTGAGTCGGTGGATCTCGTCGATGAAGAGCAGCGTGCGCAGCGGGGTTCGCCGCGCCGTCTCGACCGCCTCGCGGATCTCCTTGACGCCCGCCGCCACGGCCGAGAGCGCCACCATGCGGGTGTCCGGCGCGTCGGCGAGCAGCCATGCGAGGGTGGTCTTGCCGCTGCCCGGCGGACCCCAGAGGATCACGGAGGGGATCTCGCCGCTCTCCACCATCGAGCGCAGCGCACTGCCCTCGCCGACGAGCTGCGGCTGTCCGATCATCTCCTCGAAAGACCGCGGACGCATGCGGTCGGCCAGCGGAGCATGCGGGTCGAGGCGGCGTCGCGGCCGCGTTGGGAAGAGGTCCATGGTCTCGTCCTGCGGCATGGATCGAGCTTAGCCCGGCCCGGCCGAGGCACCTCGCCGCAGAGGACGGCCCTTGAGCCGCGGGCGGAGGGGTGGAATCATCAGCGGCGGAGGGTGGGGAGTTTCCGTGAAAATCCGATCCGTCGGCATCTGTCTGAAGGAGGCGCAGCCCCAGGCCGAGTCCACCGTGACGGGGCTCGCCGCCTGGCTGCGCGACCGCGACATCGAGGTCGTGGCGGACGAGAACTGTGCGGCCTTTGCGGGCCTTGTGTCGCGTAGCCGTGAGCAGCTGGCGAGCGACGTCGACCTGATCGTGGTGATCGGCGGGGACGGGACACTGCTCTCCGTGGCCCGGGCCACCCACACCCGCTCAGTGCCCATCCTGGGTGTGAACCTCGGGCGGCTTGGCTTCCTGACCGAAATCAATCTGGACGAGCTCTTCCCCTCGCTCGACAAAGTGCTCGCGGGCGAGCTGCAGATCGTCTCGCGCATGCGTCTGGACGTGCGCGCCGTGCGTGGCGATCAGGAGCTGGCGTGCTTCCAGGCGCTCAATGATGCGGTCATCACCAACGTCGCCCTGTCGCGCATGATCGACCTCGAGGCGTATGCGGACGGCGCCAAGGTCACGACCTATCACGCCGACGGGCTGATCGTGGCGACACCCACGGGCTCCACCGCCTACTCGCTTTCCGCTGGCGGGCCGCTCCTGGTGCCCGGTCTGGAGGCGATCCTACTGACACCGATCTGTCCCCACTCGCTCACCCAACGACCGCTGGTGCTGCCCGAGAGCGCGGAGATCGACGTGCGAGTGAAGGGCGAGGACGTCGCACTCACGGTGGATGGTCAGTCGGGTGTCGACCTGCACGTCGGCGACCGCGTACGCGTGCGCCGCTCGGAGCATCCCGTCGGGATCATCGCTTCCCCGTTTCGCAACCGATTCGAGATCCTGCACGAGAAGCTCCGCTGGGGCGAGCGTTGATCGAGAGCCTGCGCATCGAGAATCTGGTCGTGGTGGAGGCCGCCGAGCTCGAATTCGGTCCCGGTCTCAACGTATTGACGGGTGAGACCGGCGCCGGCAAGTCGATCGTGCTCGGGGCACTCTCGCTGCTGGTGGGCGCGCGTGCCGGCTCGGGCACGCTGCGCGAGGGCGCCGAGCAGGGCAGCGTCGAGGCACTCTTCCGCACCGATGCGCTCGGTGATCTCGAGCGGGAGCTGGCGGATCGTGATCTGCTGCAGCCGGGAGCGGCGGAGGCCGAGTCCCACGAGCTGGTGGTGCGTCGCACCCTGTCCGCCAGTGGGCGAAGTCGTGCGCGTGTCGGAGGCCAGCTGGTGCCGGTGACGACGCTGGCGGACCTCTTCAGCGGGCGCGTGGAAGTCTCGAGCCAGCACAGCTCGCAGGCGCTGCTGCGTCCCGAGTCGCACGGCTGGTTGCTGGATGCAGCGGGCGGGCTGCTGTCCGAGCGAGAGGCCGTGGCGGGTGCCTATCACGCGATTGCGGCCATCGATGAGGAGCTCGGGCGCCTGCGCGCCGAGAGCGAGGCGCGCTCGCGCCGCCAGGATTTCCTGGCCTTCCAGTTGGCGGAGCTCGAGGAGGTCGGTCTCGCCCCCGGCGAGCTCGGCGAGCTCGACGCCGAGCACGGTCGCCTCGCCCACTGCGAGCAGCTGCGAGCGGAGGGCGGCGGCGCGCTTGCGGCGCTGCGCGGCGAGGACGGCGCCGGCGCAGTCGACCTGATCGCCGCGGCGGCGCGCGCCGTCTCGGGCATGGCGAAGCTGGATTCCGGCGCCTCGCCCCTGGCCGATCGCCTGCGCGACGCGGAGGCGGAGCTGGGGGACGTGAGCGCGGATCTCGAGCGCTATGTCGATCGTATCGAGGGCGACCCCGAGCGACTCATGCGGCTCGACGAGCGCATCGGACAGGTCGAGAAGCTGCGCCGCAAATATGGCCAGAGCGAGGACGAGATCTTTGCCTTTCGCGACGGCCTGGCCGAGGAGCTGGCCGCGAGCGAGGGGGCGGACTCGCGCATCGGCGAGCTCGAGAAGCGGCGTACGGCCCTGCACGCGGAGCTGGCCGCCGCGGCTGTGCGCCTCACACGCGGTCGCACCAAGGCCGGCCGAGACCTGGCGCGCAAGGTCCAGAAGGGGCTGCGTGAGCTCGCCATGCCCGACGCCCGCTTCGAGATTGCCCTCGAGCCGGCGGCCAACCGGACCGGATTGCCCGAGGGTGTCGTCAGTGGGCCGCGCGGTGCCGAGTCGCCCGAGTTCCGCTTCTCGGCCAACAGGGGCGAGTCGCCACGCTCGCTACAGAAGGTTGCCTCGGGGGGAGAGCTCTCGCGCGTATTCCTGGCCGTCAAGAACGCACTCCGCCAGGCCGGCGCAAATATGGTGCTGGTCTTCGACGAGGTCGACGCGGGCATCGGCGGGCGTGCCGCCGAGTGCGTGGGCCGTGCCCTGGCCGAGCTGGCCGAGCGCCATCAGGTGCTCTGCATCACCCATCTCCCCCAGATCGCGGCCTTCGCGGATGTCCACTTCCACGTCGCCAAGAGCGAGCGGAAGGGGCGCACACGGGTGCAGGTCGTGCGCATCGAGGGCGACGAGCGGGTGGAGGAGATCGCCCGGATGGCGGGCGGTGAGGAGATCACCGCAGCGACCCGGCGTCACGCCCGGGATCTAATGAGGGTTAAATCCCCCACCTAGGGTGCAATTCGGCCGCTTCCCGATCCGTTCAAGACCCCGATCCGAAGCGCCGATGTAGCCCCTAGCGATGCCTGCATCGCGGCGTGGGGCCCGTGCCCCCGCGATCGGGATGGGGGGATCAGGGCTGATGGCGGGGTCGGGGCAGACGAGAGGTGACGAGCACCTCCAAGTGCCTCCGGGCGCCGTCGTCCTGGTCAAGAGCGGATTCTATGAGGGACTCGAGGTGGTGATCGATCGCGATTGGCTGGTCATCGGCCGTGGGCGGGGCGCCGACATGGTGATCGCCGAGGCGACCATCTCTCGCGCACACGCTGCAATCGGCTTGGACGTCGAG
>JAFDDH010000071.1 GCA_019310975.1 Deltaproteobacteria bacterium | reverse complement strand
ATAGTCGCTCCATGAAAAATCTTCATGTCGTAGTAATTTGCCGCTAGCTGGCTGCGGTCGATGCGCAGCAGGCCCAGCCAGTAGCGCGGCCTGAGCACCTCCCAGATCAGGCCGGACTGCACGTTCTTGCGCAGGAAGATGTCCTCGTAGTCGTCGAAGATGCCGTCGCCGTGAAGGCCCAGATAGGCAGCGGTGAAGCTGCCGCCGGAGACGGCGGAGACGAGGTCGACCTCGTCGAAGAGGCGACGGCGTGCACCGCCGAGCTCGATGTGCGTCTGTGCAAGCTCCTGGAGCGCGCCATACGAGAACGCGGCCGCTCGCGTTCCGCCGCCGGAGAAGGTCAGGAGGAGCAATATCCGACCCGAGCGATCCGGCGAAGCGATGCCCGAAGTCTCCGCCAGGTTGTTGATTCGGCCCCCCTCGAGGGGCCAATTTTTCGGTGGAGCGGTCATGCAGCCAACGAGTGGGAGACATGCGAGCACACAGATCGCCCATTGGCGCATCGTAGCGGCCGCGGCGTATGATCTAGTACGCGAAGTTGATTCCCAATAGCAGGCCGGACTGTCGCAAGTCATAGACGAACCCCCGGTTCGAATAGTCGACGCCCAGGATGCGGTACGCAGCAGTCAGTCCGAAGTGGGGGTTGAACATATAATTGACGTATCCGAGTACCTGCCAATCGAGATCAGCGTTGCCGGCGCCGATGTCTGCCGTGAGGCCGAAACGCCACTTCTCGCCGAGCGGATAGCGGATGCGCGTGCCAACGATCGCATCCGCCCACACCTCCGTCATCCCGCCCGCGACCGGCGGCCCGGCCGTGAGAATGAGCGCGTCCGCGTTGACATGCCACCAGCGGCCCGCCAGATAGAGCTCGAGCGCGACGGGCCAGTCGAGTGGCAGCTCGTACGAGACGCCGCCGAGACCGAATGCGACCGAGGCGCTGAGGTCGGCGAGCTCCAAGGCCGTCTGCGGGGGGGCCACCGTGTTCCGCAGCTGGACCCAGGCGCCGTCGATGAGTAAGTGCCAGCGGCGATAGCGCGCGTCCATGAAGCCCGCGAAGGCGGCATCGAGGTTGCTGGCGAGATCGGAGAAGCTCACGTCGACGGGGATGGTTCCCACGGCTGGAAGGCCCATCTCTCCGCTCAGGCCGGCGAGCCACAGGTAGGGAACGATCTCGACCCCCCAATCGCGCTCGCCCTCCGCGTCGCCGATGGCGGGTCCCGTTGCAAAATCCCAGGTGCCCGCATTGGTCGGCCCGGCCCCCGTCACGAGAAGAACGAGAGCGATGCAGATTGCCCAAGTCGACGAATCAGGCTTCGTCCGGTCGATCATATCCGGGTCTCCCCCCAATCCACCTCGGCGCCCAGGGCACGACCGACGGGCTGGATCTGCATTGCATTCCTCGCTCTGGCCGGCCGGCGCATTCCGGTGCCGACAGCCTACTTCATGCCGCCAATGTGAGCACGAGCTGCCGCAGGCGCCTGGCATGCCGCCGGGTTCTCCAGGGGCGGACTCGTCGACCGATTCCACTACTCTCCGAGGCGAGACCGGACCGACGCGACGCCGTCTTTGCGGACGAGGCATCTACCATGAGTATCCACCATCCGATCCGTGCAATGGACGAGGGCGACGATGCAATCCGCACCGCACTACAGGACGCGCACCTCCCCTCCCTGATGGTCGCGCTCGCTCATGCGACTGGAGACGAGTCGCTCCTGCGCGATGACCTGCGTCCCAACGCCGCCTTTACGGCGGGTCCGCAGGGCGGCTTCAGCGAGGAGCAGATCGAGACAGCGCGCGCACTCTGTCTCGACGTGCTGCGCCGCTATCGGGATGCCGGGTGTCCGGCGCCGGCGGTGCCGGAAGAGGCCCAGCTGCGCCGCTGGCTCTCCTTCCTGGCGGGCGACGTCGACCTGGACGCATACCTGCCCCTCCTGTTGGCGGAGCTGGCGCTCGACGGCGCCGACGTGCGTGCGCCCGACTGGAGCAAGCAGGAGCTCGCGCCCGAGTCCGACTTTCGCGTCGCCATCATCGGCGCCGGGATGTCTGGGCTCGCGGCGGCGCTGCGCCTCGAGCAGGCCGATATACCCTTCGTGATTCTCGAGAAGAATGATGACCTCGGCGGCACATGGTACGAGAACACCTATCCCGGCTGTCGGGTGGACGTACCGAATCACTTCTACAGCTACTCGTTCGCGCAGAAGGACGATTGGCCGCAGCTCTTCTCGAGCCAGGACGTTCTGCTCGACTACTTTCGCGACTGCGCCGACGAGTTCGGCCTGCGCGAGCATATTCGCTTCAACACGGAGGTGAGCGAGGCGGTTTGGGACGAGGGGCGAGCCACCTGGACGCTGGCGCTACGCCATGCCGACGGTAGCCAGGAGAGCCTCGACGCCCAGGCGATCATCAGCGCCGTCGGGCAGCTGAACCGTCCCCTGATGCCGGAGATCGAGGGCATCGAAGACTATCGCGGTGCCTCCTTTCACTCTGCCTGCTGGGAGGCGGATGTGGATCTCGCGCAGAAGCGCGTCGGAGTGATCGGCACTGGTGCGAGTGCGGCGCAGTTCATCCCCGTGATCGCCGAGGAGGCGGCCGAGCTGCACGTCTTTCAGCGCACCGCGCCGTGGCTCTTGCCGACGCCCGACTACCACGACGAAGTGCCGCGTGGACTGCAGTGGCTCTTCGCTCGCCTGCCCTTCTACGCACAGTGGTACCGGTTCTGGCTCTTCTGGACGACCTCGGACGGGCTGCTCGCAATGGTGCGTGTCGAAGACGACTGGCCGCACCCCGAGCGCTCGGTCAGCCCCGCGAACGACATGCTGCGTGAGATGCTCACCGAGTACATACGCGACCAATGTGAAGACGACGAGGTGCTCTTCGAGAAGATGCGGCCCGACTACCCACCCTGCTCGAAGCGCTTCGTACGTGACAACGGTCTCTGGACAGGAACTTTCAAACGCGAGAACGTCGAGCTGCATACGCAGGGCATCGAGCGAATCACCGAGAAGGGGATCCTCGACCGTGAGGGGCGCGAGATAGCCCTGGATGCGATCGTCTACGGGACGGGCTTTACGGCCTCTGACTTCCTCACACCGATGAAGGTGGTCGGGCGGGGCGGGCGCAATCTCCACACGCATTGGGACGGCGATGCGCGCGCCTATCTCGGTATCACCGTGCCCCACTTTCCGAACTTCTTCGTGCTCTACGGTCCCAATACCAACATCGTCGTCAACGGCAGCATCATCTTCTTCTCCGAGTGCGAGGTGAACTACGTGCTCGGCTGCCTCGAGCTGCTCTTTCGGGGTGGGCACCGGGCGCTCGACTGCCGCGAGTCCGTGCACGATGCGTACAACCGCTCCATCGATGAAGCCAATATGAAGATGGCCTGGGGCGCGGCCAGCGTGAACACCTGGTACAAGAACGCCACCGGCCGTGTCTCGCAGAACTGGCCGTCTACGCTGCTCGAGTACTGGCAGAGGACACGCGAGCCGGATCCGAACGACTACGAGCTGCTCTGAGGCCGGTTGTCGCCGATGATGAGGCGGCGCTGGCAGTGGAGATGTGGATCGAGCAGTTGGTAGACTGTCGCTGATTGTACCCGCCAGGACGTGTGGCGCGATCGATTGGGAGAGTCCGCCATGTCCGCATCGCCTCAGGCCGGCATCTTTGCCGAGGGGAGCAGCGCTCACTACTTCCTCGAGTACGACCTAGTCGATGCGGCGCCGGATGCCCTGCGTGGCGCATTGCGCGAAGCGCTCGCCGAAAAAGAGAGCGGCATTCACACGGTGCTGGCACTCGGGCCGCGAGGCGCCACGGCGCTGGGTCTCGAGTCGCCGGCGGTGCCCTTCCATCCGCTCCAGGGGCAGGCTGGAAAGGTTGCGCCGGCCACGCAGCGGGATCTGCTCTTCTGGGTCCACGGCAAGGAGCACGATCGAATCTTCGATCGCGTGCTGCGCATCCAGCGTGTGGTGAGTCCGCTCGCAAAGCTCGGCCTCGATCTGCGCGGCTTCCAATACCTGGATTCGCGCGATCTCACCGGCTTCGTCGATGGCTCGGCGAACCCCACGGGCGACGACCGGCTCGCGGCCGGTGTGATTCCCGATGGCCAGCCCGGTGCGGGCGGCTGCATCGTTTTGACGCAGAAGTGGATCCACGACCTCGCCGCCTTCGAGGCGCTCGAGGTGTCCGAGCAGGAGCGGATCATCGGGCGAACCAAGCTGGAGAGCATCGAGCTCGAGGGCGACGCCATGCCGCTCGATTCGCACGTGAGTCGCACAGATGTGAAGGTCGACGGCACTGCCATCGAGATCTATCGGCGCAGCGCGCCCTACGGCGCCGCTGGCGAGCACGGCCTCTACTTCATCGCTTTCGCGTGCGAGCAGCGCCGTTTCGAGATCCTGCTGGGTCGCATGTTCGGCCTGTGGGAGGATGGCGTGCGCGATCGACTGATGGACTATACGCGGCCCGTGACGGGCTCGTATTGGTTTGCACCGAGCCAGTTGGACCTGGACTCGGTGGTCGCGACCCGAGCGAGTCCGGGAGGTAGGCGATGACGGTGATCAGTGAGATCGAGTGGGATGCCTGCCTGATCGAGCCGCGCCGCGACGACGAGTACGAGCGGCGCTACCGGCAGGAGACGGGCCGACCCGCGTCGGGTGTGCGCTATGTGGCCGGTGTCCCCTGGCTCGCCGAAGCGCTCATCGATTGGTCGGTGGAAATCGAGCGCCGCGTCGTGGTCGACGCCGAGCTCGCAGACCTGGTGGGACTCGTGGTGAGTCAGGACAATTCCTGCCGCTACTGCTTCGCGACGATGCGATTCTTCCTGATCGTCCTCGGCGTGCCCGATGCGAAGATCCGGCGCCTGGAGGAGCAGCTGCTCTCTGTCGACTTTTCTCCCGAGCAGCGGGCCGCATTGGACTTCGCACGCCGGGTCTCGCGGTCGGATCCCCTGCCGACTCCGGCTGATCTGCAGACTCTAAGGACGCACGGGTACTCGGATCTCGAGGTCGCCGAGCTCGTGGCGGTCGTCGGAATCCACCTCTTCTTCAATCGCCTCTCCACCCTGATTGCGATGCCGCCCCAACCGATGGAGTCGATGACGGATCGCTGGTACGTGCGTTTCGTTCGACCGATCCTGGCGCTTCGATTGCGCAACGTGCGCCAATACACGAAGCCCGTTCACTTGGAGCCGGGCGAGAGCGATGGCCCCTATGCGCACGTGATCCGCGGCCTCGATGGGTTGCCACTGGCCGGCGTTCTGCGACGCAGCGTCGACGAGATGCTCGCATCGACGCTGCTCACACGGCGCTGCAAGCTGCTGGTCCTTGCCGTGATCGCACGCGCGATGGGATGCCAGCGCTCCGAAGACGAGGCCACAGGCCTGCTCTCCACGGATGGGCTCGACCGAGCCGAGATCGATCGGATCCTCTCGCATCTCTCATCGCCGCTCCTCGACCCGATCGAGAAGCTGGCGATTCCCTTCGCGCGCGAGACGGTCTGGTACCAGCCGATGCAGATCCAGCGGCGCGGTCGCGAGGTGATGGAGACGCTTTCGCGCGAGCAATTCCTCGAGCTGGTCGGCGTCGCCGCGGTGGGCAACGTGCTCTGCCGGGCCTCCATCGCCGAGCGCACGTTGGCATGACGCCCGTAGCGCTTGCGCTGGTCGCCGTGGTGCTCGCCCTCCTCGCTGGTGCAGCCGTCTGGATCATCCGGCTCGAGCGCGACCGATCGCGGCTGCGCGAGCGGCTCACGGGCGCGGCTTCGGATCTGCAGAATCTGCAGCTCGCGTTCAGCCGCTTTGCACCGGACGAGGTGATCGAGCGCGTCATCGCCAATGGGCTGCTCGACGTCGGCGAGAAGAAGGAAGTCAGCGTGCTCTTCGCGGATCTCGTCGGCTTTACGGCGCTCAGCGAGAGCGTCGAGCCGACCACCCTGGTCGGCATCCTGAATGGCTACTTCGAGCGGATGAGTCGCGTCATCACCGAGCATCGCGGTCATGTATCGACCTTCATTGGCGATGGGATCCTCGCGCTCTTCGGTGCGCTCGCACCCAATCCCTGGCAGGCCAACGACGCTGCCAACGCCGCCATCGCGATGCAGGCCGAAATGCGGGACTACAATCGGGCGCTCGAGCGCGACGGTCTGCCAAAGCTCGAGGTCGGCATCGGGCTGCACCGCGGGACGGGCGTGGCGGGGCTGGTCGGCAGCCACGAGCTAAAGGAGTTCGCGTTCGTCGGCCGCACGGTGAACGTCGCGGCACGTGTCCAGGACCTGACTCGCTCGCACGATGCCGAGATCATCGTGACCGAGGCGCTGCGCGTGACGCTGGATCCGCGCTTCCACACGCGCGAGCTGCCGGCCGCAAACGTCAAGGGTGTGGCCGACTCGATCTCGATCCATGCTCTCGAGGGTGCCGAAGCCGACTGAAGAGCATGATCTCGCCGCCCGCCGCCGAACCGATCGCGTGATAGACTGGCACGCCCGATGCGCGCCATCTATCTCTCCCCCGACGAGGCGGACACGCCGCCGCCGCCCTTTCGAACCGGCGAGGCCGGGACCCTCGACATCGATGAATCCGGCGGCCTCGAGACCCGATCGGAAGTGCTCCTCTCGGCCAATACCGTCCATGCACTCCTCGGGCATGGCGTGGTGGATGAGCTGAACGCGCTCCCCATCGAGGGCCGGATCGGGAGCGGGCTCGACGCCCTGATCCCGCCCTCGGTGCTCGATGCGGCACGCTCGATCTTCTACGAGGCGGACCGCTGCACCTATGGCGGCCGCTGGGAGTTCGTCGTGGACCAATCCGGCGCACAGGGTGGTGTCGAATATCGGGTTCATGTCGACAATCGCGAATATCAGGCGGGCCTCGCACGTCTCCAATACCTGTCCACCCTGGCGGGCCACCAGGGCCTGGCCGTCTGGATCCGGATCTAGCCCAGAAGAGCGATTGGCTTGCGGCACTCGGGACCACTTCCTCCGGAGAAGGTGTGTACACTCGAGCGCTCACGTCTCTGGAGGAAGACCCATGTGCAGCCTACACAAATGTGTCAGTGCCGGCCTCGCCATGCTCCTCGTCGCACTTCCCGCCATCGCTGATGAAACATGCATGTCCCCCTATATGGCCAAGATCACGGGTCAGGAGGATTTCATCTATGTGTGGACATTGGGCCAGGAGGGGGTCGGCGACGAGCAGGACAAGCTCGTCACGGTCGACGTCCGTCCCGGCTCGAAGAGCTACGGGAAGGTCGTCCAAAGCCTCTCGGTGGGTGGGCGCAACGAGGCGCATCACTCGGGTCTGACCGACGATCGTATGTATTTGTGGGCTGGCGGACTCGACACCAGCAAGATCTTCGTCTTCGACATTCACAGCGATCCCGCCAAGCCGAAGCTCCACTCCAGCATCGATGACTTCGTCGCCGCGAGCGGCGGCGTGGTCGGGCCGCACACCCACTATGCGCTTCCAGGCCGGATGCTGATTACCGGGCTGTCCAATCACAAGGACCACGGCGGGCGAACCGCGCTTGTCGAGTATTCGAACGACGGTACGTATATGGCGACTCACTGGATCCCGACGGACGGCGATCTACAGGGTGCCACCAAATCAGGCAAGCTCGCAGATGGGTACGGGTACGACATACGCGCACTGCCGCGCATGAACGCGCTGATCACGTCATCTTTCACGGGCTGGAACAACTACATGATGGACTTGGGCAGGATGCTGGGCGACGAAGAGGCAATGAAGCACTTCGGCAACACCGTCGTCGTGTGGAATCTGCACTCCCGCAAGCCGCAGAAGATTCTGGATGTGCCCGGTGCGCCGCTGGAGATCCGATGCGCGTGGGGGGCAGAGCACGACTACTGCTTCACGAGTACGGCGCTGACCTCGAAGTTGTGGCTCATCCATGCGGACTCGAGCGGTGAATGGCAGGCGCAGGAAGTGGCTGACATCGGGGATCCCTCCCAGGTGCCACTCCCGGTCGACATCTCCATTTCTGCGGACGACGGGCTCCTCTGGGTCGACACTTTCATGGACGGCAAGACACGCCTCTACGATATCAGCGACCCCTTCGCGCCGAAGCAGATCTACGAGGAGACGATCGGCAAGCAGGTCAACATGGTCTCCCAGAGCTGGGACGGCAAGCGCGTGTACTTCACGTCGTCGCTTCTCGCCAACTGGGACAAGAAGGGCGAGGACGACGACCAATACCTCAAGGCCTTTGCGTGGAACGGAAAGCAGCTGGTGCCGGCCTTCGCGATCGACTTCAAGAAGGAGAAGCTCGGCCGGCCGCACCAGATGCGCTTCGGTGCGTACAGCCTCTACGGTCTGAGGGAGAAGCGGCCGAATGAGGCGCTCGCTGCGCTGGACTGAGGGCGCCCGGCGGGCGGTCGTCGTAGCCACGGCTCTGCTCTGCCTGGACGGGGTGGGCTCGGCGCGTGCGCACGAAGGCGAGGAGCACCCGGCGCCGCGGAGCGGCGATGCGACGGGTGCTTTCGCGACGCCGGCGCCCGGAACGTATGCGCTGCCGCCGCTCGGAGTCGCGGCCGACGCGACGGTTCTCACCAGTGCGGGTCGCAGCGCGCAGCTGCATGCCCTATTCGGCCACGAAGTCGTCCTGCTGAGCTTCATCTATACGCGCTGCAGCGACGCCGAGGGCTGTCCACTCGCGACGGCCGTGCTTCACAATCTGGGTTCCCGGCTGGCCGCCGAGCCCGAGCTCCTGCCGAGGGTCCGGCTCCTCTCGCTCTCCTTCGATCCGGAGCGGGATACGCCGGAGGTGATGCGTCGCTACGCAGAGAGCTTTCTCCACCAGGGGATCGATTGGCAGTTCCTCACCACGAGCGGTGAGGCCGAGCTGGCTCCGCTGCTCTCCGCGTATCGCCAGACGCGCGTGCCCGAGCGCGACGAGCAGGATCGAGAGACCGGCCAGTTCGCCCACCTGCTGCGTGTCTACCTGATCGATCGCGAGCGCCGGATCCGACAGGTCTACAGCACCTCCCTGCTCGAGCCCGAGGCGCTGGTGGCGGATGTGAAAACGCTGCTCCTCGAGGCGTCACGGAGCGATGCACCGAGAGCTCGGGTCGCCGAGGGGTCGGTGAACGCCGCCCTGGCGGCGCACGTTTCGGGAGACGTTCGTTCGGGCTACGAGAGCGTCGACTTCACCACCCGTTCGTCGCCTCTCGAGGCTCGCCGGGGGCGAGCCCTGGATCTGGCTGGGCGTGTGCGGGAGCCGCCTCGGGGCCTTCCGCGCGTACCGGTCCCGAGCGACAACCGGATCACCCGCGAGAAGGTCTCGCTCGGGCGTCGGCTCTTCTTCGATCGGCGTCTGTCGCAGAACGACACGGTCTCGTGTGCGATGTGCCACGTGCCCGAGCAGGGCTTTGCGAACAACGAGATGGCGACGGCGGTCGGCATCCAGGGTCGCAGCGTGCGGCGCAACGCGCCGACGATCTTCAACGCCGCCTACCTGCAACACCTCTTTCACGACGGGCGCGAGACGAGCCTGGAGCAGCAAGTCTGGGGGCCGCTACTGGCGCGCAACGAAATGGGCAATCCGTCGATCGGCGCGCTGATCGAGAAGCTGCGCCGGATCGACGACTACACATCGGCCTTCGAGAAGGCCTTCCCCGGCCGTGGGCTGGCGATCGAAACCGTTGGCATGGCGCTCGCTAGCTACGAGCGAACGCTGATCTCCGGCTCTTCGGCATTCGATCGCTACCTCTATGCCGGCGAGGCTGAAGCGCTCTCGTCGCAGGCGCTGGACGGGCTAGCACTCTTCTCCGGCAGGGCGGGCTGCGTGGGGTGTCATCCGATCGGAAGCAATCAATCGCTCTTCACGGACGACGACTTCCACAATACGGGCGTGGGATACGAGGCGGCGATGGGGACAGAAGGGCGTGGCACCGACGGAGTGCCCAGCTCCGTGCAGACGCAGCGCGTACAGGCTGCACCGGGAGTCTACCTGGAGGTTCCGCGCGCCATCGTCGAAGCGGTCAGCGAGCCCAGGGCGAATGACCTCGGTGTGTATGAGATCACACTGGATCCGGCCGATCGCTGGCGATATCGGACTCCGACCCTGCGCAACGTCGCCCTCACCGCTCCCTATATGCACGACGGCTCGATCCCCACGCTCGCGGGCGTGGTCGAGTTCTATCGTCGCGGTGGGTTCGGCAATCAAGGGCTCGACGCGTTGATTCGACCGCTGCAGCTCGACGACGACGAGGTCGCCGCCCTGGTGGCATTCCTCGAATCGCTCACCGGGGACGATGTGGGGGCGCTGGTCGCCGACGCCTTTGCGGCACCGATCGGCGACGCTAGCTCCCCAGATTCCACTGCGTCTCGCTCTGCAGGCGCTCCGTGAACGAGGGCTCGTAGGCCTCTTCGGGAGCCTCGCGGACCAGGCGGTCGAGGGTGAGCGCGTCCTCGCCCACGAGGATCCGCCAGCGCTCCGCGCGCACGCCGTCGAGGATGACCTTTGCGGCCTCGTCGGCTGTCATCGGCGCTTCGGTGACGAATGCATCGGCCCGCTCGATCATCGCCTGGCGGATCTGGTCGTCGCTGATTCCGCTCGAGTCGAACCCAAGACGCGACATGCGATCCCGTGCGTCGACGAGCTCCTCGTCGGACATCTCCTTGGGATCGCGGCCAAGGATCTTGCCGGAGTTGTGAACGATCTCCGTCCCGATGTGGCCCGGCATCACCAATGAAACCTTCACGTGCGGGGCGTTGATGCGAAAGTCGTTGATCAACGCTTCGGTGAATCCCTTCACCGCAAATTTGGCGGCGCTGTAGGACGTATGCGCGGTCATCGGTCCCAGCGAGGCCCAGAAGCCGTTCACACTGCTGGTATTGATGAGATGGCCGGCGTCGCTGGCGAGCAGCATGGGCAGGAAGCTGCGCGTGCCGAAATAGACCCCCTCCCAGCACACGGCAAAGATCTTCTCCCACTCCTCGCGCTCATCCAGGATGAAGCTGCCGGCGCCCGCGATGCCCGCATTATTGAAGAGCAGGTTGATGTGGTCGGTCTGGTGCGCCTCGGCGACGGCCGCGCGGAAGGCCAGGAGCCGGCTCTCGTCGGAGACGTCGGCGACGAAGGTGCTGACGCGCGTGCCCTTCGGTGCGCCCTGCTCGCAGAGTGTCTTCGTCTGCGCCATCGCCTCTTCCGAGACGTCGCAGAGCGCAAGGTGACAGCCCTCGTTGCTGAGCTGAGTCGCCAGCGCCCGGCCCATGCCCGTACCGCCGCCCGTGATGACGGCGATCCTGCCTTCGAAGCGATCCATTTCGTTCCTCCTGGGGTCGGTGGATGGTATCGCGGGGCGCGACGACGACTCCAGGGCGCCCAGTCGCCTTCAGGGGACCTCAGCTTCGCCTAAGAGAATGTGTTCGCAATCGATTTATAGTTGACCGACTGAGTCGGTCATCTATATTGGTCGCCGTGGCGCGTCCGATCCCGACCCATCGTCTGCGTGATCTCGTCCACGCCGCCACCGCGGTGTTGATCCGCGCCGGCTACCACCGCACCCAGATGGCGGACGTCGCACGCGAGCTCGGGCTGGGTAAGGGGACGCTCTACGGCTACGTGGAGGGCAAGGGAGCGCTCTTCTATCTGGCGCTCGCCTACGCGGATCGCGACGTGCCGATCGAGGTGCCGGCCGAGCTTCCCGTCCCGAACCCTGGCCCGGGCGCGCTGCGCCAGCTCTTCAGTGAGCGCATCGCCGCTCTCGGCCATATGCCCACGCTGGCCGCGGCGCTCGAGCGCGAGGCCGCCGACGACATCGGCCGCGAGCTCGAGGCGATCGCACGCGAGCTCTTCGCCGCCCTCGGCGGTCATCGCACGTGGATCAAGCTGATGGAGCGCTGCGCGGTGGAGATCCCCGAGCTCGCGGACGTCTGGCGCAGATCGGGCCGGCATGCCGAGGTGACGGCTCTCGAGCGCTATCTGACCAGCCGCATCGACGCCGGGCAGCTGGTCGATTGCCCGGATCACGCCATCGCGGCGCGGATCTTCCTGGAAACCGTCACGACCTGGGCGGTCCACATCCACTGGGACCGCAATCCCGACCAATTCGACTCCAGCGTCGCCGAGGAGAGCGTCGTCGCGCTCTTGCGACGCGGATTCATCCTGGAGGCATCGCAGCATGGCCAAGCGTGAGGGAGGGAGACTCGCGGCATGCGCTTTCTGATCCTGATTCCGATTTGGCTCTCGCTCTCGGGTTGTGGCGGTGTTTCACAGCTCGACCTCAGCGCTTCGGGCCGCGACCGCTGGCAGCGCCCCGATGACGTGGTCGAGGTGCTGGCGCTGCGACCGGGCGAGAGCGTGGCCGATCTCGGCAGCGGCGACGGCTATTTCCTTCCCCATCTCTCGCGAGCCGTCGGGCCGGAGGGGCGCGTCTATGCGGTGGAGGTCGAGGCCGATCTCGTCGAGCAGCTCACGGCTCGCGTCGACGAGGAGTCGCTGGAGAACGTCGAGGTCATCCTCGGCACCTACGACGACCCCCAGCTGCCCGACAGAGAGCTGGACACAGTGCTGATCGTCAACACCTACCACCACATCGAGGAGCGACCGGCGTACTTCGCGCGACTCGCGACGGATCTGAGCGATCGCGGCCGCGTGGTTGTCATCGAGCCGAACGAAGAACTCAGCGGCGTGCTCGGGCTCTTCGTCGAGGAGGGCCATGCGAGCGTGCAGGCGGACATCGAAGCGGAGATGCGCCAGGCCGGATATCGGGTCGTCGAGAGCACCGATCAACTCCCCATCCAGATCTTCGTCACATTCGAAAGGGAGCCACCCGCCGTCCACTAGGATCATGGACCGGCGGCGGGTGCGCGGCCTGCTACAAATCATGGTGTTCCCGACCACGCCACGCGAGAGGAGCGCCATGGCGACCGCATTCACACTTGTCGAAGAGGGGCGGAGCTTCGACATCCAGGCCGACGTCTCTGGATCGGAGGTTCGAATCGATCCGACAGTCGTCGAGCAGCTGCTGGGCTGGGCCCTCAAGCCGGAGGGGCTCTGCCGCGGGGACGTCTGCGTTGCGGTCCGCGACCGGGACGCGCTGGTGGTGGGTGGTGGCATCGATCTCGCCGCCCTGGCAACGGTCCTCGGCCGTCCACTGGCCCTCGAGGCCGGAGAGGGTGTCGCCGCGATTGGAACAGCGTCCGCCGATCAGAGCGCTCGCCTGGCCAGCCTGGAAGCACCGGACTTCACGCTGCCGGACCTCGAGGGCAAGCTGCACTCGCTCTCGGAACATCGCGGCAAGAAGGTGTTGCTGATTGCTTACGCGTCGTGGTGAGGCTGCCGCGAGGACCTGCCGGTCTGGCAGGCGCTCTACGAGGAGCTCGGCGACGAGGGCTTCATACCCATCACGGTGGCGCTGGATCGCTGCGCAGACGACCCGCGCGCCTTCATCGAGGGCGCGGCCCCCACGCATCCGAGCTTGATCGATACCGAGCACGTGCTCTGCGAGCTCTATCACATCGTGAACGTTCCAACGATGCTATGGATCGACGAGCAGGGGCGAATTTGCCGGCCCCACGATGCGCAGTACGGGACGGATACGTTCACGCAATTCCACGGCAAGCGTTCGGGCCCCTATCTCGACATGCTGCGGGCTTGGGTCCGAGACGGGGAGGGTAGCCTCGCCGCCGAGGCGGTTCGGCGCCTCCAACCCCTGCCGACCGCCGACTCACAGCTCGCGCGCTGTGAGTGGGCGCTGGCGTGGCACCTGCACAAGCAGGGTCGCGGAGAGGCGTCGGAGCGACACTTCGAGCGTGCCAGCCAGCTGGCTCCGAAGGATTGGACGATTCGCCGTGGCTCGATGCCGATTCGCGGCCAGAATCCCTTCGGGCCGGAGTTCTTCGAGCTCGCCGGCGAGGGTGTGCCCGAGTACGCCCTGGAGGCGATCACGCCGACTCGAGACGAGGGCGATCGGTCCGGGCCCTGACGACGCCCTGGGTCCCGATCTCCTGGAGCGCTCGGGCTTCGACGGGATGCACGCCCGGCTGCGGCCACATCACCCCAGTGTGTCGATTCGACTCGCAAGTGGGGCGCCGCTCGACATAGAATCAGGATGTGTTGAGCCCGTACCGCGTCATCGACCTCTCCGACGAGTCGGGGATCCTGTGCGGCCAGATCCTCGCCGACCTCGGCGCCGACGTGATCCAGGTCGAGCCGCCGGTGGGCTCGAGTGCGCGGACCGTCGGCCCGTGGTATGGCGCCGAGCCCGGGCCGGAGCGCTCACTCTTCTGGTGGGCGTATGCGCGCAACAAGCGCTCGATCGCGCTGGACGTCGAGACCGCGACCGAGCGAGACGAGCTGCTGCGGCTGGTGCGCGGTGCGGACTTCTTCATCGAGTCGGACACGCCGGGCCGGCTGGCGGCGTTGGGGCTCGGGTATGAGGATCTGGCAGCCGAGAATCCCGGGCTGATCTACGTCTCGATCACGCCCTTCGGGAGCAGCGGGCCGAAGGCCGGCTGGCATGGCACGGATCTCACGCAGGTGTCGGCCGGGGGCGTGGCCTATCTCTCCGGTGATGCCGATCGGCCGCCGGTTCGCGTCCGGGTTCCGCAGTCTCACGCGCATGCGGGCAGCGACGGCGCGATCGGGGCGTTGATCGCGCATTTTCAGCGCAGGCGCACCGGGCGCGGGCAGCACGTCGACGTCTCGCATCAGCAATCGATGACGTTGGCCACGCAATTCCGGTCACTCGACGCGCCGCTCTGCGAATCGCCGGCGATTCGCCTGTCGGGTGGCGTCATCGTGAAGGGCCTCTTCGTCCCGCTCCGCTACGCACTCCAGGACGGCTGGGTGGTACTCGGGCCGGCGTTCTTGCCCTCGACCGGTCACTTCATGACTCGCTTCGTCGAATGGGCGGTCGAAGAGGGCCAGTGCGATCCCAAATTCCTCGACGAGAATTGGGGGAGCTGGGCCGGGCGCCTGATCGTCGGTGAGATCGGCGCCGAGGAGGTGAAGGCGGTCGACGACATGCTGAAGGCCTTCCTCGCGACGAAGTCCAAGCACGAGCTGATGAAGACGGTGGTGGAACGCCGCCTGCTGATGGCGCCGGTCCTGGGTCTGGACGAGATCGTCGATGGCGAACAGCTCGGAGCGCGCCGCTTCCTGACCGCGGTCGAGCATCCGGACGTGGACGGGCCGGTCCGCTACCCGGGCCCGATGGCGAAATTCAGCGCCACGCCGATCACGTATCGTCGTCCACCCCCCCGGCTCGATCAGCACGGCGCCGAGATCCGCGCCGAGGCCGATCGCGCACCGGCCGCCGCGATGCCGGCGAGCGCGAGCGCCGCGGCCTCCCCCGGCCTTCCGCTCGACGGCGTCAAGATCCTCGATCTCTTCTGGATCCTGGCGGGCCCCGGCGCGACGCGGATGCTCGCCGACTACGGGGCCACCGTCGTCCACGTCGAGTCCACGCGGCACATCGATACGCTGCGGGTGATTCCGCCCTACCAATTCAACAATCCGCATCCCGAGGGCGCGGGCGCCTATCAATCCGCCAACGCCAACAAGCTCGGCTTGACGTTGAATGTGCGCGAGCCGGAAGGCCGCGAGATCCTGATGGACCTGGTGCGTTGGGCGGATGTGGTGACGGAGTCGTTCGCGCCGGGAATCGTGGACTCGGTCGGTCTCAGCTGGGACAAGCTGCGCGAGATCCGCCCCGACCTGATCATGATCTCGAGCTGCTTGATGGGACAGACGGGTCCGTGGCGCGACTTCGCGGGCTTCGGAAACCTGGCCGCCAGCGTGACCGGCTTCCAGTCGCTGGCAAGCTGGCCGGACCGGCCGCCTTCGGGTCCCTATGGCGCGTACACGGACTTCATCGCGGTGCGCTACAACGCGCTCGCCATCCTCGCCGCCCTCGAGTACCGCGAGCGCACGGGCGAGGGCCAGTACATCGATCAGGCCCAGGGCGAGGCCGCGCTCCACTTCATTGCACCGGCCTTTCTCGATTACACGGTGAATGGGAACGTGGCCGGCCCGGGTGGCAACGTCGACGCCGAGTACGCCCCGCACGCCATCTATCCCGCCGACGGCGAAGATCGTTGGGTCGCCATCGCGATCCGCGAGGACGATCCCTGGCGAGCCCTCTGCGACGTCATGGGTCGCCCCGATCTCGAGAGCCGGCGCGGCGAGTCCGAGCTCGTCGACGCCGCGATTGCCGATTGGACGCGCGAGCGGGAGGCCGGCGAGATTGCCGAGCTCCTGCAGTCCCGCGGCATCGCGGCCCACGAGGTGCTCGATACGATCGGCCTCCACGCCGACCCGCAACTCCACCACCGTGGCCACTTCGTCGAGATCGACCACGAGATCTATCAGACCCACACCATCGAGAGCACGCGCCTGCAGCTCTCCGGCGCGGCCGCGCGGGTTCCGGAGAGCGCACTCTCGTTCGGGCGCGACAACCGCTACGTGCTCGAGACGATGCTCGCGTACTCGCCCGAGCGGATCGCAGCGCTGGCCGAGAGGGGCGTGCTGCTCTGAGCCCGGAGCTCGATCCATGCCCATATTGCTGCAAAATCAGGTACCTGGCAGCTATACATGCGAGTTCTCGACCGCATCGGGCCCGGTGAAGGGCAATTTTTTTGCGTTCTGAGCCAAATTTGTGTCGACCGGCGGGGATTCGGTCGCGTACAATTCAACAGTTCATCTGCGAAACCGGATGAAGCCGGATCAGACCGGATATGGGTGACCTGAGCAGCATGAAGAAGCTCATTTTCTTGATCAGCGCCACGACTGCGCTCTTGCTCGTCGTGGTCGGCACGAGCCACGCGACGTCGATGACGCTCGGGATCGGGCCGGATGCCGGGTGCGTGGCGGAGTGCCTGAATACGCAGTGGTCGATCAACTTCTCCGATGACG
>JAFDDH010000472.1 GCA_019310975.1 Deltaproteobacteria bacterium | reverse complement strand
TGTGGGTCTGACCTCTCGCTGGACTGCCTACGAGAGCACGGCGAATGCGCTGATCTCGACCAACATCCCTTAGGCTGCCAGCCCCTGGACGCCGATCATGCTAGACGCATTGGGAGGAAAGGGCTTGCCGTCCAGCGCTTCGGCCATGGCTCGTGCGAAGATATCTACTTTCTCCGCTGTGATCTCCACGACATACATGGTCGTGCTCACGATGTTCTCGACCTGACCTCCCAGCGATTCGACCGCAGTCCTGAGGTTCCGGAATGCCTGAACGGTCTGCGCATGGAGATCTCCCGGTCCGACCAGGTTGAATTTCGCATCAAAGGCGCCTTGCCCCGCGATGTACGCAACCTTCCTCGCACCCTCGGTAGTCACGATCTGGGTGAATGCGTCCAACGCGAAGAGGCCATCAGGGTTGAGTCGTTCGGTCTTCATGTCGTCTCCTCCAGGGGCGGGTGAGTACATATGGAATAACCCAATGGTCGCGACTTCGCCGCCCAGCTGGGGCGGCGATGCCCCCTTCACCCCGCACCTCATCGAGCACTACATGCTCGAGCCTTCTTGCGTCGGCTCTACGTGTCGAACACGCTCTTGCGGGTGCCGACCGGCACGGGTTCGGGGTAGATGGTGGCGAGTGCGGCCGTATGCGAGAGATCCTCGAGCCGGTCGACGTCGAAACGGACGTCCGCGCCGCGCTCGGCGAGATCTTCGTTGAAGATTCGCGCCACGTCGGCAAACGAGAGCGTGTCGTGCTCGACGCGGCGACGCTCGTCCTCGGTGGGAAAGACGTGAGCCTTGAAGAGGACGCTGACCCGGATCTGGTCGAGTGGCGCGCGATAGCTCTCCACGCCTCGATCCGTCACCGCCCAGTCACCGCTGCCATCATCCGTCGGTGCCAGCTCGGCCGCCGGGCTCACGAGGTGTGTTCCCTTGTCGAAGGGCCCAACCGGCTCCACCTGATGGAACATGCCGTGGTTGTCGCCGACGATCGAAGTATTGGCCATCGCGCCCACGTGCCGCTCCGGCGGCTTGTCGGAACCTTCCGGCCAGTACGCGATTCCACCGCCCTCGACGTCGTTCATCCACCAGATCGACGTCGCCTGTGCGGTCGCCCAGCGTTGGAAGAGCCCCGACCACAGCATCGTTCGCAGCAGCAACATGGGTGTATTGCTGCGATCGCGACCGCGAAAGAGCGGGTTGTCGGTATGGACCGGACCGCACTCCGGAATCGCGGCCATCAGGTTCACGAAGAGAGTGTGCGGAACGACGACTTCCGCGTCGTAGAACTGGCGCATCGTTTCGACGACGCGCTCGTGGTCGACGAAGAGGTCCGACCCCTCCACGGCGACATCTGCGCCCAGCCAGGTCTGCTGGAACCACATCGGAGTCGTCGTATCCGCGCCGTCTTGATCCGGCCGGAACCAACCACCAAGCGGATTGTAGGGGGCGTTGCGCTCGAGCAAGCCCACGACCGCGCCGAGATCGTCGATCACGTTCTCGAGCCGGGTCGGCGGATCCGGGTAGCGGAAGGTCGAGTTCAAGGTCGAGTTCATTGGAGTCCTCCTAGCGATGTGGATCGTGGTCCCGCCGCTGAAAAGGGGCCTTGCTTTCCCTAGCCTCCCTCCCTCGGCCTTGGGCCCAGATCGTAAAGTGACTTAACTAAATAGTCAAGGAAATGATCGAATTGGCGAAGACCCGTGACGACTTCGAACGCGACTTCGAGGCCGCAAAGCTGGCCAGTACCGGACAGCTGCGCATCTCTCCCTCGAAGGTACCCGTATGACGGCGCTCGCCGAGAAGGTGGGCGTCACCAAACAGGCAGTGGGGCAGATCGTGGCTGAGCTGGAGCAGGCCGGGATGCTGTGCCGCGTCCCCGATCCGAGCGATGGTCGCGCGAAGCTGGTGCGCTTTACGGCCGAAGGGTACGACGCGTTGCTGGCAGGCTTCGACGTGCTTCACGAGCTCGAGGACGAGCTCGCGGCGGAGCTGGGCGAGGCACTCATGCGCCGGCTGAAGCGCGACCTGGCCAAGCTCTTGTCGGTATTCGAGCGCGCGGAATCCTGACATCGATAGACCGATAGAGAGACTCGAGCGAGGCCAGGATCCGCCCAGTCAGCTGCGAGCTCCATCACTTCCCCGGAGGTTCGGGTCGAAGAGATTCGCGCGCAACCGATCCACGCACGGGAAGATCTGCCCTGGATTCAGAGGCTCCGGAGTGCTGCGGAGCGCCTCGATGCATCCCGCAAAGAGCCTGCGCCGCGCCGCCCTACGGCGTGCAGTGTCCATGTCGTCGGAACGCGTATCGCCCTCTCCGAGAACGCCGCGAAAAGGCACCTCCTTTTCGAGTGATGCGCTCGTCCGCTCGAGCAGCTCCTGCGCTCTGCGTGTGTCTCCACGTTTCCAGGCGATGTACCCACTGAGGTAGAGAGCGGTGGTTGCCCTCGGATTCATTCGATAGGCGGCCTCGAGATTCTCGTGTGCGGCGTCGAGCCTGCCCTGCGCCAGATCCACCTCTCCCCACAGCATCAGCGGGCGACTTTCTTCCGGATTGATGCGGTGGGCCTTTTCGAACGCATTCAATGCAGCGTTCAGGTCGAAGAGTGTGCCGGCACCGGGGAGCGTATGAAGGATTCCGAGCTGGATCCGCGCCCGCGAGCTCGAGGGGTTCACGCGGACCAGCTGCTCCCAACACGCTCCGGCCTCGGCGAAGCGCTCGAGCTCGAGCAGGCTGTTGCCGCGATAGTAGAGCGCGTCCTCGTGTCGGGGATTCAGAGCAGTCATCTCGGCAAAGAAAGCGGCCGCCTCCTCCCAGCTGCCTTTCGCAAAGAGATCCTGGGCGCGCCGATTGAGCTTCCAGAAGCGCTGCTTCTCCTCGCGGGTGAGGTTGGAGGCCACGTCGGAAACCAATGCGTGCTTGGAAAGGGCGGAGGTGCGTGGCGCATCGCGGTCTCTCCCACCGCTCATCGCTGCCGGTAAGTCCACGGGCCGTGGTGGGCGCCCTTCCTCTAGATGCCAGAGCCGATCCGCATCCAGGCCGCTCCACACCTCCCGGTGCCCGCCGGGCCAGGTGACCTCGACGCCCTCGACCCGAGTCGCCTCGCCGAGTCCGAAGAGAACGTCGGAGTAATTCTGCGAGAGATAGGAAGGGCCCGCTCCTGCCTCGCGCAGGTAGGCACGATCGTCGACACGAACGACGATTCGCGTGCCGATTCCCGACGGATGGCCGGATCTGGCGCGGAGCTTGAAGCCAACCCAGTGTCCTCCGGGCGTGTCGTTGCGCAGCAGGCGCACCCCGCCGCCGTGGCGGACGATGAGCAGGTCGGCGTCCCCGTCTGCATCGTAGTCCGCGAACGCCGCTCCCCGGCCCACGCCCGGCGGGCTGGTGCGGAGACCGGCTTCGGCCCCCACCTCGAAGAACCCCTCGTCTGGACCCCGGTTCCAGTACAGATGTGGATGCATGGGAACCAGCTGGCTCGGACTGTCTCTTTGCTGCAGCGTGCTGCCATTGGCGACGAAGAGATCCAGCCAGCCGTCGTTGTCGAAATCGACGAACGCGGTTCCCCATCCCACCAGATCGAGAGCGATCTGACCGAGCCCGACGCGGTCAGCGTCGTCGCGGAACTGAAGCCGGCCC
>JAFDDH010000238.1 GCA_019310975.1 Deltaproteobacteria bacterium | reverse complement strand
CTACGTGGGCGGATGGAGGCCCAGTCTAGCGGGCCTCGGCGCGCGTGCGAAGGAGCGCGATGGGTTGTCGGCGATGAAGAAATGCGATCGCATTCGCGATCTATGCGATCGATCTTCGAGCCGATCGGGGATCAAGGCGGCGCCGTCCTGGCTGAACAAAGGTTCTGGAGTCTGATATCTGTATCAATCTCCTCGAGCATACTTTGATATAAAAATATTTCTGGATCAAGTTGCCAATCCAACGTCGTCCGGTCGCGGATCCTTGAGGTGGGCACGCGCCTGATCGCAGAGCGCGGCGTGGACGGCGTGAACAGCAACGTGATCGCGCGCGCGGCACGCGTAGGGGTCGGCACCTTCTACGGCCACTTTGCCGACAAACACGCCCTGCACCGCGCCGCCGTGGCGGCCGCTGTCGATGGCCTGCAGTCCGCGCTGGCCAGTCGGGCGGCCAGCAGCGGCGCGCAGGCGTCCGTCGACGAGCAGGTACGCGGGCTCGTGGAGGCCGCCGTCGGCTGGGCGCAGAGTCACCCGGAGCCATTCCGGCTCGCCTTCGGGCGGTCGCCCCGAAGCAGCGCCAGCGGCGGGCCGGGACTCGGGCTCTCCTCGCACGGCATCGAGGTCCGGCTGGCGGCGCTGCAGCGCGCAGGCAGGCTCGATGCCGGCGTGGATCCGGGCCTGGCGGCGCGGGCCTTCATATCGATGCAGACGAGTGTCATCGTCTGGTGGCTGGAGGCGAGCGAGCGGCCGCCACGTGAAAAGTTGGTCGAGACCCTCGTGCGCCTGCATCCGGCGATCGCCTGTCGACCCATCGGCTGATCGCCCACAGGAGCCTTGTGTGCCCGAGCTGCCGGACATCACGGTGTATGTCGAGTGCATCGCGAAGCGTGTCCTCGGCGAGCCCCTCGAGACACTGCGGATTCTTTCGCCCGCGGTGCTGCGCAGCGTCGAGCCGAAGGTCGATGCGGCCCAGGGGCTGCGCGTGCTCGACGTGCAGCGACTCGGGAAGCGCGTCGTGCTCGGGCTCGAGGAGGAGATCTACGTCGTCATCCACCTGATGATTGCGGGTCGCCTGCACTGGCAGAAACGCGGCGCAACACCGCCGCGCAGGCGCGGCCACGCGGCCTTCGACTTTCCGAAGGGCACTCTCACCCTGACCGAGGCCAGCACGAAGAAGCGTGCCATGTTGCACATCGTGCGCGGCCAAGCGGCGCTGGCCGATCACGATCCCGGTGGTCTCGAGGTTCTGGAGGCCTCGCAAGGCGAGTTCTCCGATGTCCTCAAGCGCGAGAGCCACACCCTCAAGCGCTCGCTCACCGATCCGCATCTGCTCAGCGGGATCGGGAACGCGTACTCGGACGAGATCCTGCACCGCGCGCGGCTCTCACCCGTGAAGCTCAGCCAGACGCTATCCGACGCCGAGATCGAGACCCTCTACGTGGCGACGCGCGAGACGCTCGCCCTGTGGACGGATCGGCTGCGCGCGCAGACGGGCGACGGCTTTCCAGAGAAGGTCACCGCATTTCGTCCCGAGATGGCGGTGCACGGGCGCTACAAGGAGCCGTGTCCGGATTGCGGCTCGCCCGTGCAGCGCATCGTACGCATCGGGAGTGAGGTCAACTACTGCGCGACGTGCCAGACCGGCGGCAAGCTGCTGGCCGACCGCGCGCTCTCACAGCTCCTCAAGCAGGATTGGCCGCGCACCCTCGAGGAGCTCGAGCAGCGGCGCGACGCGGCCAAGCGGGGCTGACGCCAGCGTGGCGAGCGCGGCGAACGCTCGCGCGGCGAGCGCGGTGAACGCTCGCGCGGCGAGCGCGGCGAACGTTCGCGTGACAAGCGTGAGTGGCGCTCGCGTGGTCAGTGTGGCGGACGCTTATGCGGCAGCGGATGGCTGGGCTTCTTCTAGAAGTCCCCGCAGCCGCCGCTCGAGCCAGTCGACGGCGGCTGCCAGCGCGGCGCGGTCGCGAGCGATGATCCACTGCCCAGCCGGGGACTCAGCGAAGAGCACGTACTGCTCGATCTCCTCGTCGCTCGCGGCATAGTAGACGAACTGGAAGACGATCGACTCCTGCATGCGCGAGCGGCCGATCGCGCCGTCGTAGACCGCACTCAGACGTAGGAAGAGATCCGCGTCGTCGGTGCTGGCGTCGCCCGATACGAGGATCTGCACACCGCGCAGCACGATCCGCGCGACGCCGGTCTCGAGCTCGGCGGTGCTCTCCGCCGCCTGCGTGGCCTCTGCAAGTCGCGCGAGCAGTGCGACACGGTGCAGGGGCACCGGCTCGCGGATGATCTCGTCCACGAAGTCCGAGAGCGCCGCGTCCCAATCGACCTCGTTGGCGCGTAGCTCGAGATCGCGCATCCGCTCTCCAGTCGGCGACGTGTACCAGTGCAGGGCCGTCTGGGCGGCGTCTCTTTGCCAATCGCTTGCGAAGCTCGCCCGTGCTACCGCGTCGACCGCGCTGGGCTCGGCGGTCGCTGAGATCGCGACACGCAGACGCCTCCCCGGGCCCAGATCCAAGCCGCCGGCCTGCTCGGCCGCATAGAGGGCGACGGCTTCGACGAGTGCGGAAATCTGCCCGGGTACGCCGGCGAGCTCGTAGAGACGGTCGGCCTGCCCGTTCCTGGCGAGCGTGGACCCACAACCCGGGCCGATGAGGGCGATGAATCCCAGCAGAATCATCGTGCGCACGCGTCTCCCACCCCCTTCCCGGCTGCAGCGTATCATTGTCGCCGTCCCGGGCGGAGGGCCCCGCCGGCCGGTCGCAGCCAGCCTTCCACGCGCCTATTCTGGGGTGCCGGCGGGCGCATCCGCCCGCGACTGGACCGCGATGCGCCGGCCCGGGCCGGCTCGAATGGACGAGTAGAGTGGCGGAATCACCGCACGCAGAGCCCGACTCGCTCGGGAACGAGGCCGCTGGCGGCTACGTGGTCGGAGTCGTCCACTATCGAAGCTACGACGACCTCGACCGTTGCCTGGCCGCGGTGGGCGATCAGAAGCTGCGCCCCGCTTGGGTCTTCGTCGTGGACGGGGACTCCGACCCCGAGCAGTTGGCGGCCGCTCGCGAGCGGCATCCGGGCGTCGACTTCGAGGCCGTCGCGAATCGCGGCTACGCGGCAGGGGCGAATCACATCCTGGCGCGCGTGGCCGAGCAGCGGCCGGACGCGGCCTTCTGTCTGCTGCTGAATCCGGACGTCGAGCTGGAGCCGGAGTTTGCCGAGCGCCTGGTGGCGGCCACCCGGGCGCGTCCCGAGGTCGCCATCGCGACCGGCAAGCTGCTGCGCAGCGACGGCCGCACGCTGGACAGCGCCGGCATCGAGCTGCCCGCGCATCGCCGGCCGCGCGACCGCGGGAGCCAGCAGCTGGACCGTGGTCAATTCGATTCGGGGGAGTACGTGTTCGCCGCCAGCGGTGCGGCGATGCTGCTGCGCTGCGCGGCGCTGACGGACTTGTCCCTCGACGGCGAGATCTTCGACGAGGACTTCTTCCTCTACCACGAGGACACCGATCTCTCGTGGCGCGCCGGTCGCCTCGGTTGGCGGGTCTGGTACGAGCCCTCGGCGCGTGCCCTGCACGCGCGTGGCTGGCGGCGGGCCGATCGCTTCCGCGTGCCCGTGGCTGTGCGCCGCCACTCGTTCAAGAACCACTACCTGCAGCTGGTGAAGAATGAGACCACAGCTGGCCTCTTGCGTGGGCTGCCCCTGCTGCTCGCCTGGGAGGTGCTGCGGCTGGGTTTCGTGCTGCTGCGCGACCGGGCGCTCTTGCCCGCCTACGCGGATGCCTGGCGCGGGATCGGCGGGGCGACGCGCAAGCGGAGATTGCTCGTCAAGCGCATTGTCGAACGGCGCGCTCGCGTGGGGGAGTGACCGAGGTCCTACTCAAGCCGACTTGCGAAAGGTCGAGATGCAGTCCAGGCCTTTGATCATCCAGTCGATGATCTGTTGATCGATGATCTCGAGGCCGGCCTGTCCACAGTACTCGACGAAGAGCTCTGCAGTCATGTTGCTCCGCCAGGCCGGATTCTGCGTCCACTCGCTGCTCTCTGACACGACCCCATAATTCGAGTGGTGAACGAATCCCGTCGCTCCCTTCTTCATGATGCGTGCAAACTCGAGCATGTAGTCGCGGATCACGAGTCTGTAGAAGTGAACCGCGGAGTCCCAGCTATACACGAAGCTGATGATCTCCGCGGCGACATCCTGCAAGGTGTGGCCGTTATTGACGTGGTAGTAGAGCTTGCAGGGACCCGCGTAGTGGTCGAACCGGCGGCGGCACGCGTCGATACAAGATTGGTTGACGTCGACGAGGTGGATCGAGCCAGCCCGCGCTAGCAGTCGCTCGGTGTTTCGCCCGTGGCCTGGCGCCAGCTCCAGGACAGACTCGAAGTCGGCTCTTGCGATCGCGGGCTCGATGAACTTCTCCCACTGCTCGGTCATGTCGTTCTCGGCATCGGCGTAGTAGCTGTTGCCGTCGAAGAGCCGTCGGCACTCATCGGTCTGCCAGCCGACCGGGCTTCCCTCGCGCTCGGGAGTGCGTCCCGCCGACTCAGCGGAGGCCTGCCTCCAGGAGGTGACCCAGTTGTCGATGTTCTCGACGTGTCCCTCCAGCTCCGCGACGCGTGTGTCGCGGTTGGCGACCTCTCGCTCGAGGTTCTCGACGTGGGTGCAGAGGCTCTTGTTGTCGTTCTCGACATTGCGAGTGTGGGTCTCGAGATCCTCGATTCGCTGCAGGGCGCGCTCTAGATCGGCCTCCAGATTGGCCACATGATCCTGCAATCCCTCGATTACCCAGTTGCGATGCGCCTTGATCTCCAGCAACGCGCTCAACTCGGCCCTGGCCTGCTCGAGCGTCTCCACGGGTTGCTCGAGACGCTCGATGCGCGACATCCAGGGGCGCCCGGGATCTTCGTCGCTCACAGTCATACTCCCATGATTTCGCTCTTCCGCGCGCGGCGAGTCGAGCCTGGCTCCGGCAATATTCGGGTGTGGGTCCGGAGTGACTGCGATCTGGTGTCGGCGACGGTGTCATGGATTGTCGCCGAACCTTCAGTCTAGCAGGCCGTGGGTTGCGAGCGCCGCGTCTGTCGAATCGGGCTAGACTCGGCGATATTCGAGGGCCGGCGTTCCAGTCGGGTCGGCAGGCAGCTCACGCTGAGCGCGCATGAGGCCACGTCGCATGTCACGGAGCGGAGACCCTACACAGACCGATGGCCGAGGCAGTCCGAAGCGACGAGGTGATGCAGCGCGGTAGAGTGCGTCTCGTTCTCGTCGTCGCCCTTCTCGTCCTCTCGGCCTCTGCCTTTCATGCGCTCGTCGACTACGACCCGGATGCGGGGATCAGGAACGCGGTCGAAGGCGTCGAAGGCTGGTTGTTCCACCCGACGGGTCGATCCCCTGGCCTGATCTTCGGCGTTGCGGCGCTGCTCTTCTTCGGGCGGCGCTGGCTCTTCATCGCGGCCGTAGAGCACAGTCGGCCGAGTGTGGTTCTCGGTCTGGCGTTCTCGATTCCCGGTGCAGCGCTGCATAGTTGGGGCCACTACGTGGGTGGACCCGACATCCTGGTGCTGTCGCTGATTCTCTTGATCTTCGCTGCGGCTGCCTTCGTCGGCGGACCGGGTGCCATGCGAGTGATCCTGCTTCCCGCACTCTTTCTGCTCCTCGCCATCCCGCCCCCGGCCGTCTTGATCAATCAGATCGTCTACCCGCTGCAGCTCTTGACGGCCGAGTCGGCGACCTTCTTCCTGAATCTGATCGGCATGGATGCGCTGCAGAACGGAGACAGGATCCTGAGGCCGGGGGTCGAGTTCCTGGTCATAGAGGGCTGCAGCGGACTGCGATCCGCCGAAACGCTGCTGATGGCCACGATTGTCTACATCGAGGTCTTTCGTTGTCGCGGCCCGAGGCTATGGATTCTGCTGCTCAGTGCACCGTTGGTCAGCTATCTGGTCAATCAGGTTCGGGTGATCTCCATCGTCCTCAATCCGTTTTCGCGCGTTTCCGAGGTACACACCATTCAGGGGATCATCGTTCTGGTCGGCGGCGTGATCGCCATTGCCGGCCTGGATCGCCTGCTGGTTCGTTGGCTTGGAGAGTACGGACGAGCGAGGAGCAATTGGGCGGACTGGCGGGGAGCCAGCTTCTCGAGTCTGCCCCTGCGACCGCTCTATCTACTTCTTGGAATCGCGGCAGCGCTCTTCATGGCCAGT
>JAFDDH010000237.1 GCA_019310975.1 Deltaproteobacteria bacterium | reverse complement strand
AAGGTGAAGGCCGGCCAGGTCATCGCCGATGGACCTGCCACGGATCGAGGCGAGATGGCTCTGGGATGCAATGTGCGCGTCGCATTCATGCCCTGGGGCGGGTACAACTTCGAGGACTCGATCCTCATCTCCGAGCGCATCGTCAAGGACGACTACTTCACCTCGATTCATATCGAGGAGTTCGAGTGCGTGGCGCGCGACACGAAGCTCGGCAAGGAGGACATCACCCGCGATATTCCCAATGTGGGTGAGGAGGCACTGCGCGATCTCGACGAGGCGGGCATTGTTCGCATTGGCGCGGAGGTCCACCAGGACGACATTCTGGTCGGCAAGATCACGCCCAAGGGCGAGACCCAGCTCTCACCCGAGGAGCGACTGCTGCGCGCCATCTTCGGCGAGAAGGCGGGTGACGTGCGCGATACCTCCCTGCGCGTGCCGCCGGGTGTCACTGGAACCGTGATCGGCGCCCGGGTCTTCTCCCGCCGCGGCGTGGAGAAGGACGAGAGGGCCAAGGCGCTCGAGGAGGCTGAGATCGAGCGGATGCGGAAGGATCAGGATGACGAGATCCGGATCATCCGCCGCGGCGCCTTCAGCAAGGTGCGCGAGCTGATCGTCGGCAAAGAGGCGGCCAACCGCGTGGGCGACGAACGCAAGGGCATCGACTGGCTTGCTGCGGGCGACAGCATCACTACCGAAGTGCTGGATCAGGTCCCGGATCGCAAATGGCGCGAGATCCAAGTCACGGATGGGCTCGTCCAGGACAAGATCGACCGCATCTTCGCCAACGTCGAGGACCAGGCGATGGTGATCAAGGCCGTCTTCGACGAGAAGATCGGGCGCCTGAAGAAGGGCGACGAGCTGCCGCCGGGCGTGTTCAAGATGGTCAAGGTGTACCTCGCCATCAAGCGCAAGCTTTCGGTGGGCGACAAGATGGCGGGTCGTCACGGCAACAAGGGCGTCATTTCGCGAATCCTCCCCGAGGAGGACATGCCCTACCTGGCGGACGGCACGCCCGTCGACATCGTGCTCAACCCGCTCGGTGTGCCCTCGCGCATGAACATCGGGCAGATCCTCGAGACGCACCTCGGCTGGGCTGCACACGGCCTGGGGAGAATGGTTGGCCGGATGGTCGAGCAGCACGCAGGGCCGGAAGCTCTGCGCGCGAAGCTGAAGGATATCTACTCAGACGACGACATCAGCCGCGTACTCGACGGAGCCAGCGAAGAGGCGGTGCGAAGCATCGCCGAGAACGTCGCACGAGGCCTCCACGTCTCGTCGGCCGTCTTCGACGGCGCCAACGAGGACGACGTGAAGGCCGAGCTCGCCCGGGCGGATCTGCCCACGCGCGGACAGATGATCCTCTTCGACGGCAAGACCGGTGAGCCCTTCGATCGTGATATCACTGTGGGAATCATCTACATGCTGAAGCTGCACCACCTGGTGGATGACAAGATCCACGCCCGGAGCATCGGGCCCTACAGCCTGGTCACCCAGCAGCCACTGGGCGGCAAGGCGCAGTTCGGTGGTCAGCGTCTGGGCGAGATGGAGGTCTGGGCGCTCGAGGCATACGGTGCCGCATTCGCGCTGCAGGAGTTCCTGACCGTCAAATCCGATGACGTCATTGGCCGTACACGAATCTACGAGTCCATCGTCAAGGGTGAGAATACGCTCGAGCCCGGGCTGCCCGAGAGCTTCAACGTTCTCGTCAAGGAGCTGCATGCGCTGGGTCTCAACATCGAGATGATCGAGAAATGACGCCTTGTGGCGCGCCCTGGGCGCGCCACATCGCGGCCCGAGCCTGGCTCGGGAGCACGTACCGGAACCGATAGGAGACAGCCACCTTGCGCGATCTCTACAATCTCTTCGAAAAGCCCAAGGATCCGCTCGCCTTCAACGCGCTCAGGATTTCGCTGGCGTCGCCAGAAAAGATCCGTGAGTGGTCCTTTGGTGAGGTGAAGAAGCCAGAGACCATCAACTACCGGACCTTCAAGCCGGAACGGGATGGCCTCTTCTGCGCGAAGATCTTTGGTCCGGTCAAGGACTACGAGTGCAATTGCGGCAAGTACAAGCGCATGAAGCACCGGGGTGTCGTTTGCGAGAAATGCGGCGTCGAGGTGATCCAGTCGAAGGTCCGGCGCGAGCGCATGGGGCATATCACGTTGGCATCGCCCGTGGCGCATATCTGGTTCCTGAAGTCGCTGCCGTCGCGCATCGGCAATATTCTGGAAATCACGCTTCGCGACATCGAAAAGGTTCTCTACTTCGAGGCCTATCTGGTCACAGATCCGAAGGACACCGAGCTCCTCAAGGGTGAGCTCATTACCGACGAGCGACTGGTCGAGCTGCGCGAGCAATACGGTCGGGATGGATTCGAGTACGGGATCGGCGCCGAGGCAGTCCGCAAGCTCCTCGCGGAGCTCGATGTGGATGGCGAGTGCGAGCAACTGCGCGTGGAGCTGCGCGAGGCGACCAGCGAGGCCAAGCGCAAGAAGGTCGCCAAGCGCCTCAAGGTCATGGACGCCTTCCGTGAGTCCGGAATCAACCAACCGCAGTTCATGATTCTCGAGGTCATTCCGGTGATTCCGCCGGATCTGCGTCCGCTGGTGCCGCTGGACGGCGGCCGCTTCGCCACGAGTGATCTGAACGATCTCTATCGGCGCGTCATCAACCGCAACAACCGCCTGAAGCGATTGCAGGAGCTGAACGCTCCTGAGGTGATCATCCGCAATGAGAAGCGGATGCTTCAGGAGGCGGTGGATGCCCTCTTCGACAACGGCCGCCGCGGTCGCGTGATCACGGGGCCGAGCAAGCGTCCGTTGAAATCGCTCTCCGACATGCTGAAGGGCAAGTCGGGTCGATTCCGCCAGAACCTGCTGGGCAAGCGCGTCGACTACTCGGGCCGCTCCGTGATCGTCGTCGGTCCCGAGCTGCGTCTGCACCAGTGCGGTCTGCCGAATCGAATGGCCCTCGAGCTCTTCAAGCCCTTCATCTATTCCAAGCTCGAACAGCAGGGCTTCGTCACGACCATCAAGGCGGCGCGCAAGATGGTGGAGAACGAGCGGCCAGAGGTCTGGGACATCCTGGCGGATGTCATCAAGGAGCATCCGGTCCTGCTCAATCGGGCGCCTACGTTGCACCGGCTGGGCATGCAGGCCTTCGAGCCGATGCTGATCGAGGGCAAGGCGATTCAGCTCCATCCACTGGTCTGCGCGGCCTTCAACGCCGACTTCGACGGCGACCAGATGGCGGTGCATGTGCCGCTCTCGGTGGAGGCGCAGATCGAAGCTCGTGTGCTCATGATGTCCACCAACAACATCCTGAGTCCGGCCACGGGGCGCCCGGTCATCGGGCCCACCCAGGACATCGTGCTCGGCTGCTACTACATGTCTCGCGAGCGGCCCGGCAGCCGCGGCGAGGGCATGGTCTTGTCGGGCCCTGAAGAGGTCCGGATCGCCTACGACGCCGGGGAACTGCATATCCATGCGGCGATCAAGGTCCGTATCGACGAAGAGATCGTGGACACCACCACCGGTCGCATCCTACTGCGCGAGATCGCGCCGGCTGAGATCCCCTTTGAGTTCATCAACCAGGTGATGGACAAGAAGGCACTCGGCGAGCTCATCGACCAATGCTATCGGCGGCTCGGCAACAAGGCGACTGTGCTACTGGCGGATCGTCTGCGCACGCTGGGCTACGGCCATGCGACCCGTGCGGGCATCTCGATCTGCCTGGACGATATGTGCATCCCGCCCGACAAGACTCGCTTTCTCGAGGAGGCGTCCAACGAGGTGGCCCAGATCCACGATCAGTACCAGGAGGGTCTGATCACGGACGGCGAGCGCTACAACAAGGTCATCGACATCTGGGCACAGGCCACGGAGCAGATCACCGAACAGCTCGTCGAGACCATTGCGACGGAAATCGTGGTGGACAGCGAAGGCAACGAGGTCGAGGTCGCGAGCTTCAACGCCGTCTACATGATGGCAGATTCGGGGGCGCGTGGATCAGCCCAGCAGATGCGTCAGCTGGCTGGCATGCGCGGTCTCATGGCCAAGCCGTCCGGCGCCATCATCGAGACGCCCATCACGTCGAATTTTCGTGAGGGGCTCTCGGTCCTGCAGTACTTCATCTCGACCCACGGTGCGCGCAAGGGGCTGGCGGATACCGCGCTCAAGACGGCGAACTCCGGCTATCTGACCCGGCGGCTGGTGGATGTCTCCCAGGACATGATCGTGCGTGAGCACGATTGCAAGACCGAGGACGCCCTGGAGGTGAGTCCGCTCGTGGAGGGCGGCGACATCGTCGAGCCCCTGGGCGAGCGCATCCTCGGCCGGGTGACCTCTACCGATGTGCTGGACCCCGTGACGTCGGATGTGCTGGTTCCGGCCAGTGAGGAGATCGACGAGGATTGCGTACGTCTGATCGAGAATGCGGGGATCGAGAAGGTTCTCGTCCGATCGGTGCTGACCTGCGGTACGCCCTTCGGCGTCTGCATCAAGTGCTACGGCCGTGATCTTTCGCGCGGAACCATGGTGAATATGGGCGAGGCGGTGGGCGTCATTGCCGCACAGTCCATCGGTGAGCCCGGCACCCAGCTGACGATGCGGACGTTCCACATCGGTGGTGCGGCGACCCGGCGTGCCGAGCAGTCACACGCGGAGGCCGCCAGCGAGGGCCAGGTTCGATTCCACAACATCCGTTCGGTGAAGGACAGCCTGGGCAACGAAACGGTAATGACCCGTCACGGCGAGGTTGGCATCGTCGACAGCAGTGGCCGAGAGCGAGAGCGTCACCCGGTGGTCTATGGCGCGACGCTTCGCGTCAGCGAGGACGCAATGGTCAAGACCGGCGACATCCTGCTGGATTGGGATCCATTCGCGAGTCCGATTCTCTCGGAGATGCGCGGCACGATCGAGTTCGCCGACATTATCGAGGGCTCGACCATGCAGGAGCAGGTGGACGAGTTCACCGGCGTGTCCTCCAAGGTCATCATCGAATCGAAAGACCCGGAGCTGCGCCCGCGCATCACCATCAAGGCGGCCGATGACGGCACCGAGTCCCGCGCACTGCTGCCAGTGGGTGCCTACCTCTCGGTCTCCGAGGGGGAGGAGGTGGGAGCTGGTCAGGTCGTGGCAAAGATTCCGCGCGAGGCCAGCAAGACGAAGGACATCACGGGCGGTCTGCCCCGTGTGGCCGAGCTCTTCGAGGCTCGCAAGCCGAAGGAGTGTGCCGTGGTGACGGAGATCGACGGCATCGTATCCTTCGGTGCCGACAGCCGCGGCAAGCGCCGGGTGCTGGTTACGCCCCTCGAGGGCGGCGATCCCGACGAGTACCTGATTCCCAAGGGCAAGCACGTGAGCGTGCACGAGGGGGATCGGGTGCGGGCCGGCGAGGCGCTGATGGATGGCTCGTCGAATCCCCATGACATCCTCAAGATCAAGGGTGAGAAGGAGCTGGCGTCGTATCTCGTGGACGAGGTGCAGGAGGTCTATCGCCTGCAGGGCGTGAAGATCAACGACAAGCACATCGAGGTGATCGTCCGCCAGATGTTGAAAAAGGTGCGCATCACCGATGCCGGCGACAGTGATCTTCTGCTCGGCGAGCAGGTGGAGCGGGTCACCTTCGCCACCGTCAACGAGGCGCTGCTTGCCGCGGGCAAGCAGACCGCGCAGGCAGAGCCGCAGCTGCTGGGCATCACCAAGGCTTCGCTCTCGACCGAGTCGTTCATCTCAGCGGCCTCCTTCCAGGAGACCACGAAGGTGCTGACGGAGGCGGCGATCTGGGGCAAGACCGACTGCCTGCGCGGGCTGAAGGAGAACGTCATCATGGGCCGCTTGATCCCAGCGGGGACCGGTGTCGATCTTGACAAGGGGATGGGTGTGCAGGTCGCGTATCCGGAGGGCGTGGTCCCGGTGCCGGAGTCCGAGGCCGTGATCGGTGAGGGCGAGGGTGAGATTCGCGCCCCGGCCGAAGCCGGTCTCGCGGCGAGCGGG
>JAFDDH010000070.1 GCA_019310975.1 Deltaproteobacteria bacterium | reverse complement strand
AGAATGACTGCCGGAACATCTGCGATCGCGCTCGAATCGGGACGCGCCAGGGCGAAGAACGTTTTCGACATCTTGGGAGCGGGTTGGTGTCGCGGGCCGTCGGCCTACCACTTCGTCCAGGAACCCTCGACCATGCCAGTACGCAGTCCTCGATCATTCGGGCGGGATGTCGGGTGCTACGGACGTGCGAGAACTTTCCAGCGTCGCAGACGGCCGGGGGATCTCGGTCCAACTTGACCCGGTCGGCGGCTGGACGAGGACACGAGCCTGGACCAGACTTGGCCACCCTCCGAGTTGGAGGCGATAGGAGACGAATCGATGTTGCGAGCAGCACTCACGATCGCTGTCGTTCTCGCGCTGAACGGGGTGGCCTGCGGCGACGCGCCGGAACGCACGCAGGTAACCGAAAGCGAGAGTGCGCCCGATGAGCCGACCGAAGCGCCCTCGGCTCCCGCGGAAGTCGTCGACCCGCCCGCGTCCGCACAGACGGAGTCGACGGGCCTCGATCGGGTTCATCAACAGCTCCAGGCCTTTGGCCAGAGTCGCTGGAAGGCGCTCGAGCAAGAGCAGAGCGCGGCGGGCGGGCCGGTCGTGTGGCGGATCACCGCGTACGATCATCCCCCGGCCCTGGAGGTCGACACGGCCGGATACTGCGTACGAATCGGAAAGCTGATGGGGCAATGGGCCCCCGACCAGGGCTGGGAAGCCCAGATCGAGCAGGGTGGTTCGGTGCTGCGAGGCTGCGACGCGGAGAGCTGGGAATCGATCTACCATCCCCAGCTCAACCCCGACGCCCCGAAGGATTGAGTCGCAGCGGGGAGTAGAGGGCAACGAAGCCGCGTTTCGGCTCCGGGTCCGGGAATCGGTCCTATGTCGGACCTATGTCAGACCGATGTCAGACCACTACGCGGAGCTCGCCTCGGGGCCCGGCAGCGAACCCCGGCGACTGAGCTTCGGGGTAGTGGCGGGTGCGCGGGTGAGGGCCGGGCGTTCGCGAAAGAACTGGCGCCCCGGGGAGGATTTGAACCCCCGACCCGCTGCTTAGAAGGCAGCCGCTCTATCCTACTGAGCTACCGGGGCGCGGCGGACACCCGGCAGACCGGGCGCCGCGTGATCCGGAGACATAGATAGCAGCCCGCCCGCAGACCCACTTCGGAAGCCGGCGCAGCACACTCCTAGAGAGCACCGAAACCCTGCGATTCCGCGCACTCAGGCCGCGATGCGCGCGTTGACACCCAGGAGACCGACCGATAGCTTCAGCCCTTCGCCAGTGTGGTGGGCGTAGCTCAGTTGGTTAGAGCACCGGATTGTGATTCCGGGGGTCGCGGGTTCAAATCCCGTCGCCCACCCCAAACACCCCACAAATCCAATCTCTTGAGCGGCCCCACACCAGCCCGGGTCGAGTGCCTGGCCAGGCCGGACTCGGCGTGGGCGATCGAGTTCCCCGGTCTCCAGCGGCGCAACTCCGGCCGGCCGCCGTCGATTGCACTGGCGACCGACGCTGCTCCTCTCAAGCCGGATCGCCACCCGATCCTGGCGAGGCGCAGCCTCTCGTAGTCATGAGATCGGTCTCAGCCTCCCAATTTCAACAAATTTGACGAATATGAACTAATTTGTATAATTCAATGGATGCATGAGTCCATTGAAATCAGCACGCCTGCGCTCACGCCCCGCAGAGAGCGCACGCGCCGTCGCATCCTCGACGCGGCCGGGCAGTGCTTCGCGGCCCGCGGCTACGCGAAGACCACCGTCGAGGAGATCGCATCGCGGGCGGGTGTCTCCAAGGCGCTCGTCTATCACCACTTCTCGGGCAAGGAGGAGATCCTCGACGCCGTTCTCGAGCGCACCCTCGACGCCTGGAGCCACGCAACGCGACTCGAAGCGATGCTTGCCGACAGCGGCAGCGTGCTCGAGGGCATTGCCCAGATGCTCCGCACCTCGCTCGCCTACGCGCGCGAACATCCGGTGCTGCGCGGGCTGCTCGAGCTGGACATGCGGGTGCTCGCGGACTCGGACGCCGGACGCAGCATGCGGAGCCAGATGACTGAGCTGCGCGCGTCGCTGCGTGCGGCGGTGGCGGCCGGCATCGCGTCCGGCGAGCTGCGCGAGGACCTCGACGCCGAGCGCGCTGCCGAGATCATCCTGATCACCCACCTCGCCTTCGTACAGCACGTCCTCGACCCGGAGTGGGTCGATGTCTCCGACGACCGCCTGCTGGACGCGGGCCTCGACATTCTCGTGCAGGGTCTGCAGAGGAGCCCGAGATGATGCAGGAGAAGAGCCGCCGCCCCACGAGGTCCGCCACGATCGAGAGGCCGCGCACGCACGCGTGGGCGCTCCGTGCGGCCTTGTCGCTCGCGACGATGCTCTCGCTCTCGCTCCTCGGCTGTGCACGCTCGGGCGCCGATCCCGAGCCGAGCGACAAGCAGGCCTACTCCGCCCCACTCGAACGCGCGCCGGAGTTGGTCGAGATCACGCAGATCGAATCGTCGACACTGGAGGTGCCGGTCACCGCGTCCGGCTCGACCCAGGCGCGCCGCGTCTCCGGCCTGGGAGCGGCGCTCTCCGGACGCATCGTCGCCCTCTACGTGGACGTCGGCGACCGCGTCGAGGCGGGCACCGCGCTCTTCTCCCTCGATCCGATGCCCTACCAGACGGCCCTCGACGAAGCGAGCGCGGGCCTCGCCCTCGCACGTGCCGAGCACGCCAACGCGCTCCATGACGAGCGAAGGGTCGAGCACCTGGCAGATCGACGCGCGGCCTCCGAGGCACGGCGCGAGCAGCTGCGCACGGCCGCGGACGTCGCCGCCGCCCGCGTCGCACAGATGGAGGCGCGCCTGGCGCGGGCGGAGAACAATCTGGAACGCACCGTGATCCGCGCCCCCTATGCGGGCAGCGTGGTCGAGCGCCGCGCCCACGAGGGCGAAATGGCCGGGCCCGATCCGGTGGTGATCCTGCAGGAGAGCGGCGCGCTCGTTGCGGTGCTGAATATCCCCGAGGCCACCCTCGTGCCGGTGCGCGTCGGCGCGCCGCTGCGGCTGCATGCCGCGGGCCTCTCCGCGCCGATCGAGACCCGCGTGGACCGCGTCAGCCAGCGCGTGGATCCGCAGACCCGTACCTACGAGATTCGGGCCACCGTCGAAGATCCGAGTGGCACGGTGATGGCCGGCTCGTATGTGCACGCAGAGATCACCGCCACCACTGCGGAGCCGCGCCCGGTGGTCGCGCGCTCAGCGCTGCTGATGCGCGACGGCCGCTCCTACCTCTTCCGGCTGGAGGACGACGGCCGCGTGCACCGGATCCCCGTCCGCGTCGGCGCCGTCACCCCGCAGTGGGCCGAGATCCTCAGCGGCGCCAACGAGGGCGATCGCGTGGTGACGGGCGACGCGGTGGGCCGGCTGGCCGATCGCGACGCGGTGCGCATCTCGCGAGAGGGCGTCGCCCAGTCGAGCACGCCCGGGGCCGCATCGTGAACCTCTCCGACGTCTCGATCAAGCGGCCCGTCTTCGCGGCCATGCTGACGACCGGGCTGGTCGTCCTCGGCCTGATCTCGCTCTCGCGCCTCGAGATGCAGATGGACCCGGACATCGAGTTCCCCTTCCTCCACGTCGTGACGGATCTGCGCGGTGCCTCACCCGGCACGGTCGAGCGCGAGGTGACCGACATCCTGGAAGAGCACATCAACTCGATCGAGGGCATCCGCACACTGAGCTCGATCTCCTCGCAGGGCCGTTCGCGGATCTCGGTCGAGTTCGAGCTGGGCTACGAGGTCGACACCAAGGCCCAGGAGGTACGCGACAAAGTCGCCCTCGCGCGTTCCTTCCTGCCCCGGGACGTCGAGGATTCGACGGTCCAGAAGTTCGACCTGAACTCGATCGCTGTGCTCACGCTGGTGCTGGGTGGACCCGTCACGCTGCGCGAGCTCTCGGACCTCGCCGAGTACGAGGTCAAGGAACGGCTCGAGCGTCTACCGGGGGTCGGTGGCGTGAATGTGCTGGGCGCACGCGAGCGCCAGATCCGCATCTGGCTCGACCCCTTGAGGCTCGCCGGCTACGGGCTCGCCGTCGACGACGTGGGCCACACGCTTCGCAGCGAGAACGCCGAGCTCGCCAGCGGGCGCATCGAGAGCGACCAGCGCGAGTGGTCGGTGACCACCCAGGGCAAGGCGAGCAGCGTGGAGGAGTTCGGCGCCATCGTCGTGGCGGAGCGCGCCGGCCGCGTGGTGCATCTGCGCGACGTGGCGATCGTCGAGGATGGCATGGCGGAGGCACGCAGTGTGGCGCGCTTCAACGGCCAGCCCGGTGTCGCCTTCGAGATCCAGCCCCAGAGCGGTGCGGACCTCGTCAGCATGGCGAAGCACGTGCGGGCAGAAGTGGCGACGATTCGCGCGTCGCTGCCCCCTGGTGTCGCGATCGAATTCGCCCGCGACCACGCGGTCTACATCGAGGCGCTGGTGAGCAGCGTCTTCGTGGACATGCTGCTGGCGACCGCACTCGTCGTGGCCGTGGTGCTGATCTTCCTGCGTGAGGGGCGCTCGACGCTGATCGCGGCGCTCGCGATCCCAGCCAGCGTAATCGCCTCCTTCACGCTCTTCTACGCGCTGGACCTCTCGCTCAATGCCATGACGCTGATCGCCCTCTCGCTGGCCATCGGGTTGGTGATCGACGACGCCATCGTCGTGCTGGAGAGCATCTACCGCAAGCTCGAAGCCGGCGAGGAGCCGCGGGCCGCCGCGCATCGCGGCGCGAGGGAAGTCGGGCTGGCAGTGGTGTCGACGACTCTCGCGGTGTGCGCGGTCTTCGTCCCGATCGCGTTCATGCAGAGCATCGTCGGGCGCTACTTCTATGAGTTCGGCGTGGCCGTGACCGTGGCAGTCTGCATGTCGACGCTCGTCGCGCTGACCCTTACCCCGATGCTCGCGAGCCGCTGGCTTCGCGTGCAGAAGGAGCCGGGCCCCGTCTCGCGCTTCTTCGAGCGGGGGCTGCACGTCGCCGAAAGGGGCTACCAATCGCTCCTCGCCCTGGCCTTGCGCCAGCGGGCACTCACCGTCGGCGTCGGTCTCGCCGCAGTGGTCGGCGGCTGTGGCGTGGCTTCGACTCTCCCCTTCAATCTCTACAGCAACGACGATCTCAACGAGGTGAGGGTCAATGCAAAGCTGCCGGTGGGCACACCGCTGGCACCCACCGACCGACTGGCTCGACAGATGGAGGCCGTGGTCGCCGCGCACCCGGATGTGCTCGGGGTCTTCTCGGTGACGGGCAACGAGATCCTCCACGAGCCGAATCGAATCCGTCTCGATGTGATCCTGTATCCGAAGGCCGAGCGCGACCACCCGATCCAGCGGACCTTCGCAGAGCTACGCGAGCGGCTCGCCGAAGCGCTACCCGAGATCCAGGAATTTTCAGTCGGCTTCCCCGCGTACGCTGACTCGGGAGACCACGCCGATCTCGCCTACAGTCTGCAGGGTCCGGACCTCGCCCGTCTCGAGCGCTATGCGGGCCAGCTGATCGCCCGCATGCGCGACGACTCCGATCTCGTGGACGTACGCAGCTCCTTCGAGACCGGCCGGCCCCAGATCACCCTCACCATCGACCGCGGCCGTGCGGCCGACCTCGGTGTGACCGCGATGGGCATGGGCCGTACGATCCGTACCCTGCTGGCCGGCGAAAAGGTCGGCTCGTTCGAAGATCTGGGCCGCCGACACGACGTCCGCGTGCAGGTACTGCCCGAGTATCGCGACGATCCCAACAAGCTCAATCTGATTCGCGTGCGCTCGGCAAGCGGGGCCCTGGTGCCGCTGACCAACGCGGTCCACGCCCGCATCGAAGAAGGCCCGGTCGAGATTCGCCGCAAGAACCGCACGCGCGAGATCCGCCTCAGTGCCAACATGGCTGCGGGCGTGCCTCTGGGCGAGGGCGCGAAGAAGCTCGAGCAGTGGGGGCGCGAGCTCGGCATCGCAGCCCCGGACGCGCTGGTCGCCGGCGGCAGTGCCCGCACCATGCAGGAGACCGCGAAAGACATCGGCTTCGCGTTCGTGCTCGCGCTCGCGGCCCTCTATATGGTGCTCGCCTCGCTCTTCAATTCCTTCACCCATCCCTTCACGATCATGGTGTCCGCACCGCTCTCCTTCATCGGTGGCTTCGTGGCCCTGAGTCTCGCTGGCATGTCGCTCGACATGATGAGCGGCATCGGCCTGCTGGTGCTGATGGGACTGGTGATGAAGAACGGCATCCTGCTCGTCGACTACATCAACCAGCTGCGCGCAACCGGCCTCGAGCGCAATGCAGCGATCCTCGAAGCCGGCCCCGTGCGCATGCGGCCGGTGCTGATGACCTCGGGGGCGCTGATCTTCGGAATGCTGCCCACGGTGCTCTTCCACGGCGTGGGCTCCGAGTTTCGCGCGCCGATGGCGATGATCACCATCGGCGGCCTGCTGACCTCGACGCTGCTGACCCTGGTGGTGGTGCCGGTCGTCTACAGTCTGGTGGACGACGCAACGCTCTGGCTCACTCGCCTGCTTGCGCCGGCGAAGACGCGGCTCTCGAGGGTGCGCACGACGACGACGACGTCGCTCTCTGAGGGCGGGGGAATCTGATCCGCGAATCGATCCCGCCGCCACGCGGGGCACCCGGTGGGGCCGCGCAGTGCGCTCTCTCTGGCATCGGCGGACAGCTCGGGCCTCCCACCCCACCCCACCCCAGGGGGATCAAGATGCGGGCAAGGGCGTGTTGAAAGCCCTCTACGCTCTGCTTCAGCGGCTCGCCCCGCCGCGACTCCATTGGTCGGGCGATCACGCTAGAATCCGTCTTCGTCTCCAAGCTCCGCAGAGGCCCCCGAAATGAACCGAATTCGTGCCGCCCGGCAGGCGCTGGGCTGGACCCAGAATGAACTGGCCCAGAAGGCCGGCGTGTCGGCTCGCACCATTCATGCGGTCGAGAAGGGGCGCGCTTGCCGTCAGACCACCAAGCGTCAGATCCTGAGCGCGCTCAGCGTACCCTGGGAGATGCGCGACGAGTACTTCGTGCGCGCACGTCCGGTCCGACGCGTTCCGGTCCACGAGGTCGAGCGCCACGCCGCTAGCGCCTGAGCAGAGCCTCGAGCCGGCGTGCCTCATCGAGCGCATCCTCGACGACGCGCTGCATGAAATCGGAGAGCAGCCCGGCCGCCTCCTCGGCCTCCCCGGCCACCGCCAAGATATGCGCCTCGCTCTCCACCGGCCCGCGCCCGGCGTCGACGCGCTCGCTGAAGGTGGACCAGCGCGCGGCGAGCAGCGGAAGCGACGCCGAAAAATCGCGGGCGGCCGCCTCGTTTAGACGGTGAAACGTCCACCATGCCGAGCCGCTGCCCGACTGGTCCGGTTGGCCCGCGCCGCGGGCCAATACCGCGGGCAGCACACCGTCGATGTAGACAGGCAGAAAGACGCTCGTGCAAGGCGAAGCGAACGAGATCCAGACGGGCCAGGGCGGCGTGCGATCCGTCGGCAGAGGAGCGATCAGGCTCGCAGTGGTGGTGCCGACGGGCTCGGCATGCATGCACAGCGTATAGCGGGCGTCATCCTCGGCGGCGCGGTTCTCGGGCGGCAGCGGCGAGCCCTCACCGTGATCGCGCAGGAGCGCCGCCATGCTTTCGACATCGTGCTTGCCGCGCCCGGCGGCGAGCAGGCCACGAGAACGCTGCAGCCGGCCCTCGGACAGGCGACCGGGCACATCGGGATTTCGGTAGGCGCTGGCGACATCGAGCCGATCCGACCCGCTCCACCAACCGGCCACACGGGCGTGGGACTCGAGGTCGCGCGAGCCAATCGTCCAGTTCGCGCCGAGTGATATGTGGTTGGAGAGCGCTTCCTGGTCGACGCGCCGCGCCGCCCAGCGGCGGCCACTGGTCTCGAGCACCCAGGCCTGTTCGGGGTCGGCGATCATGAAGCTGTTGTGGTAGCCGGACTCCCCCGGTCCGAAGCCCGGGCCACCCTGACCGTGCTGCTCGAGCAGCGCCGCGATCATCTCGAGCGCCTCGCGTGCGTCGCGCCCGCGCTCGAGACCGAGGCGGACCAGATCCATGCCGATCAGGCCGGGCTGCGCCTCGACGGGCTCGCGCGAGAAGACGGATAGATTGCCAATTGCGACGCCGTGCTCGTTGACACCTTGTTCGAAGCCCCAGACCCACCACGGCGAGTGACCCATTACGCGATAGGTTTCGGCCACCTGCGGGATCTTCACGTGCGTGCAGCGGGTCGTGGCGCCGCGCGGATGGAAGGCGCCAGGATGCTGGGCGAAGGGCTGGCACTCGCCGATGGACCGGTCGCTGTTCTTGGCGTAGAGGGTGACGCCTTGCGCAGTGTGCTGGCCGAGCGCCACGACGGAGTCACACATGGGACTAGGCTACCAGAGAGGCGTTTGCGGCACAGGTCGCTGGCCGGGTGCCCTTCGAGCGCGCAGTCAGCGAAGCGGCGCCGACCCCGCATTCGCACCGTACTGCTACGATCCGTGGCCCGCCCGAAGCGGGGCGCGGTAGCCGTCCTAGCGCGTGACGACGAGGTGCCCTTTTGAGCAATGAATCGCTCTCCGATCTGGGCAAGACCCTGACGGACTCCTTCTACAAAGGACTCGACCGCGAGGCGATTCTCGCCGCCATCCGCCAGAACAAGAAGACGCTCTCGGCCCGCGAGATGGTGGCAGCCGTCTGGGGCATCAGCGACGATGCGGTGCTGGGCAAACTCGTCGATCTCGGGCTCACCAGCGATACGGTGGCCGCCATCTCGCTCACGCCGCTCGTCGCGGTCGCCTGGGCGGACGGCAAGCTCGACAAGAAGGAGCGCGCCGCAGTACTCGAGGCGGCTCGCGAGTATGGGCTGGAGCCGGGCGACGTGAGCTACCTGCTGCTCGAGGGACGCCTCGCCGAGCGGCCGGACCCCGAATTGATGGATACCTGGCGTAACTACATCCGGATGATGTCCAAGATCCTCGACACCGAATCGCTCTGCACGCTGCGCGGCGAGCTGATCGCGCGGGCTCGGCAGGTCGCAGAGGCCAGTGGTGGCATCCTCGGACTCGGCTCCAAGATTTCCAAGTCCGAGCTCGCGCTTCTCGACGAGCTCGAGCAGGCGTTCAGCTGAGGCGGCAATTGGCCCGAGCGGCATGACATTCGTACCAGCGTCGCTGCAGCCGGGGAGCCTTCTGAGGGGATTCGGATCCGAACCGTGGCCGAGCTGATCCTGGCGGGTCGAGAAACAGACGTCCCGGTGGAGCACCGCTCCGAGACCGGCGAGATCCACGCCTATACCTGCCGCGCTCCCGACAAGGACACGCCGAACGAGGATGCCTGCGCGGTCTTTGCACCCTGGCCCGGCACTCTGGTGCTGGCCGTGGCGGACGGCCTCGGGGGGGCGCCATCCGGCGATGCCGCCTCGGCGATCGCACTCGATCGCGTGAGCCGTCACCTCGAGCGCTGCGAGGACGAGTCCACGTTGCGCGCCGCCATCATGGATGGCTTCGAGGACGCCAACGCCGCGATCCTCGAGCTGGCTGTCGGAGCCGGCACGACCCTGGTGGTCACGCAGATCGTCGACACCGTGCTGCGCGCCTACCACGTGGGTGACTCGGTGGCGCTGGTCGTCGGTCAGCGCGGAAAATACAAGCTCGAGACCATGGCCCACTCTCCCGTGGGCTACGGTGTCGCCGCCGGATTGATCGATCCGGACGCGGCGCTCCATCATGACGATCGCCACTACCTCTCGAACCACCTCGGTGCCAACGATATGCACATCGAGGTTGGAAGCCCGCTCCGGCTCGCACCCCGGGATACCCTGCTACTCGCCACCGATGGTCTCGTCGACAACCTGCACATGGGTGAAATCGTGGAGCTGATCCGAAAGGGTCCGCTCGGGCTGGCCGCAAAGGGCCTCGCCCAGCGCTGCGCAGTGCGCATGGAGACACCCGATCAGGGCACACCGGCGAAGCCCGACGACGCGACCTTCATCCTCTACCGAACGCAGCAGCCAGGCGCGAATGGGGGCGCCAGCCAGGAACCTGGGGGCGGCCGGGCATGACGCGGCTGCGCCGCGGTGCACGAATGGGCAAATACCGGCTGGACCGGCGCCTCGGCGCCGGCGCGTCCGCCGACGTGTGGCTCGGGCGTGACCTGGTGGAGGACCGCAAGGTCGCCCTCAAGCTGATCCCGCCCAGCGTCGTCGAGGAGTTTGGGCGCGACGACATCGAGTACGAGGCCCGACTGGCGGCCCGACTCGACCATCCCAACGTGCTTGGCGTGCGCAACGCGGATTGGTCGGGCGCGTGGTTTTTGATCGCCACAGACGTGGCCCAGAGGAGCCTGGACAGCTACGCGGCGGCGCGGCGATCGGTTCCGTTGGCGCTCTCGATCATCCGCGACTGCTCGGCTGGCCTCGCCTATGCGCACAGCAAGCGAGTCCTGCATCGGGACATCAAGCCCGGCAACATCCTGATCTTCCCGGGCCGCCGCGCCAAGCTCGCCGACTTCGGGACGGCGCGCTTTCAGTACGCCAAGACGATGCCGCTCACCGAAGTCGGCACGCTCGGCTACATGGCCCCCGAGCAGGCGTATGGACGGCCGGGCTATTCATCGGACGTCTTCAGCCTGGGGCTGACCGCCTATCAGCTCCTCACCGGGGTGCTGCCCGGCTGGCCCTTCGCATGGCCGCTCGAGGCACACGACCGCTTCGTGAAGCGCGTTCCCAAGGAGGTTCAGCCGGTTTTGCGCAGGGCGCTGCAGGTACACGCGCCCAAGCGCTGGGCGACCGGCGTCGCCTTCCACGAGGCACTCGAGCGTGCAATGCACCGAAGCGAGGAGCGCAAAGCCAAGCCACGGCGAAGACCGAGCCCGAAGCGCCGGGACACAACTCCTTTCGAGCTGGAGACGCGCTGGTTCCGGCGCCAATACGGAGCACAGCTCGATCTGCGCTTCGACTGCCACGCCTGTGACGGTCCGATCTCCGAGGCCATGACGTACTGCCCGTGGTGTGGCGCCAACGACAACTCGTTCCGCGAAGTGACCAAGCAGGCGCTCGTCTGCCCCGACTGCGAGCGCGGTGTACGGCCGGAGTGGACGGCCTGCCCGTGGTGCTACCGAGGCCGCTTCGAGGGCAACGGCCAGCGCCCGGCGCCGGACCCGCGCGCAGTGCGGAAGTGCCGCAAGCGCGGCTGCGGTGGGCAGATCCGCCGCTACATGCGCTACTGCCCACAATGCAAGACAAAAGTCGTGCGCCCATGGAGCGAGCCCCAGCTCTCGAAGTGTGGACGCTGCCGCTGGCCCGTGGCGCCGCGCTGGCGCTTCTGCCCCTGGTGCGGACGTGGTCAGAAGCAGGCGCTGAGCGTGTCGAACGGGCGCCGACGGTCGAAGTCGCGCTGAGCGGCTCGCGCGCGGTTCGGGGTCAGCCGCATCAGCCCAGCTTCGGGCTCTCGATCAGCTCGATGCAGGTCCCGTCCGGGTCCGGAAAGAAGAGCGCGAAGAGCCCGTCGATGGGGATGTCCGGACCCATATCGAGCCAGATGGGCGCTGGACACTCGACGCCCTGACGCAGCAGCTCATCATGGCAGCTGCGGATATCCTCGACCATGAACGCCATGCGGTAGAGACCCAAGTGGTTGGCGTTCGCATAGGGACGGCCGATCGGCGCGGGACGGTGCCACTGGACCAGATCGATGCCGAAGGCCTCCTGGCCTGGCGGGAAGAGATAGGCGACCTCCCACTCGACGTCGCCCTCGATCCCGTTCACGTCACCGCGCACCGAGCCCGGCCCCCAACGCCCACGCACCTCGAGACCGAGCACGCGCTCGTACCACTCGAGCGAACGGGCGTGATCGCTGCAGTTCACGTCGACGAACATCAACTGCGGCGATGTCATGGCGGCTTGCTCGATCAGCTCGATCCTTATGCCGTCGGGATCGAGCACGACGAAGAGGCGCGCCTCCCGGTCCGGGTCCACCGGCACCTGGCCCGGTGGCGACAGGCAGCGATACCCTGCCTCACTCGCCTTCCGGTGGGCAGACTCGATGTCCGGCACCAGGACACCGAGTCGCGCGAAGCCCAGATGACTCGGGTCGGTGTAGGGATGACCGACCGGTGACGGTATCTGCCATCGAAGCAGATCCACGCTGGGTCCCGCGAAGCCGCGGACGTCTTGAAGCATCCAGGCATCCCACTGCACCGGGCCGGCCGCGTTTGCCAGAGGCTCTTCCTCTGCTCCGGCGCCCATCGGGAAACCCTTCTGTGGCAAAGGGTTCGTATGCGCCGCCGGCGTAAGGCCGACGATGTCGCGGTAGAAGGCGAGCGACCGTTCGAGATCCGAACAGTTCACGTTCACGTGCATCACACTCTGGATCGGAATCGCCACCGTGCCCTCCCGGCCCGGCTCTGCGCCGGCCCACACCCACGTCAGAGCAGCCGCCCGCCATCCAGCACCAGTGTCTGCCCGGTCACGAACGACGAGGCGGGGCTCGCGAGGTAGACGACGGCACCAGCCATCTCGTCGGACTGACCGATGCGATGCAACGCGGACTCGGCCTCTGCGATCCGAAGCGTCTTCTCATCCTCCCAGAGCGCCCTGGCAAAGTCGGTCTTGATCAGACCCGGAGCAATGCAGTTCACGCGTATGCCATCCTTGCCCCAGGTCTTGGCCTGCACCTGCGTGAGCATGATGAGCGCGGCCTTCGAGACCGAGTAGCCGCCGATCACGTCGGAGGCGCGATAGCCGCCGACGGAGCTCACGTTGACGATCGCACCGCCTTCGCCTTGCTCGAGCATCGCCTCGCGCACGAAGTTCGACAGGATGTGCGGCGATCTCACGTTCGTGTTCATGATCGTATCCCAGGCGCGATCGTCGATGTCCTGGACGGGTCCAAAGACCGGGTTCGTTCCCGCATTGTTGACCAGCACGTCGACGCGGCCGAGCTCGGCCTTCGTCTCTTCCACGAGCGTCTTCAGCTCGTCCCTTCGGCGCACGTTGGTGGGGACCCCGATGGCGCGGCGGCCCGTGGCCTGCACGGCCGCCACCGCCTCGGCCAGCGCCTCCGGCTTGCGGGCCGCGATGGCGACATCGGCGCCGGCCTCGGCCAGGCCAATCGAGATCGAGCGGCCGATCCCCCGGCTGCCTCCAGTGACGATGGCCACCTTGCCCTCGAGCGAGAAGTTGACGGTCGGCATACTTCATCCTCCTCCGTTCACCCCCCAAGCCAGCTCTCGAGGCGATGTACCTGGGATACACCCAGACGCCACCACGATCAAGGGCCGCGCGATGCGGCCCGGCATCCTGTTACACTCCCGCACTGCCATGGTCGACCTCATCAAGCGCCACGTCTGGATCTGGCCACTGCTCTTCGCGTGCCTGTTGGCCGCCTTCGGCTGGACGTCATTGCGTGCGCTCGAGCAGATCATGCAGGAACAAGTCCAGAGCCAGCTCGAGACGACCCTCGAGTCCGCGCTGGCTGCGATCGACATCTGGGCCAACGAGAACCAGGCCCTGATGAAGCGGACGGCGGAGGATCCACGCATCGTGACCGCTGTCGAGCGACTGGTCGACGCGGCTCGCAGGAGCGGCGAATCCCGCGACGCCCTGCTCGCCGTGCCCGATCAGGCCGAGCTTCGCGAGCTGATGGACGTCATCACCTCGTCCCAGGGCTACACGGGATGGGGCTCGCAGACCATCAGCGGCTTCATGATGGCAAACGCAATCGACGAAAATGTCGGCCACCGGCCACGAGCGGGCAACCAGCTGCTGCCCAGTATCTTCGACGGCAAGACCGTGCTGACACCGCCGATCCTCTGGGACACGAGCGGAGATCCGGCCTCCGCGGTGGTCACGATGATCCTGGCTTCGCCGATCCGCAACAGCGAGGGCGAGGTGATCGCCAGTCTGGGCTTCGCGCTGAATCCCGAGAAGGATTTCTCACGCATCCTCAATGTGGCTCGACCGGGCAAGAGCGGCGAGACCTACGCGTTCGATCGCGAGGGCTTGCTCCTCTCGCGCAGCCGCTTCGAGGACCAGCTGCGTGAGATCGGCCTGCTTCCCGAGGATCCGACCGTCACATCGGCTCTCGCAATCCACATACGCGCCCCGGGCGGAAATATCGTCGAGGGCTATGTCCCCAAGCTGGCGGAGCGCGCCCGGCCGCTCACCACGATGGCCGCCGAGGCTATCGCCGGCCGCGACGGCTTCGACGTCGACGGCTACTCGGATTACCGGGGTGTTGCGGTGGTCGGCGCGTGGCGCTGGCTGCCGGATGTCGAGATCGGAATCACGACGGAGATGGACGTCGACGAGGCGTATGCGGGGCTCTTCGCCATTCGGGCGCGTCTGCTCACACTGGTGGGACTGCTCGTGGTCGGCGCGGTCGGCATGTTCCTCTACACCTTCGTCGTGATGCGCCTGCAGAGCGAGGTGGCCGAGGCCAAACAGCTCGGCCGCTACAAGATCGAGCGCAAGCTCGGCAAGGGTGGGATGGGTACCGTCTACCTCGCTCGACACGCGCTGCTGCGCCGACCCACCGCCATCAAGGTGCTCGACGGCGAGCGTGCCGATGCTGAGGGGGTGGCTCGCTTCGAGCGCGAGGTGCAGGTCTCGAGCTCGCTCTCGCACCCCAACACGATTGAGATCTACGACTACGGCTACACACCGGCCGGCACCTTCTACTACGCCATGGAGCTACTGCGCGGCATCACGTTCGGCACCTGCGTGGAGAACGACGGCGGCCAGTCCGACGAGCGCACCGTCTTCGTAATGAAGCAGGCCTGCGCGTCGCTGGCCGAGGCGCACACGGCAGGTCTGATCCATCGCGACCTCAAGCCCTCGAACGTGATGCTCTGCGAGCGCGGTGGCCTCCTCGACTTCGTGAAGGTCCTCGACTTCGGCCTGGTGCGACAGGAGCAACAGGACCAGGACGTCGCCCTCACGAGTATCAACTCGCTCACCGGCACGCCTCTCTATATGTCACCCGAGGCCGTGGAGGCGCCGGATAAGATGGACGCGCGCAGCGACGTCTACCAGCTCGGGGCCATCGCCTACTATCTGCTGACGGGTAGCCACGTCTTCTCCGGCGACTCGCCGGTGGACGTGCTCGCCAAACACCTGAACGACAAGCCCGAGTCACCCTCCAAGCGGGCCGGGCGCACGATCCATCCCGACCTCGAGGCGCTCGTGCTGCGCTGCCTCGCCAAGGACGTCGCCGGGCGCCCCGCCGATGCCAGCGAATTGCTCGATGCCCTGGAGGCCATCGCGCTCGAGGGCACGTGGGGTCAAGTGGAAGCACGCGCCTGGTGGGCGACCTTCTCCGAGACGTACCCCGACATCATGGAGGCCGAGGGTGCGTCCTTGACTGGCAGCATTCCGTCGGCCTGGTCGGTGGACATCCATCGGCGCACACTGGCGGATGCCCAGAAGAAGGGCTGAGCCCACCGTCCACGCACGTCGCGCGCTCGTCGGCTCGCGGCAATCTGCCGGCGACGCGGAGCCGGCCCGAATTCCTCATCCTGGACCGAAGATCTGTCGATGAGGAGACGATGCACACACCCGTCTTCGGTCTGCTCGTGTGCCTTCTGCTCGGCGCTCTCGGTGTTCGCATCCTGCTGCGTTCGCGGGCCAGCGGTACGCCGACCGAAGGGCTGGTCGGCATCTACTTCGTCGGAATCGGACTGGGATCCGTACCGGCGCTGCTGGCTGGCAATCCGCAGCTCTTCTCCGGAACCAGCAGCCGGGTCGCGATGGCATTCGGTCACCTCGTCCTGAGCCTCGGCTTCGGGGCGCTCTACCTCTTCGTGTGGCGCTGCTTCGGAACGCATTCGCTCGTGCGCCGAAGTGCGGCTCTGGGCGGCTGCGCCGTCCTGGCCCTGCTTTACGTCATCCAGGCCGTGGCCGAGAACTTCGTGCCCCCTGGCGGAGCGGTCGTTCGCGTGACGGCCGTCGTGCGTGCGGGCGCGCTCATCTGGGCGCTCGGCGAATCGCTGCGCTACTGGCTGATGATGCGTCGACGCGTCGAGCTCGGGCTGACCGACGCCGTGATCGCCAACCGCTTTCTGCTCTGGTGCCTGTGGATGGGCGGCATGCTGGGAGCCATCGGTGTCGTGATCCTGACGCGATTCCTCGAGATCGACATTGGACCCGAGGCAGCGCTCGCGCCACGGCTCATGATCGTCGGATCCACGCTCGGTCTCGCGCTGCTGGGCGGGCTCTCGCTCTGGTTCGCCTTCTTCCCGCCGCACTGGTATGCGGAGCGCCTGCACGCACGCCGCTCCTAGCGGCCCCGGCATCCGGACATTCGGCTATCGTGCGGAACGATGTTCGATCTTTCGGGACGAGTCGCGCTGGTTACGGGTGCGGGACAGAACACCGGAGCAGGCATCGCCCGGCTTCTGGCCGCCCGCGGTGCGGCGGTCGGCGTGAACGATCTCGTCGCATCGCGCGCCGAGGAAGTCACCGAGTCGATCCGGCAGGCGGGAGGCCAGGCCATAGCGGCCGCCTTCGACGTGACCAATCAAGACGCCGTGCGCGCGGGTGTCGAGCAAGTGGGGCTGGAGCTCGCTCCCGTCGACATCCTGGTCAACAACGCGGGCGTCCCGGAAGCCATGACGATCGATCGCTTCCAGGACACATCGCCCGACATGTGGAAGCGCTTCATCGACCTCAATCTCTACGGCGTACTGCACTGCACGCGGGCCGTGATCGACGGGATGTGCGAGCGCGGCAGCGGCCGCGTGATCACCATCTCGTCCGGCGCTGGCCAGGTAGGGCTGTCGCTCGGGGTAGCGGCCTACGGAGCCGGCAAGGGCGGCGCGATCGCATTCATGCGGCACCTCGCGATGGAGGTGGCGCGCCAGGGTGTGACCGCGAATACGCTGGCGCTCGGCACGATGGCACACGTGGGCGACGCGGAAGTGTTGGAGCGTGTCGCCCGCTCGGTCCCAGTCGGCCGGCTCGGCGAGCCCGAGGACGTCGCCGCCGCCGTCCTCTTCCTGGCGTCCGACGAGTCGAGCTGGATGACCGGACAGACGATCGGGCTGAACGGCGGGTCGGTCACGACTTGATGCCGCTCGTGCGCTAGCCCGAGCAGCAACGGAAGTGCGCGAATCCAGGCCAGCGAACCAATGCGGATGGCTTCGCCGGCCGGATCCACGGG
>JAFDDH010000236.1 GCA_019310975.1 Deltaproteobacteria bacterium | reverse complement strand
TGCCCTTCGGCGGCTCGAATCGCTCATACGCGATCGAGAAAGACCCGATGAAGGCGACCGATCTCGGTGTCTCGGTAGTCCCAAGCGCGCCCGGGATCCTCATCGATCGATCGCGGAGAGGTATTCCAGCCGCTCGGATAGTAGACGCCTCCGAGGAAGTGGATGTAGACCGATAGCGTCGCCAGCGTTGCGAAGCAGATCACGCCGGTGCGGCTATGGATGATCCAGCGCTCCCAGGAGAGGGCCAGGAGAAAGATCCATACCGGGACCATCTCGGTGAGGAGGCGGTAGCCGAAGCATTCTCCGCCCCACCACACAGACCAGAGCGAGTGGGCCAGCAAGACTGCGAAGGTTCCCAGCGAGAGCGCGAAGAGAAGTGGCCAGCGGCGTGGTGCGATCAGCACCTTGAAGAGCATGGGGAGCGCCAGCGCGAAGACGGGTGTGAAGACGAAGAAGCCGCGATTCGGGCTGAGCAGGATGCCCGCCAGGTTGGGAAGCAGCGGGCCGCCGAAGCCCGCCAGCTGATGCCCCTCACCGAGAGCCCAGAGGCTCCCCCAGTGGCTCCACGAATACCCGAACATGGCCAGTGCGGGCAGCGATGCCCCGGCGAAGAGCCAATACAGATCGCGGGGTCGGTAGATCGCCACGTAGCCGCTAGCCGTCAGAGCGAAGCCTGCGTTTGGCAACCGATTCCAGACCGCCATCCCGAGAAAGAAACCCGCGGCCAGGATCCCGAGGCGCCGGCGCGAGAACAAGCCCGCGAATGCCGCGCTGAGGAATAGGAGCGACGGCCCGTGTTGCCAGAGCCCTGTGGCCGCGACGCTCCAGGCGGTCGTGCCGAAGGCGTAGAGGGCCCCGAAGATCACGGCCGTACTCGTTCGCTCGCAGAGGCCAAGGAGCGTCCAGGTGACGAAGAACACCGAGCACGCAGCAACCAGCGAAGCGGTCGTCCTTCCCAGGAGCTGCATGTCCGCACGATTGTCTCGGCCCAGCTGCCGCGCGACCCAGTGAACCGGCAGGTTCACGAGACCCGGGACGATGGAGTAATAGGAGAGAACCCGGTCGCCCACCCGCGTGAACATATAGTCTTCTTCGAGCTGGTGACCGGGCCCCGCGTTGCGGTGGAACTCGTTGAAGTCGAGATTTCCCTCGTTCAGGATCGAGATCGGAAGCAGCCGCGCCGGAAAGGTGTCACCGCTGCGAACGTGATTGTCAGTCAGCTGGTAGACGAGCAGCGCCGCTAGAGCGACGGCCAGCGCAATCGAAACGCGAGCCCAGGCCGCTCGCGGGGATCTCGCACGGCCGCAAGTTTCGTGCACCTATGGAGAATAGAGCATCGGGGGATCAAGTCAGCTCGAGCCAGTCGGCATGGGCGAGCCGCTCATATCGCTCGGGCCCATGTAGTGGATCTCCATGCGGCGATGGGCGAAGCGCCATTCGCCCTCCTCGACGATGTACGCGTCGTGATACGTCCCGAGCAGCAGTGTGCCCGGGCCATCGCCCAATTTGGTGAACTCTACGGTCGGAAAGCACCCGGTGCCGCGCGCGCCGCTCTGATCGACGTGGACGGAGCCCTCACCCGCGAGCTGGTAGACGAACACGATGCCGGACATCAGCCGATTCCAATGCTCGAGCACGGCTTTCCGACCCGTGGGCGCCTGGCCCAGCAGCTCCCAAATTCCGCCCGTGGCCCACGTGGAGCCCCACGCGGCCGCGTCCCTTTGAACGACGGCTTGGGCGTACCTGGATACGAGGCTCCGAATGCTGGCTTCGTCCGAGTTCGACATGCTTTCTCCTTCGCTGGGGTGCGGGACGGACGTGTGGAGCCTCGCCCGGCGATGGCGTCTACACGATCGCACCCGACTTCGCTGCGATCGCCGACTACCTGAGTCTAGAGAAGTTCCACCTCGTCACGAATCGACCTGTGCTACGCAGCAGGGCAGGGAAGAGTTCCAGTCCGCGCCCGGACCGAGGGTCCGTTCATTGATCGAGTCAGCCGAAGAAGAGCATCCCCGGCCGCGGTGGGACGTGGCCCTGCGTACGTGGATCGAGAACCGCTTCGAGAACTGGGGGCACGTCTCAGCGCGGAATCGCTGGCCGATCATTGGGTCGATGGTCACGTTGGCTCTGCTGCTGGGATCGCAGGTTCCGCGCCTCCAGATCGACACCTCGACCGAGGCGTTCCTGCGCTCCGATGACCCAGCCCGGATCGTGTACACCGCCTTCCGCGAGCAGTTCGGCAGTGACCAGCTGATCATCGTCGCCCTGCGGCCGCCCCGCATCTTCGACTCCGGATTCCTCACGACCCTCCACGAGATCCACCGTGCCGTCGAGAACGACATCCCGCACATTGCCGAAGTCACGAGCCTGATCAACGTGCGAGAGACCCGCGGTCGAGGCGACGAGCTGATCGTGCGGGATCTGCTCGAAGACTGGCCGCCGGATGAGGATGCGTTGCCAGAGCTCCGCGAGCGCGCGCTCGCAAATCCCCTCTATCAGAACTTCCTCTTCTCTCAGGATCAACGCACGACGACACTGATCATCAAGCTCGACAGCTATGCAGGCAATATGGATTCGGACGACCCGTTAGGCGGATTCGAGGATACGGAAGGCACCGAGCCTCCCAGCCTGAGCGGCGAGCAGGAGGCCGAGGCCGTCGCCGGACTCACCGCGCTGGTCGACCGCTACCGAAACGACGACCTCGAGATCCACATCTGCGGGGGACCGGTCGCGGCGGCGCGTCTGGCGTCCGAGATGATGGACAATATGGCGGTCTTCGTAGGCCTGTCGCTGATCGCGGTGGCTGTATTCCTCTTTGCGCTCTTCCGTCGCGCATCCGCTGTATTCCTCCCGCTCGTGGTCGTATCACTCTCGATCGTCTCGACCTTCGGCGCCATGGCACTGATAGGAGTACCACTCGGAATCCCGACGCAGATCCTGCCGTCTTTCCTGCTGGCGGTCGGCGTGGGCGGAAGCGTTCACCTGCTGGTGATCTTCTATCGCGCCTACGATGAGGGTCAGTCTCGCGAAGAGGCGCTCGCCCACGCCCTGCAGCACTCGGGACTGGCCATCGTCATGACCGCACTCACCACGGCGGGTGGACTGGTCTCCTTCCTCACCGCAGAGGTAGCGCCCGTCGCGGACCTGGGGATCTTCGCGCCGCTCGGGATCGGGTTGGGGCTGAGCTACTGCATGGTGCTGCTCCCTGGCCTGCTCCACACGATTCCGTTGAGGCGCCTCGCTCCGCGCGAGGCGGGGCGAGCCGGCTGGATCGAACGGATACTTCTGTGGACGGGCGACCAATGCGTTCGGCATCCGAAGACGGTGCTCGTGTGCATGTCTGCGATCCTGCTCTTCGCGATCGTCGGGATTACGCGTCTCGGCTTCAGCTACGACCCGATCAGCTGGTTTCCAGAGGACGACCCGCTGCGAATTGCGACCGAATTCGTCAACGCCGAGCTTGGCGGCACGGTCTCGCTCGAGGTTCTGGTCGACACAGGTGAGGAAAACGGCCTGCTCGACCCGTCATTGCTGGGGCGTCTGGATAGGCTGAGTGATCGCAGCATGCAGGTCGAGAGTGCGGGCCATGTCCGTGTGAGCAAGGTGACATCGATTGTCGATGTTTCGAAGGAGATCCACCAGGCCCTCAACGAGAATCGTGCCGACTACTACGCGATCCCGGATAGTCGAGAGCTCGTCGCCCAAGAGCTTCTGCTCTTCGAGAACAGCGGCTCCGACGACCTCGAGAAGCTGATCGATCCCCAGTTCCAGCGCGCGCGCCTGACGATGAACTTGCCCTACGCCTCACCAACCGACTACCAACCCTTCATTGCCCGCGTGGAGGCGGTTGCCCGTGAGAGCCTCGGCGACGATGTCGAGATCACGATGACCGGCTTCGTCAGTCTGATGACGCGATCGCTGAACGCGATCTCGACCAGTCTTCGGCGCAGCTACCTGATCGCCCTGGCGATCATTACTCCGCTGATGTTCCTGGTGCTCGGCACGTTCCGAACCGGTGTGGCCGCAATGGTGCCCAACCTGGCGCCGATCATCCTGACGCTGGGGTTGATGGGCTGGCTCGGAATTGCGCTCGACACATTCACCCTCCTGATCGGGAGCATCGCAATCGGGTTGGCGGTGGACGATACGATCCACTTCATGTACATATTTCGAAAATTCTACGAAGAGCTGCACGACACAGAGTTGGCCGTTCGCGAGACGCTGCGCACCACCGGGCACGCGCTTCTCGTGACCTCCATCGTATTGTCGCTCTCATTCTTCATCTACGCGTTTGCGAGCCTCACCAACCTCGTCAAGTTCGGCCTGCTAACGGGCGTCACCATCATCTTCGCCTTCGTCGCCGACATCTGCCTATCACCCGCACTCATGGCACTCAGTACCCACGGCGATCGCGTGGCCGAAAGGCGCTCCAAGCGCTCGCACGCAGATCCAGCCAGCTGATCCGACATCCAGAGCCGAGCTCGTTCGCCCTCCTGGAACTGCAGCGCGTCGAGCGCGTGATACACGCTCGCCTATTCTCTCGCCAGCTCGCGCGTTCTGCAAGCAGCTCGCGTGGCTCGTGGGCGGAGACAGGCCTGGATCGACATCCAGTTCCGATTCGCGCCGGAGCCGGCTGCCAGGGCGCGGTAATATAGGAAGCGTGAGACAGCCGCCAACACGCACGAGGAGGGAGTCATGAACGAGCGCGCAGAGAGCAGGAAAATCGATACGGGGACCGACGACCTGCTCGCGCGGGTCGAGAGCCAGGTCGCCATCCTGACCATGAACCGTCCCAAGCGCCGCAACGCGCTTTCGGGCGCGATGCTGGCCGCGATGCGGGCGACCCTCCTCGATGTCGAGCGGGATCCCGATGTCCGCTGCGTGGTGCTCACCGGGGCTGGCGGCGCGTTCTGCTCCGGCGGTGATGTGAAGGGCATGGCGGAGTCCCAGTCCTCCGGAGGACGTCGTCGCACGCTGGACGAGGCGATCCACCTGCAGCGTCTCGATCAGCGAGGCACGGCGGGAAAGCTCTACGAGATGCCCAAGCCGACGATCGCGATGCTGCCCGGTGCCGCCGCCGGCGCGGGACTCTCGCTCGCGCTTGCCTGTGATCTGCGAATCGCCTCCGAGACTGCGGTCTTCACGACCGCGTTTGCCAACGTCGGATTCGGCGGCGACTACGGCGGCACTTTCTTCATGTCGCAGCTGATCGGGAGTGCCAAAACGCGGGAGCTCTACTTCCTGCCCGACAAGATCGACGCGGCGACCGCACGAGAGATCGGCCTGGTGAACCGCGTCGTCCCGGCCGACGCGCTCGAGCGTGAAGCGCTCGGGCTCGCCACTCGCCTCGCACAGGGCCCGAGCATCGCGTATCGCTACATGAAGGAGAATATCAACCGCGCACTCTCCGGTGCGAGCATGGGCGAGTGTCTCGACCTCGAGGCGACGCATCACGTCCACACGGCGTTGACCGAGGACCACCGCAACGCAGTCCAGGCATTTGTCGAGAAGCGAGCACCCGAGTTCAAGGGTCGGTAGCCGGCCTCGTGGCACCACGGCCCGCTCGAATCGCCTCTGCGTCGTGGATAACCCTCCAGGTCGCCCTATCATCGTCCGCCCGCCGCACCGGCCGGTGGTGAGGGATCAACCATGCAGCTCACGTCTGCCGACATGAGATTTGTGTTCCGGCGTGTGGAAACGTTGCCGCGGCTCGCTTGGTCGGCGCGCCTGCGAGCGGCGGATCCGGAGGTGCTCGTTGTCCACGGGCCCTGGGTGGAGTCAGCCGACGATCGGTTCTTCGAGGGGGCTTGGAACGGAAAGATCGGCGACGACCCGGACGCCGCCACACTGCTCGTCGGCAGCGCGGCGCGGCTCGAGGCGGGTGGCGTCGTATTTGCCACCGCCTGCAACTCGCTCGACCGGCTCTTCTCGCTGCGCACGGAGCGCGAGCTCTTCATCTCGAACTCGGTCGCCTACCTGCTCGTCGCGGCGGGCGATGGCCCCGATCCGAAGCATCTCCACTACTTCGACGACTTCCTCGAGCAATATCGACTGGGTACGCGTCGCATCGAAAGGCCGATCCACACGC
>JAFDDH010000471.1 GCA_019310975.1 Deltaproteobacteria bacterium | reverse complement strand
GCGCCCTCGCGCGGCCCGTCTCAGAAGTCGATCTGCGAGAGGCCCGGCTGGATCACGTTCTGCCAGCTCTCGAAGAAGACATCCCGATCGCTGAGCGTCGAGAAGACGAAATGACGTGCCCCCGCGCGCGCAAACGCCTGCATCTGCTCCAGACAATCCTCCGGCCGCCCGAGCAGGCAATACTTCTTCGCCGCGTCGCGCATCGGTCGGTTGTAGAGCGTCTGCAGCATATTGGCCGCGAGATCGAGCGCGGCCTCGTAGTCGTCGTGGAGCACGGTGAAGAGGAAGGCCAGCGTCTCGAAGGGAGCCTCACGCCGCCCCGCGGTCTCAGCCTCTTTGCGGATGCGCTGCAGATTCGTCGCGTACTGCTCGGCCGAGCACAAATGTGAGATATAGCCGTCGCCGAGCCGACCCGCGCGGCGCAGACTCGGCCCCTTGCGCCCGCCCACGATGATCGCTGGACCATTCGCCTGAGCGGGCTTCGGAGCCATCGAGATCTTGCCAAACGAGTAGTGGGCGCCGTCGTGGGCCACGGCTTCCTCGGTCCACAGGCGGCGCAGCAGCTCGATGCCCTCGTCGGTGCGGGGACCGCGCTCGCCCACCGGGACCCCGCAGGCCTCGAACTCGGGCGGGAACTCGCCCCCGACACCGATACCCAGCGTGAGCCGGCCGCCCGAGAGCAGGTCCAGGGTCGAGGTCACCTTGGCGGTGGTGGTGGGGTGGCGCAGAGGCAGCAGGTACACCCCGGTGCAGAGGCGAACGCGTTCGGTCACGCCCGCCACGAAGGCGAGCGTCGTAAGTGATTCCAGCATGGGAATGTAGAAGGAAATGTGGTCCCCCACCCACGCGGAATCGAGGCCAGAGTCCTCAATGCGCCGGGCCAGGGCGAGCACCCCGTCGCGATCCTCGCCGCCGATCACGGTCCCACAGCTGAGAGAATCCGGAATGACGAGGGGATCCGTCATGACACCTCCCGATTCGAAGCTCGACGATTATCCGGAGCTCGCGAGCCCCGAGGCGCGCCTGCGCGCCAGCCACATCAGCGTAGCGAGTCCGGCTCCGATCGAGAGGCCGGCGCCCGGCTCGGGGAGCCGCACGATGTCCGTCACGTAGACGAAATAGGGTACGTGGCTCGACCCGTCATCGGGATAGTCGATCAGGGGGGTATCGCTGAGCGGCCCGGCATTCAGCCGCCAGGTTTCCTGCGCCGCAATTACATCGACGACGTTGCGGCCGACAACGACCTCGCCGAAGACCGTGTGCTCGTTATTGAATGTGTTCTTCGTGACGTTGATGAACCACTGATTGGTCGCGGAAATGGGGTCGTCGGTGCGCGCCATGGCGATCGAGTACGGCTCGTGCGGACCGTCACCCTCCAGCCCAATCGGGTCCATTGCGGGAACGGCATCCATGATTCCCTGGTCGTCGATGAAGAAGCCCCCGCCCTGGATGATGCAAATTCCGTCGCCATTCGTGCAGTCGTTGCCTTGCACGCTGCGGTGCACGATGACGTCATTCGTATACGAACCATCGTCCACGTAGCTCAGGAAGTTGGCGACCGTGATTGGCGAATCCTCGCTGCAGAGCACGACTTCCATGTCGCCAAGGACGGTTTCGAAACGCACCAAATCCGTCTGGCTGCCCGCCATGCAGATTGGCTCGGCGATTGCCGGCGACGCGGCCGTCCACTGCAGACCGAGTGTCACGAGCAGTGTTGCGATCGCAGAGGGAGCTCTTCCGAGTGCGCAGCCGGACCTGCGAGCAACCGGGCCGGGCACCCAGCAGACTACCACGCGGCGGCGCCCAGAGCGCGGCGTTTGGTGGGGGCCGGGCGCCCCGAGGCAGCCCCCTGCCGATCGGATCGTGCCGTGTCCGCCCGGCAGAACGCCGGAATCTTCCGCCGCAACCCCACGAGACCACGGCCCATCTCGATCGCGTCCGACCGATGTGCCCGGGGCCGGGCTAGCATGCAGTGCGATGGCGAACGTCGACGCGTTCTTCTCGCGCATGAACCCGCTGGTCCGCACGATCCTCAGGTCGCCCGTGCACTGGCTCGCCAGCTCGGGGCTCGCGCTGATCACGGTGACTGGGTGCCGAACCGGCCGCCGCTATTCGATTCCGGTCGGCTATCAGCGCGAGGGCGATCGCGTCGTCATTCTGGTCTCGGAGGCGCGGCGCAAGCAGTGGTGGCGCAACTACCGCGAGC
>JAFDDH010000235.1 GCA_019310975.1 Deltaproteobacteria bacterium | reverse complement strand
AGCTCTGCGTTGCGAAACCTTGCCGTAGAGCGACTACGCCTGCGGTTCCGCGCCTTGATCTGGACCAAAATTCCGCCACCTGGCTCGACGCGGGTTTTTCAACGGGCTGCTAGCTCACCGACACCATGCCCAGCCGGTTGATGGGTGCGAGCGAGACCACCGAGTAGCCAATCGCGAGTGCCTTGGCCGGGTTCTGGTAGCTATGGCGCTGATCACCCGCGAAGGCCGCGACCGCGCCGCGCTCGAGCTCGAAGGTCTCGCCCGCCACCCACAGCTCGATGCGTCCCCGCTCGCACGAGAGAAACTCCTGCGTACCGGGCGCGTGGGGCGAGCCGACGAAGCGGGCGCCGGGCTCCAGCTCCATGCGCTCGATCGCCATTCCGGCGATCGGGTGCGGGAGCAGGTGGCGCAGCCGCACGAGCCCGAAACGGTTGTACTCGTTCTCGGGCAGTGAGCCCGGCGTGAAGAGCTGACAGCGTGCGCGCGGACGCGAGAGCATCTCTTCGAGCGAGAGGTGCAGCGCGCTGGCGAGGCGCGCCAGCACCGAGAGCGTCGGATTCGAGTCACCGGCCTCGATATTGGCGATCGTCGAACGCGGCACCGTGCAGAGCTTCGCGAGCTGAGCCTGGGTCAGGCTGCGTAGCTCGCGGATCTCCTTCAGGTTGTGCGCCAGGTTGGCGCCGAGCACCGTGAGGCTCTTCTCGTCCATGGCTGCAGGATTGCGGTCTGACGATGAGAAGACAAGACTGTCTTGTCATGGGTACCGCGAGCATGTGTGCCGATTCCCACACGTGCACCGCTAGGCGCCCCCACCTGCCCTAAATGCTGGAAAAGCCCTTTCCGCCCGCGTATTGTGATGCGGCGAGTCTGGGGGAGACTCCCACCCCAAGCGCGCGAAGTGATTCGGAGTCGGCGGAAGAGCCCGGCCGGCCGGGGTCCACGAGCGCTCACTCGCAAGCTGCTTCGCATCGACGCGAAGATTCGAACGAGGATGCACTCGCCATGGCCCGACCCTGGATCCTGATCATCGCCCTGCTCGTTTGCCTGGCCGTGCCCGTCGCCGCCCAGGAGGAGAGCGAGGAGGAGCCCGACTACGCGCGCTCGGGCCCCTACGTGGGCGGCACATTCAATATCGGACTCGTCTCCTCCAAGGCCTTCCCGGGGACGTCCCCGATCAGCTGGGAGCCCTACCCAGGAATCGACGCGCGCCTGGGCTGGCGCGAGAGCGAGCGGTTCGCGCTGGAAATCGAGTTCGAGTGGCTCGCGAGCACCGACGGCATCGCGTACGGGAGTTGGGCGATCGGTGTCAACGGCAAGTTCTACTTCGCCGAGGAGCGGATCCAGCCCTATATGGTGCTGGGCGCGAACGGGATGTGGGCCAAGGTGCCTGGCGCAGCCGACAGCGATGTCGACTGGGCGTTTCGCAACGGCATTGGGCTGGACTACTACCTGACCGAGAATTGGGCGATCAATGGGGAGACCAGCTTCGTCTGGGGCGTAGGGGAGATCTGGAAGTACTACTACTTGACGTTTGGGGTTGGGGCGATTTATCGGTTTTGAATGGGGGGCGGAGAGGGAGTGCGTGGAGTGCGTGGAGAGGGTCGGTGGATACCGCCTTCGGGCGAATGGCTCGCTCTGCTGCGCTTGAGTTCGCCCGAAGGCGGTATCCACCGACCCCCGTACGGTTTGCTCGGGCCCGATTGGATCGGAAGTTGTGCCGAGGTAGGTAGGGGTTCGCCAGACTGAGGAGCTGTTTAGCTGGGGAGTTCTAGGGTGATTGTGCCGGTGACGTGATTGCCGAGGCGGTTGGAGCCGCGGAGGGCGACTTCGATGAGGCCGCCCGGCTTCTTTTCGGTGACCTGCGCCGTCATCGTCATCGTGTCGTGGGGGTAGTTGGGAACACCGAGGCGGATGGCGAGGCGGCGAAGGATGGCTTCGGGTCCAGCCCAATCGGTCACGTAGCGGCTACACAGTCCCGACGTCGTGAGGATGTTCATGAAGATGTCGGGGGAGCCTCGCTTGATGGCGAGCTCGCGGTCGTGGTGGACGTCCTGGTAGTCGCGTGACGCGATTGCGGTACTGACGATGAGCGTCGCCGTGATCGGGATCGGACAAGGGGCGAGCACGGTCCCCTCCTCGACCTCTCCGTAAAGGAGCGTCGTCTCGCGGCGCTCGGGCCGGGCGGGATGCGCCTCCTCGTTGTGATCCGAATCCGTGGGATGCGCCTTCTGGGCAGTCTCGCCGCCCGCTCCCGCCGCGGCGGCCACGCGACCCGTCCCCGGCTTGAATTTGAGGATCCGGAAGAGCATGTGGCCGACGACCTCGTCGTCCTGATTGCGGTACTCGGTCTCGGTGGTGACGAAGTGGCCGATGCCGAGGCCGGTGTGCTTCTCCTCGGAGACCTCTGTCAGTGTCGAGAAGCCGGTCAGGTCATCGCCGAGCCGCAGATAGCGGTCGTAGTCGTGCTCGGAGTCGGTGGCCACCACGGACGTGTAGCCGGCAGCATCGAGGCGGCCGTAAGTCGTCGTAGAAGACGCTGGGGCGTCGGCGGCGCGCAGGTGGGGAGGCAGCAGACCCTGCATCGTCCACGCATTCATCATCGCAGGGGGTGCGACGATTGCGCCGTGGACCGATTTGGCCGCGGCATCGGGATCGACGTGCACCGGGTTGTGGTCCTGCATGGCGTCGCACCAATGCCGGATCATCGCTTGGTTGACCTTGTCGCGGGCCTTCACGCGGCCGCCCGGAAGGCCGATGGCGGCCCTCAGCTGCGCAACAAGATCGGATGTCCCGGACTCGCTCATCACCTGCTCCTCGAATTGCTGGATCGCTGGATGGTAGCAGTCGACTCTGCGGTGTAGCGTTCCCATCTGGAGGGATCGCCATGTCGTCATCCAGCCCCAACGACGGCGAGCTCGCTCGCCTCGATGCCACGGCTCAGGCCGAGCTCGTCCGCTGCGGCGAGATCACACCGGCCGAGCTGATCGAATCCACCATCCGGCGCATCGAGAAGCTCGACCCCGACATCAACGCCGTGATCCATCGCCACTTCGACCGCGCACGTGAGGAGGCGGCTGGCCCCTTGCCCAACGGACCATTCCGTGGCGTTCCCTTCCTGTTGAAGGACCTCGGTGGCGGCAACCGTGCGGGCGATCCCCACTACTGGGGCACACGCTTCCTGCGCGACGCGAAATACCGTGCAACAACCACTTCGTACCTGGTCGAAAAGTTTCTCGCTGCGGGCCTGATCGTCGTCGGCCGCAGCAACGTGCCCGAACTCGGCGCCTGGACGACCACCGAGCCCGAGTCCTACGGCGCGACGCGCAGCCCCTGGAATACCGCCCACTCATGCGGCGGCTCGAGCGGTGGCGCCGCAGCCGCGGTGGCCTCGGGCATGGTGCCCTTCGCGCACGCCAGCGACGGAGGCGGCTCAATCCGCAATCCGGCGAGCCAGAGCGGTCTGATCGGTCTCAAGCCCACGCGGGGACGCATCTCTCTGGGCCCCGATGTCGGCGACGGCTGGGGGGGGTTGACCCACGAGTTTGCCGTCTGCCGCAGCGTTCGCGACACGGCGGCCCTCTTGGACGCCGTGGCAGGGGCAATGCCAGGGGATCCCTATTTCGCCCCACCTCCAAAGCGGCCCTACCGCGAGGACGTCGAGCGGGACCCGGGCCGCCTGCGCGTTGGGCTGCTCAACGAGATGCGGGATGTCGACATCAAGAACGATTGCAAGGAAGCCGTGCAGCGCGCCGGGCAACTGCTCGAATCACTCGGCCACGACGTGCAGGTCGCTCAGCCCGACGCACTGAGCGGCGCGGACCTGATGCCCGCGATCCTCGCCGTCATCGCCAGCAGCCAGGCGCGTGACATGGAGAAGTTCAGCGAGGCGCTGGGGCGCGAGCTCGGTCCCGACGACGTCGACTCGGACAACTGGGCGGTGTCGGAGATCGGCAAGGGCGTGACGGCCACGCAATACCAGAGCGGCATCGAGTCTTTCCAACACTTCAGCCGTGACCTGGCGGCGTGGTGGGCATCGGGCTTCGACCTGTTGATTACACCGACGATTCCCGAGCCGCCGCCACCGCTGGGCGAGCTGGTTCCGAATCCGGAGGTGGCACTCGAGGGCTTCATGCGCTCGGGCCAGCTCACGCCCTTCCTGATCCCCTTCAATATCACTGGACAGCCGGCCATCTCTCTACCTCTTCACTGGAACGCGGGGGGGCTGCCGATTGGCGTACAGCTCGTGGCCGACTATGCGCGTGAGGATCTTCTCTTCGCGGTATCGGCCCAGCTCGAGCAGGCCGCGCATTGGGCGGATCGCCGGCCACCGGTGCATGCAGCGGCCTAGGCGGCGCCCCGCATCAGGCGCCGAGCAGGCGCGCAAGAGGCTCCCAGAGTAGATCCAGCACCAGACCCACCAGGAACCATGTGCCGAAGCGACGCGTGTAGGCGAACGCCGCCGCTACGAACCAGAGCGGCCATACACCCTCGGGCAGCTCCGCGGGTGGACCTTCGGGGCGGGGCTCGCGATAGACCCGGGCGATCTGCCTGAGCGAGGGCAGTGCGAGCAGGCAGGCCAGCAGTGCGGGCCCGAAGAAGCCGGTTGCGATCAGCCCACCCACCACGATGTACTGCCCGAGCAGCAGCGCCACCACCACCCACCGTGACGAACGCTCTCCGAGGATGACGGCCAGCGTGCGGATCCCCTTGTTGCGGTCCGCGTCGAGCTTGTCGATATGCTTGCCGAATAGCACCGCGGTCGGCCCGAACGCATAGGCGAGACTGGCCACCGCCACCTCGTTGCTCCACACGCCCGTGATCACGTAGTAGGCGCCACCCACCATGAGCGGCCCCCAGACGAGCAGCACCGCGGGCTCGCCGAGACCGATGTACTTGAGGGGCCAGGTGTAGAAGAGAACGAAGAAAGCGCCGCTGCCGAGCAGCCAGAGCACGACCTCGCCGCGCACCGCCACCAGATAGAGTCCGATGCAAAGAGCGGCCAGTCCGGTGACCGCCACATAGGTGATCATCTGTCGGACGCTGAGGTAGCCTTCCTCGACGGTCTGCGGTCCGTATTGAGTGCGGAAGTAGTTGTCGGCGTCGACGCCCTTCCAGTGGTCCGTAAGGTCGTTGATCAGATTATTCGTCGCGTGGGCGAGGCAGAGCCCCAGCGTGACGAGTGCCCAGAAGAGCCCGTCGAAGGCACCTGTCTTCACCGCCAGCAGCCCCGCATAGGCGCTCGAGGTAAAGGTCATCACGATCACGGCAGAGCGGGTCGCGATCAGCCAGCGCGAAACGAGATCCAGGCCTTCCCAATCCGGCTTGCTGACCCGGGGCATCACCGTCAGCGCACGACCCCACATTGCGACGTTCGGCATCCACTCCTCCGTAGTGGCCGCAGCGCATCGCCGCGGCTCCAGCCAGGTCCAATCTGCCTTCTCGCTCGGCCGGACGTTCCTGTTTTCAGCAGCTCGAGTCGAGAGGGTACGGACAACTCGGGCTCCGTGCAGCTCGCACGCGCCGATGCCGGGCTCAGCGGCCCGGACGTCCGCGACCGCCGTGCGGCCGCCGACGCATATAGGGGCTCGAGGTCCGCGTATCCGGGGCCGGCGCAGGCGGATTGGCGAGCCAGCCGAGGAATCGGCGCGCCTTCCAATTGTCGCCGCGCGCGAGCGCCGCGTACCAGGCGCGCCGCAGACGGGCATGGTCGTCGGCCTCTAGCGGGGCGCGATGCCCCGCCTGGCTGATTCTATCATCGAGCGTGTGAAGGGAGATGCCGGCCGCCACCGAGACGTTCAGATAGGAGGTAAAGCCGGATGAGGGCAGGTAGAAGAAGTCATCTGCGGCGGCCTTGAGGCCCTCGCTCACACCGAGCTGCTCGCTGCCAAAGACCACGGCGACCTTCTCGCCCAGTCGCACCCGGGTAAGCGGGACCGCATCCGGGGCGTGATCACAGACCAGGATCTGATAGCCCCGCTCGCGAAGCTCTCGCACGGCGACTTCGGTCTCGCGGTACCAGAAGAGGTCCAGCCAGCGCTCGGCCAGCATCGTGATCGTGCGCTCCAGGGCCACGCGTCCCTCGCGTTGTACGAGGTGCACTTC
>JAFDDH010000069.1 GCA_019310975.1 Deltaproteobacteria bacterium | reverse complement strand
CTGCTGGCGGCGGACATGCGTGGGCTGGCGACCGGGGTCTTTGTCGAAGCCGCCACGCGATGCATGCTGCGCGACAACGGCGCGGCGAGCGTGCTGGCCGTCGACGCCGGCGCGCCGGCGTGCACCGATGTCAGTGGCTTCGGCCTGGCCGGACATCTGCTCGAAATGCTGGATGCAAGTGGCCTCGACGCGGAGATCGACGCAGCCGCTCTGGTCGCGCTGCCAGGCGCGATCGCGCTGCTCGATCGCGGCCTGCGCAGCACGTACCACGACCAGAACGCCGCCGTGCGCGATCGGGTAGAAGGCGCCCGGGGCACGCTGTCCGAGATCCTCTTCGATCCGCAGACCTCGGGTGGTCTGCTGATCGGAATTGCCCACGACGCGGCAGACGAGCTCGTGCGCACCCTTCACCAGGCCGGCGACATCGATGCAGCCGTAGTCGGCCAAGCCCTGCACCGCACCGGCGAGAAGGCGCAGATCCGCCTCGTCTCCTCTCGGACCGCCGCAACGAAAGCGCGTCGAACTCCACGCGCCTGAGCGCGATTGCCCGGGAGCGCTGCGGCTAAAAAAGAAGGGGCGCTGGGGCCGGAGAAGGGAAGCCGCGGCTGGACAGGCGCCGCGAGAACGCTTTGACGGCGAGCGGCTGAGAGCCCCGCAGTAGTAAAACGCCTACCCTCCGGCCGGGGGCGCGCTCGGAGGAAAAGCATGCGTGACACCGATCTGCGACCGTCCGTCTGGGTAGGCCACATCCTGCTCACCACCGACAAGCTGGACGCCTCACACAAGTTCATGACCCTGCTCGGCATGCGCTCGATCTCGCAGGGCGAGGGCTTCGTGGTGCTCGAGCTGCGCGGCGGTACGCACCTCGTGCTGCTCGAGCGCAAGACCATCACGCCTGCGCCCGCGAGCTTCGACCTGATGGTGGAGGATCTCGATGCCACGCACGCGAGGCTCGAGGCCCGCGGGCTCGCACCCTCGAAGATCGAGGAGGGAGAGATCCACAATTCCTTCACGGTGCAGGACCCGAGCGGTCACACCATCTCATTCAACTCCACGCACGTCTCCGACCAGCCGGTCTGAGGCCCAGCTGGGCGCGCCATCCGGCGCGGGTCCTCGAACCCAGCGATCGGCCCTTGATCACGCGTGGCGCCGGCACGCCGAAGCGTCGGGACTGAACCGCCCCTCGCGCCCACATCGGGTGGTAGGATCGTAAGATCCACTTCCAGTTCCAGGGCTGCGAGGTGCAGAAGCGCCACGACACCCGGCGGGCAGCACGATCACGAACTCCTCACCGCCCCAGCGCGCGATCACGTCGGAATCGCGGCAGGCCTCGACCAGCACGTCTGCAGTCGCGCGAAGCCAGCAGCGCCGCGCCGAATGTCGCGAAGGCGATCAGCCCAAAGCGGAGGCTCTGGACCAGGTAGAGGTGGCTCATGCTGTCGTAGGGCTTCATGGGCAACCCCCAGATCGACTCCACCCACAGCAGCAGCGCACCGAACTGCGCGAAGGCCAATGCGCCCGAGAAGACGCAGACACGAGGATCGAATTGCAGGGCCGAGAGGAAGATCGCCAGGAGATAGAGCTCCCAGAAGAACATGCTGTTTGCGGCGACGTTCACGCGACCCTGCAGGGCGAATCTACTTGGCAATCGGCGCGGACGCGAGTGCCGCGGATCCGGGGTACGCTTGCTCGCGTGGACGCACCGATCTTCCACCATCCGAGGTGAGAGGTTCGCACATGCAGGACATCACGGTTCGCCAGATGGACTTCGACTTCCCAGAGCGGATGGATCCGGTGATCATACCGGGCGATCCCGAGCAGTCCTATGGGACGATTGGCCTCTCGCTGCTGCTCCCCTATCTCGAGCCCTATTTGATCCGCACGATGAAGCAGGCGAAGAAGCAGATCCGCGACCCGGAGCTGCTCTCGAATCTCGAGAAGTTCAGTGCGCAAGAGGGCCAGCACTATCGCCAGCACATCCGCTTCAACGACGCTGTGCGAAGCTTCGGCTTTCCCGGCCTCGAAGCCCTCGAGGCCGAACTCGATGCCGACTACCGGCGATTCAGCCAGACGAAGCCTCTCGAGTGGAACCTCGCCTACGCGGAAGGCTTCGAGGCATTGACGACTGCCGTCGCCCATTTCTCCATGGAGACGGGTCTCGAGAAGCTTTCCCATCCGGCCATTCGCGACCTGCTAACCTGGCATATGGTCGAAGAGCTCGAGCACAGAACAGTCGCCTTCGATGTCTATCAGCACGTACACGGGCGCTATCTCTACCGTCTCGTGTGGGGCACATGGGCCCAGTGGCATATGGCGCGTTGGATCGGCCGGGCCGCAGAGTACATGCTGCAGACCGACCCCAGGAGCGATACCGAGTTCGGCGGTGCGGCCGGCCGGAAGGCCAGGCAAATCGAGCGGCGCAAAGCGGGCAAGGGCCTGCTGCCGAGGATCCTGAAGATCTATACCCCCTGGTACACGCCGCACGACATTCCGATGACCGAGGAGCTGAAGAGGCTCTCGGCACGCTACACAGAGATGGCCGTGAGGACCTTCTAGTCCTATGTCCGAAGAGCCCGTCGACGTCCTGATCATTGGTGCCGGTGCGGCGGGGGCCGCGATGGCGTGGAGCCTGGCCGAGACGCGGATGAAGATCGTCTGCCTCGAGCAGGGCGATTGGATGGATCCAGACGATTATCCGACCACGCGAGCCGGCTGGGAGATGGAGCGCTTCGGCCGATTCGGCTTCAGTCCGAATGGGCGCGGCCGCGAGACCGACTATCCCATCAATGACAGCAGCTCGCCGATCCAGATCTCGAACTTCAATGGCGTGGGCGGCTCGACGATTCTCTACGCGGCCCACTTCCCGCGCTTCCGACCGGGCGACTTCAAGATCCGTACTCTGGACGATGTGGCCGATGACTGGCCCATCGACTACGACACGCTCGCCCCCTACTACGACCAGAACGCGATCATGATGGGCGTGGCGGGGCTGGCGGGGGACCCCGCCTACCCGGACAAGGACGTTCCGCTGCCGCCCGTGCCGCTGGGCAAGCTCGGCGAGACGATCGGCCGCGGCTTCAACCAGCTCGGCTGGCATTGGTGGCCCTCGGACAGCGCCATTGCGACACGCGAGTACCAGGGCCGCGCCGCCTGCATCAACCTCGGCCCCTGCATCATGGGTTGCGCACAGGGCGCCAAGGCCAGCACCGACGTCACCTACTGGCCCGTCGCTGTGCGCGCGGGCGTCGAGCTGCGCACGCGCTCTCGGGTACGCGAGATCACCCTGGGCGAGGATGGGCTGGCGAATGGTGTCGTCTACTACGACGCCGACGGCCTCGAGCACCGCCAGGAGGCAGCGATCGTAATCCTTGCCTGCAACGGAATCGGGACACCGCGGCTGCTGCTCAACTCGGCCAACAAGGACTTCCCGGACGGTCTTGCCAACCGCAGCGGACTCGTGGGCAAGAACCTCATGTTCCACCCTTACGGAATGGTGACCGGGGTCTTCGACGAAAGGCTCGAGGGCTATAAGGGACCGACTGGCTGCTGCATCATGAGCCAGGAGTTCTACGAGACCGACCCGGCGCGCGATTTCGTGCGCGGCTACTCGTTCGAGATCCTGCGCGGCATGGGACCGGTCTCCACCGCGCTCTGGGGCATGTCGACCGGCCACCTTCCGTGGGGGGTCGACCACCATGCCGCCTACGACGAGATCTGGGACAAGACGGCCGGGATGGTGGTGATCTGCGAGGACCTGCCCGAGGAACGCAATTGTGTGAGCCTCGATCCCGACCTGGTGGACTCCGACGGGATTCCGGCGCCCAAGGTCGATTACCGGCTCAGCGACAATAGCCTGGCCATGCTGGAGCACGGTGTGGCGCGTGGACGCGAGGGGCTCGTCGCCTCCGGTTCCATATTCACCACCGCCGAGGCGCCGCTGCCGCCGGCCGGCTGGCACCTGATGGGCACGACGCGCATGGGAAGGGATCCCAAGGCCTCGGTGGTCAACGAATGGGGCCGCTGCCACGACGTCAAGAACCTCTTCATCATCGACGGCAGCATCTTCGTGACGGCGGCCGCGGTGAATCCGACCAATACCATCCAGGCGCTCACGCTCTACATAGCCGACCAGATCAAGAAGAACCTGACCAACCTCTTCGAGTGATCGGAAAGAACGGATCCCCATGCGGACACGACCCTCGACATGAGCCTCGGCCCCGAAGAGCAGCGTACGCTCGCGAGTGTGCTCGATACGATCCTACCGCCCAGCAAGCAGGGCCAACGCGCTGGCGCGGGTGGCCTCGGCCTCGTGAATCACATCCAGGAGGTCCTCGCCGAGTCACCGATCATGCAGCCGATCATCGCGAGTGGCCTGGCCGCCGCGCAGGCCGCCGCGCGCCGTCGCGGTGCGGGCGACTTCGAGACGCTCCCGCAGGATGCCCGACAAAGGATCCTGGAAGAGATCTCGGCCGAGCAGCCCGACCTGCTCCCGAGCCTCACCTTTCACGGTTACGTGGGCTACTACCAGCACCCGGACGTCATCCAAACACTGGGTCTCGAGCCACGCCCGCCCCACCCCAAAGGCTACGAGATCGAGGAAAGTGATCTCAGCCTGCTGGATCCCGTTCGCGCTCGGCCCAAGCTCTACAGGGAGTGAGCACGCTCCTGTGAGCGAGCCGAGCGCATTGGCGATGGGCGCTACCCGAGGCTTATCAGAACTGCGCGAGCAGCCGGGTCCGGTCGAATTCGAACGAGCCCAGCACTGCGTCGCAGGCCTTCTCGACGTTCGGAAAGCTCTTTTCCCCGGCAAAGCAGATGACCTGCACGCCGTGCCGGCCGTTGGCGAAGACGCCATAGCGGAAGCGCATCTCATTGCCATCGATCACAGCTCTGGCGTCGAGCTGCTTGCCCAGGGTCGAGACCCCGGCCAGGTACTTCTGCGATGCAAGGTCGAAGTCCTCGGCCCCGGCGCGCGCGTTGTCCACGACCACCTCGGCCAGTGTCTCGATGTCGACTTCGTAGCCGGGCTCCACGGTTTCGGCGATCACCATGATGTGCGCGTCCCAGGCGGGCTCCACCAGCCAGAGGTCGGCAAGCGGGTTGTCGATCTGGGCCGACTCGTCGCTGCGCCGCTCCCAGCCCTCTCCCGGTGCCCGCATGCGATAGGGGTGCGTCGCACTCTCCAGCACCTCCGACTCGATGGGCTGCAGGTCGTAGAGGGCGCTCATCATGATGGCGGGCGACTCACCCGAATGGATCATCTGCAGCCCGATCAGCTCGAGGCCCATCAGCCCGATGGCGGCCACGGCCGCCACGGCCATGCGAAGCTTGCCGGCGTCCCCGAAGAGCAGTGCGATGAGCGCAGCCGAGAAGATCAGCTGCAGGGCCACCATCGTCATATCACCCTGCGCGAGATAGATTCCGCCGAAGACGAGCCCGCCGGCGACCGCGCGGAACTTGGTGAAGCCCAGCACGTCCTTGCGGCCGGCGAGCAGCATCAGACCGAGCGCAATATCGATCAGCGAGCCGACAGGATTCGAGAAGCCCTCGCCATCCATCGCCATCGCTCTCTCCAGCATGACCAGGACACCATTGGCGACGAGTATCGGGCCGGCAATGCGCTGGCCGATCGTGAGCCTCTCCCCGATCTCCGCGGAGTCGATGATGGCCTCCGCTTTGAAGATCGCGGGATCGAGCGGATCACCACACGCCGAGCAATGCGTGGGCTGGCTCATCAGGCCGTATCCGCAATTCGGACACTGGACGGACATGGCGGTCTCCTCGGCCGCGGGGCGCGTAGGCACTCTCCCCGACACAGCCCGGAATCGGACTGCAGCAAATCGCCCTTGAGTTACGATTGACGCGTCGATGCGCAGCGGATCGGCAGGAATCGTGTGAATCGGGCCAGTCCCGGCCGGAATCGATTCACACCTGCATAGGGGGACATTCATGAAACTGCTGGTCGCCAACCGGGGTGAGATCGCAATTCGTGTGCTGCGTGCGGCCGCGGATCTGGGCGTGCCCTCGGTGGCCGTCGCATCCCAGGACGACGCCAGCAGCCTGCATCTGCGCCTCGCCGACGAGATCCGCATGCTGCCCGGGGACGGACCCGCAGCCTACCTGGATGGGGAGACGCTGGTGGCCGCCGCACTCGACACCGGCTGCGATGCGCTCCACCCGGGCTACGGCTTCCTGAGTGAGAGTGCGGCGTTCGCACGGCAGTGCGAGACCGCCGGGCTCGTCTTCATCGGACCTCGCCCCGAAACCCTCGAGCAGCTCGGCGACAAGACCGCTGCGCGCGCGCTGGCCGAGAGTGCGGGCATCCCCGTGTTGCGCGGCGCCAACACCCTAGAGGAAGCGCGCACGCTACTCGCCACGCTCGACGGAAATGCCGCCATCATGGTCAAGGCGGTCGCCGGCGGCGGCGGGCGCGGCATGCGGCGGGTGGAAAGAATCGAGGCGCTGGAAGAGGCCTGGGAGCGCTGCGCATCCGAGGCGAAGGCTGCGTTCGGCCACGGCGCACTCTACGCCGAGCGCTTCTTCGACGCCGCGCGGCATATCGAGATCCAGATCGTCGGCGATGCACAGGGCCACGTACGCCACCTCTTCGAGCGGGAGTGCAGCCTGCAACGCCGCCACCAAAAGCTGGTGGAGATTGCGCCCAGCCCCAGCCTGGCGCCCGGACTGCGTGAGCGCCTCGGCGAGGCGGCGGTGCGTCTAGGAAGTGAGGTCGGCTACCTGGGTCTTGGGACGATCGAATTCCTCGTCGAGGCGAACGCGGATTCCGACGCGCCCGAGTGGGCATTCATCGAGGCGAACGCCCGCTTGCAGGTCGAACACACCGTCACGGAGGCGATCACGGGCCTCGACCTCGTCCAGCTCCAGCTGCGCCTCGCGGAGGGGGCCACCCTCGACGAGCTCGAACTCGGGGCGAACGACGTCGTCGAGCCGCGGGGCTACGCGCTACAGGTGCGCATCAATACAGAAACCCTCGGCCAGGACGGAGCGCTGCGGCCCACGGGCGGCACGCTCAGCGTGTACGAGATGCCGAGCGGCCCCGGTCTGCGTGTCGACGGCTACGCGTACGCGGGATATACGACGAATGCCCGCTTCGATTCGCTGCTCGCCAAGCTGATCGCACACAGCCCGTCGCGCGAATTCGATGCGGTCGTGCGCCGCGCCGCACGTGGGCTGGACGAGGTGCGGATCGAGGGTGTGACCACCAATCTGGCGCTGTTGAGGAGCCTGCTCGCGCATCCCGAGGTGATCGCGAATCGCGTCACCACGCGCTTCGTCGAGTCGCGCATCGATGAGCTACTCCAACACGCCCCATCCGCCCCGGACAAGAGCTCGAGGGCGACCTCTCCACGTGCAACCGTCGGCGCACGCCTCGACACCGACGACCCGCTCGCCGTGCTGCATCACGGCAAATCCGCTGCGACCGGTCGATCGCCCGCGCCGTCCGTGACCTCCAGAGCCACCGCGCCCGCGCAGGGTCCGCCCGGCACCGAGGCCGTGCTCGCCCCGCTCCAGGGCACGATCATCAGCGTCGACGTCGCGCAGGGCGACGCCGTTCACGAGGGCCAGTCACTGCTCGTGATGGAGGCGATGAAGATGGAGCACGTCGTCGTTGCGGATCGCAGCGGCATCGTGCGCAGCCTGGCCGTCGCGGCAGGCGACACGATCTCCGAGGCGCATCCATTGCTCTTCCTCGAGCCGGCCGACGTCGGGCGAGCCCACGCCGAGGACATCGAGGAGGTCGATCTCGATCATATCCGCCCGGATCTGGCCGAAGTGCAGGAGCGCCATGCACTCGGATTCGACGCGGCCCGCCCCGAGGCCGTCGAGCGGCGGCGCAAGACCGGTCAGCGCACTGCGCGCGAGAACATCGCGGACTTGTGCGACGAGGGCTCCTTCATCGAATACGGCCCGGTCGTGATCGCCGCGCAGCGGCGCCGGCGCGCCCTCGACGACCTGATCCGCAACACGCCCGCCGACGGCATGGTGGCCGGCGTCGGAAGTGTGAACTGCGACCTCTTCGGCGACGACGCGTCTCGCTGCGTGCTGATGTCGTACGACTACACGGTGCTGGCGGGAACGCAGGGGATGCAGAACCACCGCAAGAAGGATCGCATGTTCGAGCTGGCGGCGAGCTGGCGCGTGCCGCTCGTCCTCTTCAGCGAAGGCGGTGGTGGGCGGCCCGGCGATACCGACGGCTCTGGGGTGGCGGGCCTCGACTGCATGGCCTTCGTCCTCTTCGGCCGACTCTCCGGCCTGGTTCCCCTGGTTGGCATCAACAGCGGGCGCTGCTTCGCCGGCAATGCGGCCTTGCTCGGCTGCTGCGACGTGGTGATCGCCACCGAGAACTCGAATATCGGCATGGGCGGGCCCGCCATGATCGAGGGCGGCGGGCTCGGCATCTTCCGACCCGACGAGGTCGGTCCAATGGACGTGCAGGTCCCGAACGGCGTCGTCGACATCGCGGTGGCGGACGAGACCGAGGCCGTGCAGGTGGCGCGCCAATATCTCTCGTACTTCCAGGGCGCGACGTCGGACTGGGAGTGTGCCGACCAGCGCCTGCTGCGCAGCACCATTCCCGAGAACAGGCTGCGCATCTACGACGTGCGCGGCGTGATCGAGACGCTCGCCGATACCAGCAGCGTGCTCGAGCTGCGCCGCGGCTTCGGGCATGGAATGGTGACCGCGCTGGCACGAGTCGAGGGACGCCCGGTGGGCATCGTGGCCAACAATCCCACCCATCTCGCGGGCGCCATCGACAGCCCGGGGGCCGACAAAGCGGTGCGCTTCATGCAGCTCTGCGACGCCTTCGACCTGCCGATCCTCTTCCTCTGCGACACGCCGGGCATCATGGTGGGGCCGGAGTCGGAGAAGACCGCCCTCGTCCGGCACGCCTCGCGCATGTTCGTGACCGGTGCGAGTCTGACCGTGCCCTTCTTCACGATCGTGCTGCGAAAGGGCTATGGGCTCGGCGCGCAGGCGATGGCCGGGGGCAGCTTCAAGGCGCCCTTCTTCACCGTCGCCTGGCCGACCGGCGAGTTTGGCGGCATGGGACTCGAGGGCGCAGTGAAGCTCGGCTTTCGCAAGGAGCTGGCCGCTGAGAACGATCCCGAGCAGCGCCGCGAACTCTACGAGACGATGGTGGCGCGCATGTACGAGCACGGGAAGGCGATCAACATGGCGTCGCACTTCGAGATCGACGAGGTCATCGACCCCGCGGACTCGCGCCACTGGATCGCGCGCGCACTGCGCTCGGTACCGCCGGTCGCGCCGAGACAAGGTAAGAAGCGACCCTGCATCGATGCGTGGTGAGCGAAGGGCGTGAACGCGGGCGGCGCGCTCGAGAGCCACCGCCCCACGCACAGAGAGCGCTGTTGCGCAATCGAGATGCGATATACCCTGTCCGGATGTCCGATCTCATCCTCCACCACTACGACATGTCCGCCTACGCGGAGAAGATCCGGCTCTGCTTCGGGCTGAAGGGACTGCCCTGGCGCTCGGTCCAGACCCCGATGGTGATGCCCAAGCCCGATCACACCGAGCTCACCGGCGGCTACCGTCGCGTCCCCGTGCTGCAGATCGGGGCCGACGTCTACTGCGACACGCACTGCATCACCCGCGTGCTCGATCGCGTGCAACCCGAGCCGCCGCTCTCGCCCCCGGGCCAGGAGGCCCTCGAGCACGGGCTCTCGCGTTGGGCGGAGACCACCTTCATGATGGTGATCATGGCCTACTTCGGCATCGGCGGGATCTTTGACGAAGAGTTCGTCGAGGATCGCCGCAAGACCATGTTGCCGCCCGGCACGAATCTCGACAACGCGGGCATGGTCCTGCCCACCAAGCTGCTGCAGATCCGGGCCAACCTCGACCGCCTCGAGAATCTGCTGAGCGACGGGCGCGCCTACCTGCTGGGCGCCGAGGCCTGCCTGGCCGATGTGTCCGCCTACCACCCGATCATGATGCTCGGCCTACACGAGCGCACGAGAGCGCTGCTCGAGCCCACTCGGCGGATCCGCGATTGGATGGATCACGTCGGCGCCCTTGGGCACGGCAAGCCCAGCGCGATGGAGTCGCTCGACGCGATTGCGGTCGCACGCGACGCCACACCAGCGGCGTTCGAGGGCGAGCCCACCGTGCCCGACGGGATGAGTCTCGGCGACCCGGTGCTGGTCCTGGCCGACGAGTTCGGCTCCGGCCACGTCACGGGTGCGTTGGCGGCGTCCGACCTACACGAGATTGCGGTGCGCAGGCAGACCGAGCGGGCCGGTGAGGTGGTCGTGCACTTTCCTCGCGAGGAGTACACCCTCATCAAGACCGGATAGTGTTAGAACCCCCTGCAGATCCTGGGGTGGAGCGGTCGGCGCCCCCCCTGGCTATGTTTACCCGATGCGTATCCTCGAGCCCTGGATCCTGATCCTGCTGGTCGCCGCGCCACTGCTGGCGTCGGCCACGCCCCCGGTGGAGATCCCGGCCGAGGGCCGGGACTTTGGCGCCGCCCTCACTGACCAGGAGCGGACCCCGATTGGCGAGATCCTGCGCGATCCCGATCGCTTTGCCGACCAGACCGTGATGCTGAAGGGACGCATCACGGACGTCTGCCAGAGGAAGGGCTGCTGGACGGTGATCGCCGAGGGCGATGACGCCATCCGCGTGCGCTTCCAGGACTATGGCTTCTTTTTGCCGAAGGACAGTGTGGGTGTCGAAGCCTGGGCGCAGGGACGAGTCTCGGTCGTGACGATGTCCGAGAGCGAGGCGCGCCACTACGAGGCGGAGTCGCGTGACGGGAATCCATCCGAGATCGAGGGGCCGCAGCGCGAGATCGGCTTCACGGCGACCGGAGTACACCTGGTGGGAGGCAGCTAGTGCCATGAAGGTCGAGAACCGGGTCCGCCCCGGAGCCGAGAACATCCAGGCATTCCTGGCCGGCAAGGAAGAGCCGGTCGTGATGGTGAACCTGCTCAAATTCAAGGAGAAGGCGGAGTACGCGGACGGCCGCGACACGAACCTCACGGGCGAGGAGGCCTACGGACGCTACGCCGCAGAGATGCGCAAGCTCGTCGAGGCCGCGGGTGGACGCTTCATCTTTGGCGGATCCGTCGAGAGCCTGCTGCTCGGCGAGGTCGAGGATCTGTGGGACGTGATCGGCCTGGTCGAGTACCCGTCCCCGAAGTCGCTGCTCGTAATCGCTTCGTCGCCCGAGTTCGCGGAGATCGAGAAGCACCGAGAGGCCGGTCTCGCTGGCCAGCTGAACCTCGCGGTGCGCGCTGGCGGGTTCGCGGACTGAGATGGCAGGCGACGCACCCTACCAGCTGCACGGATTCGACGTCTCCTACTTCACCGCCAAGGTGCGTCCGGCACTGCGTTATAAGCAGCTCTGGTACGACGAGCGACGGGCCGACATTCCGGAGATCCTGCGCCTGACCGGGCTCGGCTTCATTCCCGTCGTCATCACGCCCGAGGGCGAGGTGTGGCAGGACTCCACCGACATCTACGACCGGCTCGAGGCGCGCCGTCCCGACCCGCCGCTCTTCCCGGCCAGCCCCGTCCAGCGAATCGCCGCCCACCTGATCGAGCTCTACGTGGACGAGGTCGGTCTGCTTCCGGCGATGCATTATCGCTGGGGCAGCGAGCTGGGCGAGTCGAGTGCACGCGCCCGGTTCTCGGCCATGATGGGCAGCAGTGAGCTGGGCGAGCGCGCCGCCGATCGCATGGTGAAGGCGCGGCATATGCTCGGCTCTACTCCGGAGACGAGCGACGCCATCGAGGAGCACACCCACGCCCTCTTCGCCGCACTCTCGGCGCACTTCGAAGTACACGCCTACCTGCTCGGCGAGCGCATGTCCTTCGCCGACTGCGCACTGATGGGTCCCTTCTACGCCCATCTGTGGGGAGACCTGGTCTCCCGCCAGCTGCTGCTGGAGACGGCTGTCCCGGTGGTCGGCTGGATCGAGCGCTGCAGCTTCCCGAATACCGACCAGCAGGGCGCGTGGCTGGCCGACGATGCACTGGCGCCCGAGCTGCGAGCGGTCCTCGAGGTGATGGGACGCGACGCTGCACCGCTGGTGCTCGACGCCGTCCGCGCGGTCGAGGAATGGGCGGATTCGCGTCCCGAATCCCTGGAGCGTATTCCGCGTGGCGTCGGTCTCTGCGATTCGAAGTTCCGCAGCACGAAGCTCACCCACGCTGCGAGGACCTACGCGCTCTTCTCCATCCAGCGCGTTCTCGATACCTATACAAAGCTCGACGAGGCGGGACGAGAGGCCGTCGACAAGGCCTTCCGCGGCACGGGATTCGAGGATGTGCTCGCCTACCGGCCGCGCCACCGCATGATCAAGGACGGGTTCCAGCTGGCCTTCGAATCCGACTGAGCCCCTTGTGGGCGCATCACACCGATCCATCGCACATGCTATGTGTCTGGGCCCGCGAATAAAAGAGGTGCCCCGATGGCGATGAACATCCAGACGATTCCGAACGTCTCCGACAAGATCAACCAGATCCGCCACCTGACGGCTGGGATCATCAACAAGGAGATCTTGCCGATCGAGAACCAGCTCTGGCGCGGACGGCGCGGGGGCAAGGACGCCAAGGCGGACCGCGAGCGCGCCAAGGCGCTGCGCGAGAACGTCAAGCTGAAGGTCAAGGAGGCGGGCCTGTGGGCCCCGCACCTACCGGATGAGTACGGCGGCTGTGGGCTCGACTTCCTCGAACACGCCTATATGAACGAAGTCCTCGCCTACGCGATGGGCGCGGCTTCTCTCTTCGGCGTGGTCGCCCCCAACTCGGGCAACCAGAAGATCCTGCTCAAATACGGCACCGAAGAGCAGAAGAAGAAGTGGCTGGTCCCGCTGACCGAGGGAAAGCTCGAGTCGGGCTTCTCGATGACCGAGCCGGACAGCGCGGGCTCGGATCCGCGCTCCATCAAGACAACTGCTCGGCGCGAGGGCAACGAGTGGGTGATCAACGGCCACAAGTGGTTCACATCGAATGGTCTTCGCGCCGACTTCCTGATCGTGATGTGCCGCACCGACGATCCGAGTGGTCCGGCGGACCGCAACGACAAGATGACCCAGATCATCGTGCCCACTGATACGCCCGGCGTGAACATCATTCGCGGCATCGAGGTCTGGGGACACTCGAGCGATCACGTCGAGATCATCTACGACGACGTGCGTGTCCCCGCAGAAAACCAGCTCGGGCAGACCGGCTCCGGTCACCGCGCCGCCCAGGACCGCCTGGGTGCCGGTCGCGTCTATCACTGCATGAACTCGGTGGGCCAGATGTGGCGGGCCTTCGATCTGATGGTGGAGCGGGCCACCTCGAGGGAGGTGCACGGCGGCCTGCTGGAGGACAAGCAGTTCATCCAGGGCTTCATCGCCGACTCCTACATCGACATCCAAGCGTCACGCCTGATGACGATCCACTGCGCGGAGCGGATGGAGAGCGGGGTGGATGCGCGCACCGAGATCTCGGCGCTGAAGATCTTCGTGCCCGCGGCCTACACCCGCGTCGTGGACCGCGCCATTCAGGTGTGGGGCGCGGCCGGCGTCTCCGGTGACTTGCCCCTCGCCGGCATGTATCAAGGCGCGCGAACACTGCGACTTGCGGACGGTCCCGACGAGGTCCACAAGATCCTGATCGCCAAGAACGTGCTCAAGCAATACCACGCCGGCGAATCGTGGGACTTCGGAAACTGACCGACGCTGCAGCCCTCGCCTGCTGGGGAAGGTCGATCGGTCGCCGATAGCCAATCAGCTCGCTGCTCCCGGGCGCGCCTGTTCAGCGGCCCGCTGCAGCCTCGGCATCGTCCCAGAGCGAGAGCACGTGGCCTCGATCCGGCCGCGCCCTGCCCTCGAGCGTTTCGTGATAGATCCGCTCGACGGCGTCACGGCCATAGCCGCGCTCGACCTGGAGCCACTTCGCGCTCGCGTCCCTGAACTCCGCCCAATTGGAAAGCAGCCGCTCCTGAAAGACCTGCGGCCCCCAATCCTTCAGTCGCTTCTGGATCTGTCCCGGGGCAAAGAAGAATTCTCGCTTCGGGCCGGGAACTTCTACTTCCGCACCCCCTTCCGCACCCCCGGCATCCCAATGCGTGCCGCCAATCCGCTGGCTGTAACGAAGGCTCGATCCGAGGTGCTCGTGGAGCGAGAGTGTGACCTTGTCGTTGCCCGCCATGTCGACGAAGACCGTGGGCTCGTCGGCTGGGAGTGAGCCGATCTCGTCATATGTGATGACCCGCTCATAGAAGCCAAGACCCTCGACGAAGTCTCTATTGCGCTCGGAAGTGAGACCCACCGCCCGCGCCTCGCCTCTCTGTGATACGAGGTAGGCCAGCGCGATCGAGGTCTTGCTCGAAGCACTCGAGATCACGATCCTGCTCGCGCCATAGAGATCGCTCTCGAGCAGGAAATCCTCGGCGAGGAAGGACGTCATGAAGAGGCCCCGCATGAGCATCAGCTCGTCTTCGGTCTCTGCCGAGTAGAGCGCATCGGTGCTAGTCGGGTTGTATTGGTTGTAGGCCGGTGCGAGACCCTCCCTATGCGCGGCACCATCGATGATCGAAGTGGCGCTCGCCGAAGCGGGCTCGATCAAGAGGTGCTTCGACATCGGATAGAAGCCGAAGCAGCGCGTCCCCACCTCGACCTGATCGTGGGTCGAGGCGATGACGTCACCGAAGCCCATCGTCGGAATCCGACCCCAACCCTCGCGAGCGGGAAAGAAGTCCCAATAGCGGAGCATGTCGCCGGCCATCGCGTAAGAGATATTGTTGGCCGTGAATGCAAAGCGATCCACCCGAAAGAGAACCTGGCCGGGAGCCAGATCCATCGACACACTGGCCTCGACGAATTGCGCCTTCTGCCAGGCGGTCTTGTCTATGATGAAGTCGATCCCTCTGGTCTCGGCCATACGCCCTCCTCGATCGATTCCGTGCCCTTGGATGTGCCACAATACACGAGCCCGGGGCCGGGTAGCCATGGGGTGGCAAGGGGAGAAATGGCAGATGGGAAGGCTCGAACGACTCGCCATCGGAGCACAGGAGATTCGTGCCGCCGGTCGCCTCCTGGGGACCCTTCCGAAGGTCCTGCCCAACGCGAAGTGGAGTACGGCGAGGCTGCTCGACGAACGCGTCCGCAGAGCTCCGGAGGATGCCGCGCTCCTCTACCTCGAGCGGCGCTACACATGGCGTGAGCTCGACGCGGAGGTCGATCGCTGGGCCCACGCGCTGCGCGCCGCCGAGATCGGAAGGGGTGATGGCGTACCCCTGCTGATGGACAACCGACCCGAGTTTCTCTTCGCCATGACGGCACTCTCGCGCATCGGCGCCGTCGCCGCCCTGATCAATACCGGTATCGCAGGCCCTGCGCTCGCCCACGCGATCCGCGTATCGGGCCCCAAGCGAATGATCGTGGGCACCGAGCACGCCGCAAAGGTTCGCGCGCTCTTCGAGGGGCAGACGGACTTCGACTCACTCGGCCAGCAGGACATTCTCGAGCAGCGCGATGCGGAGTTCCCCGACTCGGCCAATTTCGCCTCGATGGACGCGCTGCTCGAGGTGCAGCCGAATGGGCGACCGTCGGGTCTCCCCGATCCGCTTGCCAGCGAGTGCGGCAGCTACATCTACACCTCGGGCACCACCGGCATGCCCAAGGCCGCGATCATCACCAACAGCCGCTTCATCATGGCCGGAGCGACCTTCGCCAAGTTGATGACCGATATGAAGCCCAGCGACGTGCTCTATATGACCCTACCGCTCTACCACAGCACGGGCATGTTCGCGGGCTGGAGCTGCGTGCTGCAGAGTGGCGCCTGCATGGCGTTGCAACGCAAGTTCTCCGCCTCGAGGTGCTGGGATGATATCGAGAGGTACGAGGCCACCATCTTCGTCTACATCGGTGAGCTCTGCCGCTACCTGCTTCATCAAGAAGAGCGCCCCTCCGAAACACGGCATCGGTTGCGTCTGGCGATGGGGAATGGCCTTCGGCCCGACATCTGGGAAGAGTTCCAGAATCGCTTCGGCATCCCGAGCATTCGTGAGTTCTACGGAGCGACCGAGGGCAATTCGGTCCTCGTGAACGTCACTGGCGAGCGCGGCAAGATTGGGCGTCTGCGCGCTGGCCTCGCGATCCTGGACTGCGACGCCGAGACCGGCGAAGTGATTCGCAATGCCGAAGGACGCTGCGAGTGCGTCGAGGAGGGTGAAAAGGGATTGCTCGTAGCCCGCATCAACGCTGCGCTGCGCTTCGACGGTTACGTGGACAGGGAAGCCAGTGAGAAGAAGATCCTGCACGGTGTCTTCAACGAAGGGGATACCTTCTTCAATACGGGCGACCTCGTCGGGCTGGGCGAGAATGGCTGGATATCGTTCGCCGACCGCGTCGGCGACACCTTCCGCTGGAAGGGAGAGAACGTCTCTACGAATGAAGTCGCCGAGATCCTGAATCGCGCACCCGGTGTGCTCGAGAGCAACGTCTATGGCGTTCGGGTTCCCGGTGCCGACGGTCGGGCGGGCATGGCGAGCCTCAACTGCGACGACACGTTCTCGATCGATGGCTTTGCCACCTTCGTGGTCGAGGAGCTACCCGGATTCCAACGACCCTATTTCGTTCGCCTTCAGCGCGACATGCGGATCACGGGCACTTTCAAGCACCAGAAGTTCGATTATCGACGTGAGGCATTCGATCTGAGCCAGGTCGACGATCCGCTCTATCTACTCGATGACGGCAAATATGTGCAGCTGGACCGTACGCTCTACGAGGCATTGATGTCGGGAGAGAAGGTGCTGCGCTGAGCGAACACCGCACTGCCCACCGCCCAGCCAAGGTGGCCGAGCCGCTCGGTCGAGGCGATCGTGGACTCGTTGCCCCGGCCTTGGAAGGAGAGCACGATGGCCAAGCAACGCAGCCCTGGGAAGCTGGATCTGGGAGCCGGCTCGCTCTCGAACTTGCCGCGACTGCGGCCCTATCGCAGCCAACGTCTCTCATCGTGGGACCGGAGCGGTGGAAACGCCGACTTCGTACCGATTTCCGCCGGTGAGACCAAGTCGCTGGGCGAGCTCGAGGGAGCTGGATGTGTGAAGCACATCTGGTGCACGATGATGTCGCTGCCCGACGAGCCACACGCCCTGCGAAACACATTGCTGAGGATCTATTGGGACGGGGAGTCCACACCCAGCGTCGAGGTTCCACTCGGTGACTTCTTCGGCATCGGCTTTGGGCTGCACCGCAACTTCGTCTCGCTCCCGCTGCA
>JAFDDH010000234.1 GCA_019310975.1 Deltaproteobacteria bacterium | reverse complement strand
CATTCTCGGCCAGCCAGGCACCGAGGAACTCGAGGCGCCGACGCTGAAAGGAGGGAATCTCTGCCTCTTCGCCAGTCGGCCCGACGTTCAAGAGCAGATTCCCGTTCTTCGAGACCGAATCGACGAAGCTGCGCAGCAGCTCGGCCGGATCCTCGTAGTGCTCCTCGCGGTCGAGGCGGTTGTAGCCGAAGGAGGGGCTCATGCCCCGCGTGGCCTCCCATTTGCGCTCGCTGATCGAGTCGAAGCGGGTGTACTCGGGCGTGCGAAAGTCGTAGTGGACCGGAGCAGGCGGAACGATGCCCGGCTGGTAGTCCCCCTTCGAAGCCTCGCGACGGATGCGGCGTTCGAGCCAGGCGTCCACGACCTTCTGGATGGGTCGTAGAGCGAGCAGCCTCAGCAGCCAGCCTCGATGCATCCAGCGATCGTTCACGACACCCTCGGGCACGGCCGCATAGTAGTCCGCCATCAGCTTCAACATGGCGTTATTGCCCGTGGGCCAGCTGATGTCGTTCCACAGAACGCTGGGGGCGTAGCGATCGATCAATTCTCGGACCTGGGCTTCGGCGTAGCCCGGGTAGTCGCCGGTGGGTGTCGATCCGAAGAACTCGACCAGGGTGCGAACGGGCCGGCGGTTGAACGACCAGTCGATGCCTCCCGAGTAGTAGACGCCAAAGCGCATTCCCTCGGCTCGGACCGCCGCGGCCAGCTCACCGACGACATCGCGCTCAGTCTTCCAATCCGGGCGATTCGGATGAACGGTCCGGCTCGGCCACAGGCAATAGCCGTCGTGATGCTTGGTCACCAGCACCACGTACCTTGCGCCGGCGCGTGCGAAGAGGCTCGCCCAATCGGCCGCGTCCCACTTCTCGAGCCCGGCTTCGAACGCGGCCCGGAAATCCGCGTAGGGCCGCCCGCCCCAATGCTCCTGGTGATGTGCAGCGGAGGGGCTTTCGGGTACGCGAATGGCGTTCTCATACCACTCGGTATAGGGCGTCATCACCGCGGAGAGCGAGTAGTGGTGGGTGAATGCCTCGGAGACGTGATGCAGGCGCGGTGCGAAGCCCGGAACCGAGAAGAGTCCCCAGTGGATGAAGATGCCGAGCTTGGCATCTTCGAACCATTCGGGGACGATGTGGCGGGATAGGGACTCGACACTGGGCTCGAAGTGGACCATGGCTCAGCGATCCCTCCATACGGGTCCATCGGGGAAGGCAAACTCGGCCAGGCTCTCGGCCTTGAGCTCGGCCCCGAGCCCCGGCGCCTCGGGCAGGCGATAGCGACCGTTGCGCATCGTGACCGGGTGGACGAAATGTTCGTGAAGGTGGTCCGCATACTCGGTAATGCGATCCTCCAGCGTGCCGCTGACGCTGATGTAGTCGAAGGCCGAGAAGTGCTGCACGTGCTCGCAGAGGCCCACGCCACCGGCGTGCGGACAGACGGGAATGTCGAAGTGGGCTGCCAGCAGGATCGCTGCGATCACCTCGTTGACGCCGCCGAGCCGGCAGCCGTCGATCTGCAGGAAGTCTACGGCCCGGGCCTGCAGAAGCTGCTTGACCATGATGCGATTGTGACAGTGCTCGCCCGTGGCGACACGAATCGGCCGCAGGGCCTCGGCGATGCGGGCATGGCCCAGGATATCGTCGGGACTCGTGGGCTCCTCGATCCACCAAGGGTCGAACTCGGCCAACTGCTGGCCGTGGCGAATCGCCTCGTCGACGTCCCATACCTGGTTGGCGTCCAGCATCAACTTGTGGTCCGGTCCGATCTCCTCCCGGACGAGCCGACAACGACGGATGTCGTCCTCGAGATCGGCTCCGACCTTGATCTTGAAGTGCGTCCATCCCTCCGCGATGGCCGCGCGGCAGCGGCGGCGAATCGTATCCTCGTCGTAGCCGAGCCATCCCGCCGAGGTCATATAGGCCGGGTAGCCCTCGCGCAGAAGCCATTGCTCGCGCTCCGCTCGGCCGGCGTGCCTCGCCTCGAGCAGGGCGAGCGCCGCTTGCGGCGAGAGCACATCCGAGATGTGGCGGAAGTCCACGGCACGAACGATGGCCTCGGGTGTGAGATCGACCATGTACTTCCAGAGCGGCTTGTCGGCGCGTCGGGCCACGAGATCCCAGATCGCGTTCACGACGGCCGCCATTGCGAGATGGATCACGCCCTTCTCGGGCCCGAGCCAGCGCAGCTGACTATCGCCGGCCAGTGAGCGCCAGAAGTCGCCGAGATCCGACTCGATGGCTTCGAGATCCCGGCCCACGATATGCCCTTCGAAGGCGCCGATGGCCGCGACGCAGATCTCCGTCCCGCGGCCGATCGTAAACGTCATGCCGTGGCCCGTCAGCTCGTGATCATCCGTTTCGATGATCGCGACCGCGGCCGAATAGTCGGGATCCGGATTCATGGCGTCCGAGCCGTGCGAGAAGTCGGAGGTGGGAAAGCGCACGTCATGTGCTCGGAGGGCAGTGATGCGGGGAGCCACACAGGCACTCTCGCCGAGTGGGCTCGGTCAGTCAATGCGCGACGAGTTCAGATATAGTCGGCGCATGGGAGCTTGGGAGGGGAAGAGCGACTCATGAAGGTGACGGAGAAGCGGCGTCTGGGTGAGAGCGACGTCCACGTGACGGCGCTGGGTCTGGGCGGTGCGGCGCTCGGCAATCTCTACGAGCGCGTCGACGATCGGTCGGCCAGCGGAGCGGTGGCCATGGCTCTGCAGCTCGGCGTCGGCTATTTCGATACGGCTCCCTACTACGGCTATGGGCTCTCGGAAGAGAGGCTCGGGAAGGCGCTTTATGAAGAGGATCGAAGCCAGCTCGTCATTTCGACAAAAGTCGGGCGGCTGCTCGTGCCCCGAAAGGGCGGAGCTCGTGACGATCAGGGCTTCGTCGGCGCGCGCGCATTCGATCCGGTCTTCGATTACTCGTACGATGGTGTCTTGCGCTCACTCGAGTCGAGCCTGGAGCGACTGCGCACCGATCACGTCGAAGTCCTGCTGATGCACGATATCGGTGCGCGAACCCACGGTGAGGCTCACCACGGCGAGATCTTCGGAGCGGCCATCGAGGGGGGCTATCGCGCCATGCGTCGCTTGCGCGACGAGGGCGTGGTGGGGGCCATCGGGCTCGGCGTGAACGAGACGGAGGTCTGCGTGGAGGCCCTGGGCCGGGCGGACTTCGACTGCTTTCTGCTGGCCGGCCGCTACACGCTGCTCGAGCAGGCAGCCCTCGATCGCCTCCTGCCACTGTGTCAGGAGAGGGGGGCGTCGATCATCGTGGGCGGGCCCTTCAACTCCGGTGTTCTGGTCGAGGGAGAGGCGGAAGGAAAGGGCACTTCGAAGCACTACGACTACCAGGTCGCCAACCAAGAGATCCTCGATCGCGTGAGCCGGCTTCGGGAAGTCTGCACGGCTCACGACGTTCCTCTTCCGGCCGCCGCGCTGCAGTTTCCCCTGCACCATCCCGCTGTGGCCGCCGTCATTCCGGGTGCGCGTACGCCCGCTGAAGTCGAGGCCAACGCGGGCTGGCTCGAGACCGATATCCCCCAGGCGCTCTTTCAGGATCTGCGCAGCGCCGAGCTGCTTCGCCCGGACGCTCCGATCGGATTCCGTGAATGATCGATGCACACCAGCACTTCTGGACACTGGCACGGGGCGACTATGGCTGGCTCTCACCGGACGAGAGCGTGCTCTACCGCGACTTCGCTCCCGACGACCTCGCACCCTTGATCGAGCGGGCTGGCATCACGCGTACCGTGGTGGTTCAGGCGGCGCCGACGCTGGACGAGACACGATATCTCCTGGGCGTCGCGGAAGGATCGAGCTTCGTCGCGGGCGTGGTGGGCTGGGTGGACCTCGCGGGTGCCGAGGTCGAGGCCAGCCTGGACCTGCTTGCATCGCACGCACTCTTTCGCGGTGTGCGCCCGATGGTCCAGGACATCGCCGACGACGATTGGATGCTGGGCCGCGCACTCACTCCGGGCCTGAAGGCCCTTGGCGAGCGCAATCTCAGCTTCGATGCGCTGGTTCTTCCGCGCCACCTGCCGCGGCTACACCGGCTGATGGAACGCCATCCGGATCTGCGCGTGGTGATCGACCACGCCGCCAAGCCGGAGATCGCCGCCGGCCACTTCGATGCGTGGGCGGAGGAGATCGCTCGGCTCGCGCGCGAGACCCCGGTGCTCTGCAAGCTCTCGGGCCTGGTGACCGAGGCCGCGAGGGCGTGGCAAGCGAGTGATCTTCGGCCCTATGTGGCGCATCTGCTGGAGTGCTTTGGCACCGACCGGCTTCTGTGGGGGAGCGATTGGCCGGTCGTGGAGCTCGCGGGTGGATTCGCGCGCTGGCGGGAGACCAGCCTCCTGCTGCTCGAGGAGCTCGGTGACACCGAGCGTGCGGCCATTCTAGGCGGCAACGCGGCGCGATTCTATCGGCTGGATCCGTGCTGAGATTGGGCTGTCCGGATCGCGTCGTATCAGTGCAGAAAGGAATTCATGTCCGAGACACCCCGATTTCAGGGAATCTATTGTCCGAATGTCGTGCCCCTCGACGAGAGATTGGAGATCGACGAGGCGGAGCTCCGGCGCTACGTGGATTGGCTGATCGATCACGGTGTACACGGGCTCTATCCGAATGGCTCCACCGGCGAGTTCACGCGATTCACCGCCGAGGAGCGCCGGCGCATCATCGAGATCGTCGTGGACCAGGTCGCGGGTCGCGTACCGGTGCTGGCCGGGGCCGCAGAGGCCAACACGCGCGAGACCATTGCGGCGTGCGAGTACTACGCAAAGATCGGTGCCGACGCGGTGGCCATCGTTTCGCCCTTCTACTACAGACTCTCAGCGGGCGGCGTCCATGCCTACTTCGATGAGATTGGCCGCAATACGCCCATCGACGTGACGCTCTACAACATCCCGATGTTCGCCTCTCCGATCGAGGTCGATACGGTGCGCCGTCTCGCCGACACGCATCCACGAATCGTCGCCATCAAGGACTCGTCGGGGGATGAACGCTTCATGCGAGCGATCATCGAAGCCATCCGACCGACACGCCCGGACTTCTGCTTCTTTACGGGCTGGGACGCCTCGCTGCTTCCGATGTTGGAGCTCGGCTGTGACGGCGGAACCAACGCCACCAGTGGTGTGGCGCCGGAGCTGACGCGCCAACTCTTCGATCTCGCCAAGGCCGACCGCATCGACGAGGCCGAGCAGGTACAGTCGAAGATCAGCGGGCTCTTCAACGCGCTCTTCGGCGCGGCGGACTTTCCCGAGGGCTTTCGCATCGGTGTCGATCTGCGCGGCATCGCGGCGCGTACCGGGCGAACCCCGCGCTCGCCCGAGGATCGGGCTCGGGATGCGAGCACCCGGCAAGAGCTGCGCACACTGCTGGATGCAGCGGGGCTGATGTGAAGCGCTTCGGGCAGACCCTGGGCGTGCGGCCGGAGAGTATCGAGGCCTACCGTCGCCATCACGCGAGCATCTGGCCGGAGATCGCCCGGGCGATCGAGCTCGCCGGGATCCGCAACTATTCGATCTTCCTATTCGGCGAGCGCCTCTTCGCCTACTACGAGTACGTCGGACCGGAGCAAGAGTACGAGGCGCGGATGGCGGCGTTGGCCCGGGCACCGCGCATGCGCGAATGGTGGGACATCATGGAGCCCATGCAGGTGCCGGATCCGAACCGGGAGCCGGGTAGCTGGTGGTCGACCATGCAGGAGGTCTTCCACCAGGATTGAGCGGAAGACGCCCCGCGGCCGGATGCTCAGCGCCGGGCTCGGCCCCGCCGGCTGCTGCGAGGCGGAATGACACCTTTCTCCGAAGGGTAGGGCGTAATGTCTCATCCGCGGCAATCAGCCGGCCTCGCATCGCTACAGATCGCCGTACCGAGGTCACGGCCACGGAACGCCAATTGCAATCTTCGCAGGATGCCGATGTCGAGCGACAGCCAACCATCCGAATCTCGCGAAACGACGCGAGCCGAGTGCCCGCCCTCTCGCATCGGGGCCGAAGACCTTCAGCACTACCGAGAGCACGGCTATGTGGTCGTGCGGGGTCTCTTTGATGCGGAGGCGCTCGACCGCTTCAAGCAGCGCTTTCGCGCCATCAACCATAAGCAGGTCGAGGCCGCCGAGGGCATGTTGG
>JAFDDH010000068.1 GCA_019310975.1 Deltaproteobacteria bacterium | reverse complement strand
CGAGGCGTAGCCACTCGGAGGCTACGCCTCCTCCCTACTGGGACGGGAGCGCAACGCAGCCAGCGGCCCGCAGACGTGCTCGAATGCAGGGGGACTTTCCGGCTGCGCCTCTAGGGACGGTCCCGCATTTCATCCGACGCGAGCAGGTCGATCACACTGCGTTCGGGCCCCAGCTCGGGATCGACCGTGCAGGCCGCCTCGTAGTCGACGCCGTCGACCTCCCAGCCGTAAAGCCGTGCGTAGTCGCGCTTGAAACGCTCGAAGCCCGCCCGCGTTACTTCGTCGGGCACACCCGGCTGCTGGTTTGACCAGAGCTCGGCGATGGCCGCCTGCAGATCCGGCTCGAGCTCGTGCTGATCGAGACGCAGCCGACCCGCCTCGTCCAGGTGTTCGCGCCAGGGCTCGCCCTCGCCGTATAGGGTGCGGGCGAAGTGGATACCCACGTCGAGCGGGTCATCGTATTGGCCGCGCCCCGTCTCGGCACAGCCCAGGTAGTCAGAGATGTACCGGAGCATGGCTGGAATGGCGACCGAGGCGCTGGTCACCACCGCCGGGTTCATCACCGTGAAAGCGCTCCCACCGACTGCGCGCTCGAGGCGCGAGTCGAGGGCGCGAGTCGTGGCGTCGATATGTTTCTTGGCTTCGCCCAGCGCCCCCTCCCAATACATTCGGCGCAAGGGCTCGAGATCGGGACCGATGTAGGAGAGCGCGGCGACCTTCATACCCTCCTCGGCGAGCCCGGCGTAGAGGAGCGCGCTGACCCACATCTCGAGATCGTCGCCTCCCATCACGCGGCGTGTATGTTCGATCTGCAATGGGTCGGCGGCCCCGACCGTAATTGGCTTGAGCTCCCCGCTCTTGAAGTCGAGGCCCAATACCTCGAGCGGTTCTCCGACCACGAGCAGAGACGATGTCCACTCCTGCCCGAGATGGCTGCGCCGTGGCGCGGCCACGCTGTAGACCAGGAGATCGATCTTCTCGCCGCGCGCACGCAGGTCGCCGACGATCCGATCACGCGTCTCGGCCGAGAATGCATCTGCCAGGTAGGTGACGTGATTGCCAGCACGCGCTTGCAGAGTGTCTGTGATGTACCAGCCCGGCGACGACATGGCGAGCTTTTCGCCGCGAAATACGGGCGCTGTCTCGTAGCCGACCCCGATGATGCGATCGAATCCGGCCTGCTCGAGCGCGATGGCGGTGGAGCTCCCATATCCGAATGTCGTGCTACCGAGGACCAGCACCGTCTTTCCGCGGGCGGCGTCCAGAGGCTTCTCGAAGGCTGCTCGCGCGCGCGCCTGCTGGCGCTCGACGAGCACCCGACAGCCCTCGGGATGAGCGGTCAGTACGAAGAGACCGCGCGCGCGCGGCGCGTTCAAGACGATTTCGGTCAAGGATCTCCCTCCTCCGGGCCTCTCTGGCCGCCCGGATGATCGCCCAGCGCCGCCGGCCTCGCAGCCCTGGCGGAGGCTATAGTAGCCGGATGCAGTACACCTACCTCGGGCGTACCGGTGTTCGGGTTTCGAAGATCTGCCTCGGCTGCATGAGCTACGGCTCGTCCGACTGGCGTGATTGGGTGCTCTCCGAAGAAGACGCGCGGCCCTTCTTCCGCCGAGCCGTCGAGGCCGGCATCAACTTCTTTGACACAGCCGATATGTACTCGCTCGGCGAGAGCGAGGAGGTCACGGGCAGACTGCTGCGCGAGTACGCGAACTTCGACGAAGTGGTGATTGCCACCAAGGTCTTCTTTGCGCAGAACAACCACCCGAATATGGGCGGTCTCTCGCGCAAACACATCCAGCAGGCTTGTGAGGCCAGCCTGCGCCGACTCGGCGTCGACTGCATCGATCTCTACCAGCTGCACCGTCTCGATCCGCACACGCCGATCGACGAGGTGCTGGCTGCCCTCGACAATCTCGTGCGCCAGGGAAAGATCCGCTATATCGGTGCCAGCTCTTGCTACGCGTGGGAGTTCGCGCGCGCGCTCGGCGAGTCGGAGAAGCAGGGCTGGGCTCGCTTCGCCAGCATGCAGAATCACTACAACCTCGTATATCGCGAGGAGGAGCGCGAGATGATGCCCCTCTGCGAGGCCGAGGGCATCGGTGTGATTCCCTGGTCGCCGCTGGCGAGGGGTCTGCTCGCCGGTTCTCGCCGCGCGCTGGACGACAGGGAGTCCACCACGCGCGCCGGCAGCGACGGCATCGCGCAGGCCCTCTACGACCAGGCAGGGGATTGGGAGGTGGTCGAGGCCACGGCCAAGATCGCCGCCGAGCGAGGCGTGGAGCCGGCGCAGATCGCACTGGCCTGGCTGCTCTCGAAGCCGGCCGTAACCGCCCCAATCATTGGCGCCACCCGACTCCCCCACCTCGAGAGTGCCATTGCGGCCGTCGACATCGAGCTCGACGCCAGCGAGATCGAGGCTCTCGAGGCCCCCTACCGCCCGCATCCGGTGCGCGGGCTCGGCCGGCCAGCACTGCTGACCTCATCCCGCCTTTAGCACTTGGAGCACCCAGAATCCAAGACCCGATCAGGAGCCCGCATGAGTGCAGCGATGAAGTACGAGAAGAAACACACGGCCGTCCTCGGCAAGAAGATGGCCTATGTGGAAGAGGGCCAGGGTGACCCGATCGTCTTCCTGCACGGCAACCCCACGTCCTCCTATCTCTGGCGCAATGTCATGCCACACCTCGAGGGCCGCGGTCGCATCATCGCACCGGACCTGATCGGTATGGGGGAGAGCGAGAAGCTCTCGGACCCGGGACCGGATAGCTACCGCTTCGTCGAGCACCGCAAATACCTCGACGCGCTACTCGAGAAGCTCGGGGTGCGCGAGAACGTCACGTTCGTCATTCACGACTGGGGCTCGGCGCTGGGCTTCGACTGGGCGAACCGCCACCGCGACGCCATCAAGGGCATCGCCTATATGGAAGCGATCGTCGCTCCGATTCCGAGCTGGGATGATTGGCCGGAGCCCGTCCGCCCCGTCTTCCAGGCCTTCCGCTCGCCGGCCGGCGAGAAGATGGTGTTGGAGCAGAACGTCTTCGTCGAATCGGTGTTGCCCGGCGCGATCGTACGCAAGCTGGATAGCGCCGAAATGGACGAATACCGCCGCCCCTTCGCGGCGGCGGGCGAGGATCGTCGCCCCACCCTGACCTGGCCGCGGCAGATTCCGATCGCGGGCGAGCCACCGGACGTGGTTACGATCGTCGAGGACTACGCGGGCTGGCTGTCGCAGAGTGACGTGCCCAAGCTCTTCATCAACGCCAAGCCCGGCGCGATCCTTCGCGGCGCTGCGCGGGACGTCTGCCGCGGCTGGCCGAACCAGAAGGAGATCGAGGTCGTCGGCGTACACTTCATTCAGGAGGACTCGCCGGACGAGATTGGCCAGGGCGTCGCAACCTGGCTCGATGGGCTCTGATTCGACAACGCCGGGATCCGCAGGGGTCGTGTCCCACGCACGGGATCATTCGACGACCGCGCGAGTCGTCGTGCTCCGCGACGACTCGGAGGGGGCGGTGGCCCGAGAGGCCGCGGCGCTGGCAGAGCGACTCGCACTGCCCGTCCTGCGGATCGCCGAGATCGCGCCCGATGACCTCGTGCTCGTGATGGGCCCACGCGGGCTCGAGCTGCGCGCCGGCGACGCGGCCCTCAGAAACGGCGCTTGGGTCGACTTCTCGGCCCGCAGGATCCCGGCTGCCGGCCGTCCACGCCGCGGACATGCCGATGCCGGGCAGCCGCTGCGTCGCGCCCTCGGCCGCCGACCCGGCTTCGTGGTGGATGCCACGGCGGGCTTCGGGGACGACACCATCGCGCTCGCCTCCTGGGGACATCGCGTGCTCGCCGTAGAGCGCTCGCCCGTCGTGGCCGAGCTCCTCGCGGACGGCCTGCGGCGCGCGCTCGCCGACCCCGCGCTCGCCGAGCTGGCCGCGCGCATCACGCTGCGCTGCGCGGACGCCACCACCGCGCTGCGCGCGCTCGAGTGCCCCCCTGATGTGGTGTACATCGATCCGATGTTCGCGGCAGAGCGCACGAGCTCGGCACTGCCGCGCAAGAAGATCCAGCTCCTGCGCAGGCTCGTGGGCACCGACGACGACGCGGCCGAGCTGGTCGCGTGCGCGCTGGCTTCCGGCGCGCGGCGCGTGGTCGTAAAACGGTCGCTGCGCGCCGAGCCGCTGGCCGGCCGCCCGAGCGCGAGCTACCGCGGCAAGCTGATTCGATACGATGTCCACGTTCAGTCGAGAAAATAGGCTCGGATCCGTCCCATCCGGGCACTGACATACGATCGGAGCGACGAAGGCATGCCCGAGCCGTGGTTCCACGTGACTGCGCTGCCCGAGCCGGGCCAGGTCGCGCAACTCGACGCACGCGAGTCGCAGCACGCGCGCGGCGCGCGGCGACTCGAGCTGGGCGAGAGCGTGGTGCTCTTCGACGGATACGGCGCCACGGCGCCCGCCATCCTCTGCGAAGTGGAACGCCGGTGCGTGGGCGCACGCGCCGAGGCAGTCGAATATCACGATCGGCCGAGCCCGGCCTTGCACGTGGTCAGTGCACTGCCCAGGGGGGACCGTCTCGCACAGCTTCTCTCGATGGCGACACAGCTGGGCATGTCGTCGTTTCGGCCACTGCAATGTCAGCGCGGCGTCGCACGCCCAAGGGCCGGCGCGCGCGAGCGATGGGAGCGCATTCTGCGCGAGGCCTGCAAGCAGAGCCGACGCGCCTGGCTGCCGGAGATCGGCGAGCCGTGCGCGCCGCAGGTCATCGCGACACTCTCGGCAGACGCGACACTCTCGGCAAAGAGGAGCGCCGTCGTCCTGCTCGATCCCAGCGGTGCACGGTCGGCGTCCGTAGTCGCTGAGCCGAAGCTGCGCGACGCCGAGGCCATCTGGCTGGTGATTGGACCCGAGGGCGGCCTTGACGAGGCCGAACGCGCGCAGCTGCTCTCGGACGGCGCCCTGGCGCTGACACTCTCGGAAGGAATCCTGCGTATCGAAACGGCGGTGGCGGCCGGACTCACGCTGCTCAGCCAGCTGCGCCTCTAGGAGAGCATCAACATTCGCTCGATCGGCACCAGCGCCTGCTTGGCGATCGCCGGCTCGACACGGACCCGCGGCTCGAGATCGAGCAGCGCGCGATACAGCTTCTCCAGCGTATTGAGTCGCATATAGGGGCACTGACTGCACGAACAGCTCTCGTCCGGGCCGCCGGGTGCCGGGATCAGCACCTTATCCGGCGCCTTCTTCCGGATGGCGTGAAAGACGCCCTCCTCGGTGGCCACAATCGCCGGCCGGTCGGCGTGCTCGATGGCGCGCTGGATGATGCCGCTGGTCGAGGCAATGAAGTCCGCCTGATCGAGGACCCCTTGATCGCACTCGGGATGGGCGAGCACCTCGGCGTCGGGTTGCTCGAGCTTCAACTTGGCCAGCGCCTTGGCGCTGAACTGCTCGTGCACCACACAGGCGCCGGGCCAGACGATCAGGTCGTCGCGTCCAGTCTGCCTGGAGACCCAGCGCGCCAGGTGACGATCCGGTGCGAACACGAGCTTCTCACCCGCGAATTGCTCGACCATCTTGACGGCGTTGGACGACGTGCAGATCAGATCGCTCATCGCCTTCACCTCGGCCGAGGTGTTGATATAGGTCAGCACCCTGGCGCCCGGGTACTGGTCCACGAAGGCGCGGAAGTCCTCCGCCGGGCAGCCATCGGCCAGCGAGCAGCCAGCATCCAGATCCGGCACCACGACGGGCAGACCGGGATTCAGGATCGCCGCCGTCTCGGCCATGAAATGTACGCCGCAGAAGACGATGACATCGCACTCCACATTCTGCGCCGCGCGAGCCAGGGCAAGCGAGTCGCCCACGACGTCGGCGAGGTCCTGGATCGCGTCCTCTTGATAGTAGTGGGAGAGCACGATTGCTTTGCGCTCGCGCTTGAGCTCGAGGATGGCCTCCTCGAGGTCATCCGGGAGATCGAGGAGCTCGGCAGGGGTTGCTTTCATGTCGTGGGCTCGCCGTTCTGGGCGCTCTGGGACCAGCCGAGTCGTGGCCGATTGGCGGGAAGATAGCGTAGGGTCGAAGGCCTTCGGCAGGGTCCCGGCAGCGGACATTCGCTATGCGTTGCAGGCATGCGACCCAGCTGGCGGACCCACCCCCACCCGATCCCTCTCGTGATCGGCCTGGTCGTGCTTGTCGGGGGCTGTAGCCGCCAGGCGTCGATCCGGCCGGACCTCGTGCTGATCAGCATCGACGCGCTACGCGCCGATGCGCTCGATTGTTATGGTGGGCGCCGGGATCTCGGAGTCGAGGCATGCGCCCTCGGGGATGAAGGCGCCCGCTACGTGTGGGCCTTCGCGGCCGCCTCGTCGGGTGGACCGGCGGCCGCCTCGCTCCTGACCTCCCTGCATCCATCGCAGCACGGCGTCCGTGACTCGGCGGCCCAATTTCTGCCGCAGCGGGTCGCAACGGCTGCCGAGGCGCTCGTCTCGGCCGGCTACGAGACGGCGGCCTTCGTGGCGAGCCCTGAGCTGAACCGGTCGCGCAATCTGCAGCAGGGCTTCGGTGTCTACGACGACGGCCTCTCCAGCGTCCAGTCCGACCGCCTCGAGAGCGTCGGAGATCGCGCCATCGCGTGGACAGATGCCGCCCGGTCACCATGGCTGGTCTGGGTACACTTCTCCGAGCCGCATCCACCCGGGAAGGGCTCGGCGCCCTGGACCCCCGCCGACTACGAGAAATCGATCCGCCACCTGGATCGTCGCCTCTCGCAGCTGATCGCCGTGCTCGACGCGCGCCCCACGCCGCCCGGCGTTCTGCTCGTCGGACTGCATGGCCAGCGAGACGCCGAGCCCGGCTCGCCGGCCAGCCACGGGCGCGGCGTCGACCTGGCGGAGATCCGTGTGCCGCTGCTCTGGCGGCCGCCGAGGACCGGCACCGGACCGATGGTGGGCCGCCGCATCACGACGCCGGTGAGCACGCTCGACGTGGCGCCGACGCTGCTCGATTCGGCCGGTGTCGCACTGCCGGGTGCGTTCGAGGGACGTCCGCTTCCACTCGCGGACTCCGTCGGCGAAAGCCAGCCGGCGCGGGCGCTCTTCGCCGAGCATCCGCTGGAGCTGGCGGTGATCGTCGGCGCGGAGTACGCCGCCATCGAGCGCACGCCATCGGACGGCGCCGCCGACTTGATCCGCACCGCCTTGCTCTGGCCGCCCGGCGATCGGTCATCCGAGAAGCTGCCGGCGCTGGATTCAGCGATCGAGGCCGCGCGCAGACACGCGCGACTGCGACCGACTCTGGACTATTTCCTCGCGCGGACCCAAGCCGAGCGGAGCAACCAGCCGTGAGGACGCGGCGCGTCGGCGCGGGTCTGGCGAGCGGGCTGGACACGATTCGCCACGTCGCGGCGCGGGGGCGCCAGATACTGGGATGCTGCGCGGGTTGCGCCGATCGCTTCAGAGCCGGGCGACACAGCCCTCGCAGAGCCATGCCCGCGCTGCACCCGGCTCGTCACTGAGCCCCGCGTAGCCGCGCTGTCCGCGTTCGAGCGCCCGGCCGCAGGACGAGCACGCGGCGGGTCGGTGGAGCACGACCTCGTTCCAGGCGTAGACGTGCGACAGATCATCAGCGGTCTCTCCCCGCATGTCCTCGCGCGTCGCTTCACGCGTCCGTCCACCCACTGATGCTTCGCGGTCGTGGCCGGCGTGACTGCGCTCGGCGCCGCGTCCAAGGCTGCGTGCCAGGTGGACCGAGTCGCTCACGATGCGATCGACATCGTGGACCACCCCGTCGACGAGCTTCAGGGCGTCCTCCAGCACGTTGCGCACCAGGTGGGAGACTGAGAGCCGGCGGCGGCGCGCCTCTTCTTTCAAGCTGGCCTCGAGCTCGCGGGGCACGCGAGCCTGGACGAGCCGATCCTTGCGCGGCGCAGCCCGCGAGCAGCCTACCGCGGACTCGGTCGCGTCAGTGCGCTTGACCATGAGAGACATTGTACTACGCCCGAGAAAGGCCGCTAGGCCCGGCGGGAGCCCTGCCCTGGTTCGAGAAAGTCACATAACTTCCTGTAAATAATTATTTTTCTCAAGTATGTGGGAAATGGAATGGCTCACCCATTGCGCTTTGATGTAATAGTACGTATTACATCAATGCAGACCATCTCAAAGCGGAGGAGACGTCATGAGCAACCAGAGAGGCTTGAGCGAGCTGGTCGAGGAGGCCGTCGACCAGGGCGCGACGACCGTTGAGGAGATTCACCGCCAAGTGGCCAACCTGCCGATCACGGTGCTCGAGCAGCTCGGCCTCTTCGAGCAGACCGTGTCGGAAGTGCGTCGGATCCAGGACACGTCGATCGGCGCCATCTACGACCTGATCCGCGCCGTGAATCACAGTGTCACGAAGCTCGCCAGCGAGCTCTTGGACCAGCGGGTCGACCGCCGAGACGACGAGGCCGCGGCGTAGGTCGGAAGCAGGAGGCCTCAGCCAGAATTGGGGAGCCCTCGGCGAGGTAGGGGAGCCCTCAGCGAGGTAGGGGAGCCCTCAGCTACGTGGAGCCCTCAGCTACGTAAGGGAGCCCTCCGCCAAGGGATCTCTGAGCTCTGCTCAGAGATCCCAGAAGAAGTCTTCGTTCGTCAGCTCGCCCTGGGCCTCCCGCTCCTCGCTGCGGGCCTGTGCGTCCGGCGCCGGCACCGAGGCGCCCTCGCCGCGTACGATCAACTCGACCTGCTGCTCGAGGTCGCGCGTCTCGTTCTCCCAGTATTCGTCGCCACCAAAGTGCGGAAATGCGTCGGGGAAGGCGGGGTCATCCCAGCGCCGCGCGATCCAGCCCGCATACCACACGAAGCGGAAGGCGCGCAGCGGCTCGATCAAGCGCAGCGAGCGCTCGTCGAAGTCGCGAAACTCGCGGTAGGCCTCCACCAGCAGCGCGCGCTGCCGGGCCGCCTCGGCGTCCCGTCCCGGCAAGAGCATCCACACATCCTGCACGGCGGGCCCGATCACCACGTCGTCGAAGTCGAGGAAGAGCCAGCCCGCGTCGCCCAGCAGCAGGTTGCCGCGATGGCAGTCGCCGTGGATCGGATGCAGGGCCACATCGCGGCTCCAATCGTCGTAGATCGCAACCAGCTCCTCGACGGCAGCGCGGTAGCGATTCGCGCAGGATGGCGGCAGGAAGCCGCGCTCCTCCAGCAACGTCAGGGCTGCGAGCGGGAAGTGCTCCGAGTCGAGGGCGGGTCGCCGTTCGATCGATGCGGCCTGGGCGGCGCTGTGGATGCGGGCCAGCAGCCGGCCGAGCACCGCGACCTGCCCGTCGTCGAGCTCGTCGGGTGAGCGCCCACCGGTGCGCGGCCAGACCGCATAGTGGATGCCCTCGACGCGATGCAGCGTCTCGCCGTCTTCGAAGGCCAGCGGCACGGCCACGGGGATCTCCATCTCGGCGAGCAGGGCGAGCAGGCCGTGCTCCTCCAGGATCGCTTCGCGGCTCCAGCGGCCGGGCCGGTAGAACTTCGCCACGACGTGCCGGCCGTCCTCCAAGCGAACGTCGTAGACGCGGTTCTCCAGGGCGTTGAGGGTGAAGCAGTGTCCGCTCGGCGAGAGTCCCCCGGCTTCCACGGCCTGCAGGACGCGATCCGGGGAGAGACGGAAGAAGAACTCGGACTCGTCCATCGCCGGCAGGGTACCCCACGTTCGGCGACCGGAAAGAATCTGTGATCGAAACACCGACACGCCTCCGCCCGACCGCGTGATCGCCTGCAACGGGACCCCCTCGTGCGCGACCGTCCGCGCTTGACGTCTCTCTGGATCGGAGGTTGACTTGCCGCGTGCATCCGATGACCCGCGAGCGAGCACACGCGCAGTCGCTCGACGATGAACCCGACCTCGCCGCATCGCAGCGCCACTCCGGACCGGGCGAATGACTCAGCCGATGCTGCGTCGTCCCGTGAGCTGGGCGCAGGAGCTGATCCGCTTCGTGTATCTGCATCGGGCGAGTGCCCGGGCCTGCGTTCGCCGCTACGAGAGAGCCTCGCGCTCTGACGTGCCTGATCGTGTGGTCGTCTCGCTCACGACCATCCCGGACCGGATCGATCGAATTCGCCCAACGCTCAACTCCCTCCTGGACCAGACTCGACGGCCGGATGCGATCTACCTGAATCTGCCCAACGAATCGCGACGAGAGGGCCGGGGCTACGAGCTGCCGGCATTCCTGACCGAGTACGGCCCGGTTCATGTGATCGACTGCGGCGAGGATATGGGCCCGGCCACCAAGCTTCTCCCGACGCTCGCGCGCGAGAAAGAACCCGACACGCGTATCGTCGTGACCGATGACGATCAGATCTATCCGCGCAACATGATCGAGACGCTCGTCGACTGGAATCAGAAGCTGCCCGAAGCCGTGGTCTGCGCGCGCGGCTTCTGCGTCCCGGCCGGCTTCCGGATCCACGCACGCAACACCCAATTGGGGGAGAACCTCGGCCAGCCCGAACCGATCGAGATCATTCAAGGCAGCGGGAGCTACCTGGTTCGATCGCGCTACTTCAGCGAGGACGTCTTCGACTACAGCGCGGCACCCAAGGAAGCCTTCTTCCAGGACGACATCTGGTTCTCCGCCCATCTGGCCCGGCGCGGCATCGAGCGCTTCGTCGTGCCCTTCGACAATTGCTACACCCGCATTGCCAGCTGGTCGGCGCGCAATACGGTCTCACTCTGGGGCGGCGAGAACCGCGACGGGCGGGTCGACGAGACGATGCTCAGCTACTTCCAAGACGCCTGGCGTCTCGTGGATGGTCGCTGACCCGACGGGTTGGATCGCCGGCACGCGCCCGCACCGCAGCGTCGAGCGCCAATTGCGAGCGGGGCCCACACACGGCCCGGCAGCCGGGTTCCGTTTGTTCCCTCCGCTGCCTTTCGATAGCTTTATCCGATACTTGGACCGGGGCCGACGGTCCTCGGCCCGCAACCCACCCGACGAGGGAAGTATGGCTTCCGACGCGAAGCGCGACCGCCCCTGGCTGATCCGGACCTACTCGGGACACTCCTCGGCCCGGGCCAGCAACGAGCTCTACCGCGGCAATCTCGCCCGCGGCCAGACAGGCCTCTCGATCGCCTTCGATCTCCCCACGCAGACCGGATACGACTCCGACCACCCGCTGGCGCGCGGCGAGGTCGGCAAAGTCGGCGTGCCGGTCTGCCACATCGACGACATGGCGACGCTCTTCGAGCAGATCCCCCTCGATCGCATGAACACGTCGATGACCATCAACGCGACCGCCGGCTGGCTACTGGCACTCTACGTAGCGGTGGCCGAGCGCCAGGGCGTGACGCCGAACCAGCTGGGTGGAACGACCCAGAACGACATCATCAAGGAGTACCTCTCGCGCGGAACCTACGTATTCCCGCCCGAGCCCTCCCTGCGTCTGACCAGTGACATCGTGGCGTACACGGTGGAGAACATCCCCAAGTGGAACCCGATCAACATCTGTTCCTACCACCTGCAGGAGGCGGGCGCGACGCCGATCCAGGAGATCGCCTTCGCAATGGCGAATGCGGTGGCTGTGCTCGACGCTGTGAAGGCGCGCGAGGATGTACCCGAAGCCGTGATCCCAAAGGTCTTCGGCCGCATCTCATTCTTCCTGAACGCCGGCATCCGCTTCATCGAGGAGGTCAGCAAATGCCGCGCAATGACGGCCCTATGGCAGGAGATCGGGCGCGAGCGCTACGGGATCCACGACGAGAAGATGCTGCGCTTCCGCTATGGCGTGCAGGTGAACAGCCTGGGCCTCTGCGAGGCACAGCCCGAGAACAACATCGTGCGCATCGCGCTCGAAGCGCTGGGCGTAACGCTCTCCAAGCGAGCACGCACGCGCTCGCTGCAGCTTCCGGCCTGGAACGAGGCGCTGGGCTTGCCGCGTCCGTGGGACCAGCAGCTCTCGCTTCGCACGCAGCAGATCCTGGCCCACGAGACGGACCTGCTCGAATACCCTGACATCTTCGACGGCTCGCACGTCATCGAGGGGCTCACGGCCGACCTCGTGAAGGCTTCGAAGGCGGAGCTCCAGAAGGTGCTGGAGATGGGCGGTGCCGTCGCAGCGGTCGACAATGCCTACATGAAGCAGGCCCTCGTCGAATCCCATTCACGCCGGATTCGCGACATCGAGTCCGGCGCCCTTGTGGTGGTGGGGGTCAACCGCTTCCAGGAGACGGTCCCGTCGCCGCTCACCGGCGGCGGCGACGACGCGATCTTCAAGGTCGACGAGCGAGCCGAGATCCGACAGGTCGAGCGGCTGCAGGCCTTCCGCAGCCGGCGCAACCAGAAGGACGTGGATGCAGCACTGCGCGGCCTCGAGGATGCGACCAAGGGCTCGGACAATGTGGTACCCGCCTCGATCCGCTGTGCGCACGCCGGTGTCACGACCGGCGAGTGGGCCGACACACTGCGCAGGGTCTTCGGGGAGTATCGCGCGCCCACTGGAGTGGGAGCGGCCCGGGTGGCGCCCTCCGGCGACCGCATCGACGCCGTACGGGCACGTGTCGACGAGCTCGCGGAGCGCCTGGGCCGACGGCTCAAGATCCTGGTCGGCAAGCCCGGCCTCGACGGCCACAGCAATGGCGCCGAGCAGATCGCCGTGAAGGCGCGCGATGTCGGCATGGAGGTCGTGTATGACGGCATCCGCCTCACACCGGACGAGATCGTGCAGTCCGCGAGCGACGAGGGCGTGCACGTGATCGGCCTCTCGATCCTCTCGGGATCGCACGGCGTGTTGGTGATCGACGTGCTCGACGGCCTGCGCAAAGAGGGCCTCGAGCACATTCCGGTCGTGGTGGGCGGCATCATCCCCGAGGAGGACGCGGCGCGCCTGGTGGAGGCGGGTGTAAAGCGTGTCTATACGCCGAAGGACTTCGACCTCACCCAGATCATGAACGAGGTCGTCGACGTCGTGTCCGAAGCCCAGGCCTAGGCGCTTGCCCCCGGCCTCCGACACCCGCGTATCGCGACTGCTCGACGGCCTGGCCGCTGGGGACCGGTCCGCTGTATCCGAGGCCCTCAATCTCGTCGACGATCGCCGACCCGAAGAGCGCGAGCTGGCATTCGAGCTTCTGGACGCTCTGGCCCAGTCGCCGAGCACCGACTCGGTGCAGCGGGTCGGCATGACCGGCGCCCCGGGTGCCGGCAAATCCTCCCTGCTCGATGCCCTGGTGGGCCGGCTGCGCAAGGACGGGAGCGGGATCGGCGTGATCGCCGTTGATCCGTCCAGCCAGCGCTCGGGCGGTGCGCTGCTCGGCGACCGCATGCGGCTCGGCGCCAGCGCGCGCGAGCAGGGCGTATTCCTGCGCTCGATGGCGGCACGCGACCGCCTCGGCGGCCTCGCGGACGCCACCCAGGCGAGCGCCACAGTACTCTCCGCGGTGTACGACTGGGTGTTCATCGAGACCGTGGGTGTGGGCCAATCCGAGTGCGACGTCGCGAACCTGGTCGACACGCTGGTCTTCGTCGCCCAGCCGGGAGCGGGCGACATGCTCCAATTCATGAAGGCCGGCATCCTGGAGCTACCGGACGTCTTCGTGGTCAACAAGGCGGATATCGGTCCGGTGGCTGAGCGCACACGCGTCGAGCTGATCGCCGGCCTTTCCCTCGGCGAGCCCGCTGGGTCGGATGGATGGCAAGCGCCCGTACTGCTGACATCGGCGCGCGATCGCGTGGGTATCGACGAGCTCGCGACTGCGCTCACGGCCCACCGCGAGCATATGCAGCAGACGGGCGGCTGGGAGAAGCGGCGTGCCCAGGCCGGCACGGCCTTCGTATTGGAGTCTCTGCGGGCCCGCCACGGCGAGTATGGGCTCGATCGGGTCGGGGGCACTGCGAAGCTGCGCCGGCGAATCGAGGACGCGGTCAACCGCAGCCCATTCCGGCTCGTCCTCGACCTCTCGCACGAAATCGAGGACGCTCTCAGAAAGTCCTAAGCTTGCGCGGCATGAAGCCGCGCAGCTGCGGCAAGCCGAAATCGGAGATTTCGATCGCTAAGCCTGCGCGGCATGAAGCCGCGCAGCTGCGGCAAGCCGAGATCGAATATTTCGCGTCAAGGCCCTTGCAGGGAGGGGAGCACTCTCGTGAAGCTGATCCGGATCATCGTGATGGCGCTGCTCGGCTCGCTGCTGGCGGGACTGGTGATCGGCACGCTGATCCGCCGTCAAATCGAGCGGCCCGAGCGTTATATCGGCCGCGCCCGACCCGGCCTGCACGACTTGCCCGCCTCAGCCGTCCCGGCCGGTCCACTCCACATCACCGACCCCGGCGCGGTGGTTCGCCTGGCGTGCCAGGACGAAGAGCAGGTCGGAGAGCCGGTTCAAGTAGCGAACGCTCGCATCGGGTAGCGGCGCGAGGCGCTCCAGCGAGAGCACACGTCGCTCGGCCCGCCGGCAGACCGTGCGCGCCGCGTGAAACGCGGCGGCCGCGCGCGTGCCGCCGGGCAGCACGAAGGCGCGTAGCGCCGACAACTCGGTGTCGACGGTGTCGATACCGGCCTCGAGCTCGGCCACGTCATCGTCGGTGGCCCCGATGCCCGCAAGCGCCTTCTTCTCGGCATCCGGATTCGTCGCCAATGCCGCACCGATGCGAAAGAGCGTACGCTGGATGCGCTCGAGCAGCGGGGCCGACTCGGGCAGCGCCTCCACGGCCGCGATCCCCACGAAGGCATTCAGCTCGTCGACGGCACCGTAGGCCTCGACGCGCGGGTCATCCTTGCCGACCCGCCCGCCACCGGCGAGATCTGTATCGCCGCGATCGCCCCGTCGGGTATAGATCTTCACACGCCGCTCGCGCGGAGATCCTCGTCGACGACCCGCTCGAGGTCCGCATCGTCGGAGTCGATTGCAGCCGTCTGCGCGATGGCCGCGGCCGCTGGCTCCAGGCTCGCGGTGTCGCCGCCGCCGGTCATGCGCCGCAGCACGAGGATCACAATCGCGCCCCCGCCCAGCAGCGCGGCGATCGGTAGGAGCCACGCAGCGAGCCCCCAGCCCTCGGCCTCGGGGCTGGAGTCGATCACATCGCCGAACTGCTGGTGGAGCTGGGCGATCACCTGTGTGCGCGTGGCGCCCGCGGCCTCCTGCAGGAGGATCCACTGCCGCAACTCGGCCGCCTTGTCGCTGGGACAGGCCGCGAGTGTCCGGCCGGGACAGAAGGGACTCATCAGCTCGTGGGCGAGCGCGTAGCCCCAGCTCGCCTCCTCGGCCGCGGAGACCGACGATGCGGAGCCGAGTACGAGGACCAGGCCAAGGATCAGTCGCGCTGCGAAGCGCGCTCCGCGCATCCGTTGGCTCACGCTACTCCTCCCAGGGCAGCTGCAGGGGCAGGGGCTCGCCGAGCGAGTTCTCGCTGTGCACGACGTTGCGGGGCGGGTCCGCCATCACGCGCGAGCCCGGCGGAACCGACTCGGTCAGCCACACATTTCCACCGATCACGCTGCCGGCCCCGATCACAGTCTCGCCACCCAGTATCTTGGCACCGGCGTAGATCGTGACGTCGTCCTCGACGGTGGGATGACGCTTGACCCCTCGCTTCGAGCTGGCGTCGCGCAGCGAGGTCGCCCCCAGCGTCACGCCCTGGTAGAGGCGGACGTTGTGGCCAATCTCGGTGGTCTCGCCGATCACGACGCCGGTGCCGTGGTCGATGAAGAAGTGCCCGCCGATGCGCGCGCCCGGGTGGATGTCGATGCCCGTGCGGTCGTGTGCCGACTCGCTCATGATGCGCGGGATCAGCGGGACGCCACGCAGGTATAGCTCGTGGGCGATGCGATGAATCGAGAGCGCGAGCACCGATGGATACGCGACCGCGATCTCCTCGTAGCCGGTCGCAGCCGGATCACCCGCGAAGGCCGCGGCCACGTCATCGGAGAGCATCTCTCGAAGTCCCACGAGGCGGACGATGAAGTCGGCGGTCACGCTCGCGGCGCTCGTATTCTCCGGCAGATCGACCTGGCGCAAGAGCTCGGTCAGCTGCTCGGCCACTGCGGGGATCTCGACGCGCAGCTCGGAGCGATCGAATTGGAAGCGGAGCAGACGCTCGGTGCGTGCCGTCCAGGCCACCACGTGCGCGGGATCGACGATGCCCCGGCAAACCGCCTGCGAGAGCGGGTCCTCAGAACAGCCGGAGAGACCGCGCACAGCGGCCTCGATCGCCTCCGGCGGGCAGCCGCCATGGGGATCCGCCTGCGGCGCGCCCGCTACACGTGCGCGCCGCTCCGCGGCGCGCACAGTCACCGGCTCGTCCGAGTCGCTGCGCGGCCCGACGCCGGATGCATTGGCAGCCATCTGGTCTCCTCCGACGCTCCCCGCAGAACGCCGGATTATTCTAGCTCATGCCCACAATCGTGCCCCCGGAACGCCCGTGGCGACCTCGCCGGCAGCCTCTATGATGCAGCGAGCGGCCCCCCGGCGGAGACGAATGCCCACGCTCTACAGCCACTCGCGCCTCTCGAGCTTCGAGACCTGCAAGAAGAAGTTCTACTTCCGCTATGTGCAGGGTCTTCCGCAGCGGACGGAGGGCATCGAGGCCTTCGTGGGCAAGCGCGTCCACGAAGTGCTCGAGCGGCTGTATCGATTCGTCGAGGAGGAGCGGATCCCCTCGCTCCCGAAGGTGCAGAAGCGCTACTACGCGCTCTTCGACGAGCACTACGACCCGACGCGCGTGAAGATCGTCAAGCAGGGGATGGACGTTTCGCACTACCGCGATCTGGGTGCTCAGTGCATCGAGAATCACTACCGCCGTCATTACCCCTTCGACGAGGGCGAGACCCTGGGTATCGAGCAACGCGTGGTCTTCGATCTCGACGAGGCCGGCCAGTACGAAATCCAGGGAGTCATCGACCGGATCGTTCGAACGCGCGATGGCGTGATCGAGATCCAGGACTACAAGACCGGTAGCTACGTGCCGAGCCAGAAGAAGCTCGACACCGACCGGCAGCTCGCCCTCTACCAGATCGGCGTGGCGCGCCAGCTCGAAACCGACGCGCCGATCCGTCTCGTCTGGCACTACCTCGCGCGGGGTCGGACGTGCACTTCCACGCGCACGCCGGAGCAGCTCGAGGCGCTCCAGCGAGAGACGATCGAGCTGATCGACCGGATCCAGGCCGAAACGCATTTCCCGGCCCAGAAGAACAACCTGTGTCCGTGGTGCGAGTACAAGGACGTCTGCCCGGCCTTCGGCCACACCCCGCCGCCCGCCGAGCCGCAGGCGGGCGGCGACCCAGATCAAGGCGCGGAACCGCAGGCGTAGTCGCTCTACGGCAAGGTTTCGCAACGCAGAGCTGGGCCAGAAGGCCGGTGCATGGCGACGGCGGGGGTTCTTCAACGGGCTGCTAGGCTCCCGGGATGGCACTTCGAATCGAACGCATCCCGACTTTTGGCGACAACTACACGTATCTCGTCCTCTGCGAGGCCACGAACGAGGCGGCCATCATCGACGCACCCGAGGTCGATCCGGTGGTGGCCCGGGTCGAGGAGACCGGGGCGAAGGTCACGAAGATCCTCTCTACCCACCACCACCCGGACCACTCGGCCGCCAACCCGGAGCTCTCCCGGCTCTACGAGGCGCCCGTCTACGCGCACGTCTCCGATGCCAAGCGCGTGCCCGGCTTCACCCACGGTGTCGACGAGGGCGATACGGTCAGCGTGGGCGAACACAGCGCACGCGTGCTCTTCATCCCGTCCCACACGATGGGCCATATCGCGTACGTATTCGACGATGCGGGCGCTGTCTTTTCGGGGGATATGCTCTTCGCGGGTGGTTGCGGGCGCCTCTTCGAGGGCGACGCGCAGATGATGTACACGGCACTCTGCGAGAAGCTCGCCGCTCTGCCGAATGAGACGAAGGTCTACTGCGGGCACGAGTACACCGAAGGGAATCTGCGCTTTGCGGTGACGATCGAGCCGGACAACGAGGCCATGCGTGAGAGGCTCGAGCGGGTGGAGAAGATCCGCGGTCGCGCCGCGGCCAATTGGCACGATGCGCTCCCCGATGAGATGACCATCCCGTCCACGATCGGCGAGGAGAAGGCCACCAATCCCTTCATGCGCGCCGTGGACGCCGCCGAGCTCGGCCGTATCCGCAGCGCCAAAGACAACTTCTAATGCTATGGGCCAAAGGCTTCTAGCGCGATGGGCCAAAGGCTTCTAGTGCGGTGGGCGAAGGTCTTCTGATCCGGTGAGCGACGCGCCGCCGCCCGGCACCGCCTGCTCGCACGTCGAGCATCGGGTCGCCTTCTACGAGACCGACGCCATGGGCGTCGTCCACCACGCCAACTACCTGCGCTTCTTCGAGCTCGGCCGCGTGCGCTGGCTCGACGAGCACGACCGCCCCTATGTGGAGTATGTCGACGCCGGTCTGCACTTCGCAGTCACACATGCGGAGCTCGACTACCGGCGCGGTGCGCGCTTCGACGACCGCTTGCGCGTGCTGACCTGGCTGTCATGGGTGGCCGGCGCGTCGCTCGGCATGGCGTACCGGATCGAGCGCGGAGACGAGATCATCGTCGTCGGCCGGACCGAGCACGCAGCGCTCAACGACCAGGGCCGTGTGCGCCGCATCCCGCGCGAGGACCGCAGGCGGCTGGCCGCGCTGGCGGTGGGCGAGGCTGACAAGTTGGGCTGATGCCGCCCGTGGTACGCCCGGTCAGCGCCGGCCAACGCGTCCGAGTCGTCCGATCACGCTCGACAACCCACCGACGATTTCGGTCTCGACCCAGCCGGTGACCGCCTGAATGGCATCGAGGGCGTCGCCCTGGCCGGACCAGTGCGAGCGCACCACGTCGGGATGGATCCGGTTGAGGATGACCGAGAGCGAGGCGGCCACAACGACCAGATCGTCCACCAACCCGATCGGCCCGAAGATCAGCGCGGGCATGGCATCGAGGGGTGAGATCACGTAGCCGATACCGGCCAACGCGATCACCTTGGACGCAATCGGAACGCGACGATCGCGCAGCAACCGGAGCAGCAGCACGCTCAGGTCGGGCAGCAAGAAGAGCAGATCGAAGATGCCCGAGGACACACCCGGGTCCTTCTTGGCAATGACCTGCGATCGCATGCGGTCCCAGAGCCTGCGCTCACCCGGATTGAGCTCGATGGTGATCGTCTGAGTCTCTTCTGCCACTGGGATCGACCTCCGCGCCCCACGTCACCCACAGTGTGTGCCGGGTCTCGACTTCCCGCCATGCAGGCGCCTGGCTGCCCCTGCAATCGTCGGCTGCGGCCCGCTTCAACCCGAAAAGATTCCGCGTCGCTCTGACAGCCCCCGCTCGAAACCCCGTGCAATGGCGGCCCGAACCACGTCCACCTGCTCCTCGATTCGCGCGTCGTCGTCCGAGGGATCACCCTCGAAGTGCAGGGGCTCACCGAAATAGATGCGGTACTTCACGGGCAGCGGAAGCAGCCCCAGTGGACCGAGCAACGGGAACGTGGGCGTGATGGGCAGCGCCGGTAGACCGAAGAGCCGGCCCACCCTCTCGAAGTTCGCGAGGCCCGGCTGTTGTTCCTCGGAACCGACGATGGAGACCGGTACGATGGGCGTGTTGGTTTCGAGCGCCAGGCGCATGAAGCCCAGCCCGAAGCGCTGCAGCTGGTAGCGGTCGCGGTAGAGCTTGTTCATGCCACGGACGCCCTCCGGAAAGACCATCACGCACTCGCCCGCCTCCAGCATCGCGACGCAATTGAGGGGTGTGCCGACCAGCGAGCCCGAGCGCGCCGCCGCGACGCTCACCCACGGCAGCTCGGACACGAAGTACTCTGCCATCCCGCGCACGATTCGCGGAGGCTCGGCCTCGAGCAGCATGGCGGCGCCCAGCATCATTCCATCAAAGGGGAGCTGGCCGGCGTGGTTGCCGACGAGCAGGACGGGCCCGCTCGGCACATTCTCGATCTGGACCACCTCGGCGCGGAAGTAGTAGCGATACATCAGCGCGGCGGGCAGGTACGTGCGTATCACCCAATCCGGGGAGAGCCCGACCGGATCAAAGCCGTACTCGTTCAGGCGGCTCGGCACGTTCGCGACGCGGGCGGCGATCTCATCCTGGAGGCGGTGCATGAAGAGCGGAAGCAACGCCCCGCCGAGATCGCGCAGGGTCGCCAGGAATCCCGAATCGCCGCCCGCCGGCCTCATCGCGCGTCCCTCATGGACGCGAAAATCTCACGCAGCGATACGCGCGGCTCGAAGCCCGTGGCCTCGGCGAAAGGCTTCCCCGACACACTCACCGGAAAGCGGAGATAGTCGACCAGGCCGGGCGGAAAGCTCCAGACCCCCCATTCGAAGAAGCGCTGGCAGATCATGCGCGCGAAGGGCATCGGGATCGGCCAGGACACGCCGCCCGACTCGCGAATCGCGGTGTGGAGTGGAACCTCGCCGGAGCCGACCACGTTGTAAACGCCACGCAGCTTCTTCTGGAGGGCCAGCACGAGCGACTCCGTCATGTCGGCCTCGGCGATGACCTGCATCATGGGGTCGTAGCCGGCGACGGTCGGAACACGCGGCAGGCGCAGATAGGTGGCCATCATCGAGCGCATCGTGGGCCCCAGCACGTTGACCGGTCGCAGCACTGAGGTGTGCACCTCGGGATGTTGCCAGAGGAAGCCGGAGGCCAGCGTGTCGACCTCCACCTGATCACGGATCTCGGGGTAGGAGCGGCTCGCCGAGAGTGGAAAGTCCTCGCCCACCGCGTACGGGTTCTCCGCGAAGGCGCCGTAGACGGCGCTGCTCGAGACCACCACCAGCTGCTGCACGGCGTATTTCACGCAGTGATCGAGCAGCTGCTTGGTGCCACGCACGTTCACGTCGTGGCGCTCTCGCTCGCCGACGTCGAAGTGCCGCACGAAGCCCATGTGGACCACCGCGTCCGGCCGCTCAGTGCGCACGACGTCCTCGAACCTGCGCTTGCGCAGATCCACCCGATGCATGCGTACACCGAGTCCTGGGCCGCGCCACGGAACGACATCGACGCCGCAGACCTCGACGCCGTCGGACAGTCGGGCGGCCAGCAGCCGGCCCAGCGCGCCGGCGACCCCGGTAATCAGGACCTTCTTCACCGCGGCCCCCCCGAGAGATCCGGGGCGGGCACGCGCTCCAATTTCTCTTCTTTCTCCGCTCTCCTCACCACCGAGGGATCGGTCGACCGGCACGGTTCCATGGGCTGAATATGCAGCGCAATCGACGCTTTTGCCGCCCGGCGGCGCCGCGACGCCGTGCACATTCCGAGCCCCTGTGATACTGATTCGCCCCCAGAGGGAAGGTCGGTGCAGCAGGCTGCGAAGTTTGAAGAGATCACCATCGGGCTGCCGGAGCCCCTCGGCGGTGTCGACTCCATCTCCGCCGTGGTCGGGATTCCCGAATGGTGGCCGACGGGCTCGCGTGTCGCGGTGGCCATCGCGCATGACGCGGATGCGGACTTGAATGATCCACTGATCGAGTGCATGCAGCGCGATCTGGCGGCTCGCAAGCTGCTCAGCATCCGCTTCAACTTCCCCTTCGCCGAATCCGGCGCCCCGGCAGACGAGAACGACAGCGAGACGCTGGACCTCGCCTACCGGGCGGCGCTCTCGATTCTCGGGCGCGACGCCGCCGCCGCCCCCTCCCACCTCTTCCTGGGCGGTATGGGAATCGGCGGCCGGGTCGCGGCGGGGCTCTCCACCGCCCGGGTCGAGACCGACGGCGTCTTCCTGCTCGGCTACCCGCTGCACGCGCCGGACCAGCCCGATAAGCCCGAGGCCGAGCATCTCTATCGCGTCATCCCGCCGATGCTCTTCGTGCAGGGCGACGCCGACCCGCGCTGTGATCTCCCCACCCTGCGGCGTTGCCTCTCGCGCGTCGGCACACAGACCACATTGCGCATCGTCGAGAGCGCCGACCACGGGCTGCTGGCACCTGGCAAGAGCGAGAGCGAAGACCTCGCTGCGCGGCACGCGGTGTCGGGTGTCGTGGCCAGCTGGATCGAGAAGATCCTGCAGAGCCGCTAGGCGCCGCGGCCACGCTGCTCGGGTTCGTCAGGGCACGTCGCCGACGATGATCTCGCCCTCGAGGCGCCGGGCTGCGCCGCCGGCGCCGGCGTGCTTCGGGTTCTTGCGCACCACCTTGTATCGGTAGCGCCCAGGCTTGAGCTCGCAGAAGCTCGCGAACTCGCCGGTGTGGATCTCGGCGGAGCGCAGCTCGTCCTCCTGGATCGAGAAGTTGACCAGGCTGTGACAGATCATCGAGCGCGCAATCTCGCGCTCGAAGACGACCGTGGAGGCGGCCTTCGAGTAGCTGATCCAGGCCACCAGCTGCCCCTCCTCGAGCGTGATCAGCCGCGGCCGCAACGCGTTGTCGGTGATGATGACCATCTCGTGCCGCGTCTGGTGGTAGGTCGGGTCCAGATAGGGGATCTCACCCGGCATGTCGTAGGGGATCTCGGTCGGGCGGGTGTCCTCGGCGGAGACTCGGACCGTGGCCGTCATCGGCACGACCAGACCGAGCGCGATCGTCATCAGGAGTCGAAATCGGCCGGCGAGACGCACGACCGCAGCAGCTTTCGGCAGATGCGACATGGTGACCCACGACCTCCCTGGGAAGCGGTCGCCGAACTCGGCGCCCGACGCGATTTATATCAAACTTCCGGGAACTTGGGTCAGCCCTGAAGAGCCCCTAGCGCGGCCGGGGGGCACCCCTTTGCAGCGTTGAAATCACACACCCGCTCCGTTAGTGTTCCCGCGCATTTGCAGGGCCGGGCGCCTTCGCGTCGCGGCCTTTTCGGTTCCTCCCCAGGAACCCTTTCCCGCTCCACCCAACTACCGACAGCACGGAGGCTGGCCCCCCATGAAGGTTATGGTGTGCCTGAAGCAGGTGCCGCATCAGGACGCGCGACTCGACGTCGCGGCCGACGGCAACTGGATTCAGGAAGACAACATCAAGTTCGAGATCAATAGCTACGACACGTACGCGCTCGAGGAGGCACTTCGCATCAAGGATGCCGGCGAGGCCGAGGTCGTCGTGGTTTCCATCGGCCCCGACCGCATCACCCAAGCCCTGCGTACCGCGCTCGGTATGGGAGCGGATCGCGCCATCCACGTGAAGGACCCGGAGGCCGACGCCTCCGACTCCCTGGGCAAGGCGAAGATTCTCGCCGCGATCGCCAAGGAGGAGAACCCGGACATGATCCTCTGCGGCCTGATGGCCGAAGACGACAACTTCTCCTCTCTGCCGCCGATGCTGGCGGAGCTGATCGACATCCCCTCGGCGACGAGTGTGCTCGCAATCGACGCGGCCAATGGCAGCTTGAAGATCGAGCGCGAGCTCGAGGGCGGCTCGAGGGAGGTGGTGGAGCTGCCGAAGCCGTGCCTGCTCGCGATCCAGACCGGCGCCAACCAGGTCCGCTACGCGTCGCTCAAGGGCATCATGCAGGCCAAGAAGAAGCCGGTGGATGTGAAGACGGCCGCGGATCTCGGTGTGGCCGATCAGGTGGGTGCCGGCGCGGCCAAGGTGAAGATCAACAAGATCTACGTCCCGCCCAAGTCCGACACCGCCGAGATCCTGGAGGGCAGTGCAGACGAGGTCGTCTCGCAGCTCGTGGGCAAGATCAAGGAGCTCGGGCTCCTCTAGGGCCCGCCAAGCAGTCAGGAGAATTGACCGATGGGCAACATCCTCATCGTCGCGGAGCTGAGCCCCGATGGAGCCATCCGCGAGTCGAGCTACGAGCTCGTTTCCATCGCACGAAAGCTGGCCGACGCCACTGGCCAGGGCACGCGCGGCCTGGTAATCGGCAGCGGTGTCGGCGACGTCGCCAGCACATTCGCCACCCGGGGTGCCGGAGAGACCCTGGTGGTCGATGACGCCGCACTGGCCAACTACAACGTGGACGGATGGTCGAAGGCCATCCGTGCTGCGGTCGAGGCGGCCGAGGCGGACCTGGTCCTGATCTCGAACACGCCGATGGGCTGGGATGTCGCGCCGCGCGTGGCAGCCGGTCTGGACGCCGCGTACGTGAGCGATTGCTTCAATATCGAGGCCGAGGGCGGGGAGCTCACCTATTTCCGCCGCATCTTCAACGGCAAGCTCGACGCGCAGCTGTCGACGCAGGGCCGCACGGTCGTGACCGTGCAGCCGGGCGCCACCGATGCCTACGAAGGATCGGCCGACGGAGGTACCAAGGCCTTGGACGTCTCGCTGGAGGGCCTCCGTTCGAAATTCATCGAGATCAAGCAGGCCCCAGCAACCGGCGTAGATCTCACCAAGGCGGACGTCATCGTCTCGGGTGGCCGCGGAGTCGGGGCGCCCGAGAAGTTCACCGAAGTCATCCAGCCCCTCGCCGATGCGCTCGGCGGTGCCATGGGCGCATCCCGCCCAGTCGTGGACGCCGGCTGGCTCGACCACCCCTACCAGGTGGGCTCGTCGGGGCAGATTGTCACTCCCAAGCTCTACATCGCCTGTGGCATCTCCGGTGCGATCCAGCACCTCGTGGGCATGAAGGGCAGCAACTACATCGTCGCCATCAACAAGGATGCGGATGCCCCGATCTTCGAGGTTGCGGATGTCGGCATCGTGGCCGACCTCTTCGACATCGTTCCGGCCCTGACCGAGGCGGTGAAGGCGGCCAAGGGCTGATCCCTTCCGGGCGTGGCGAGAACCGAAACGAGGGCCCGCAGCGCTTTGCGCTGCGGGCCCTCTGCCTTTGGCTCGATCGGCAGAATCCGCATCGTTGACCGTTGACACCAACGATCGTCACGAGTAATGAACGAAACAGACGAATGAAAAGGCGTTCGGGCGTCGCGCGAACGCCTGCTGATCTGCGAGTCGGGAGTCAAGCCGAGCACCACAGCGTTCAAGTCACAGCCCAAACCTCAAGCGTCACATCATGGTCTCTGCGATAGGCCCTGATGCGACTCAGGAATCGGCACCAAGCCGAGCGGACCATAGCGAGAGCGCCCGAGACAGGGGGGATCGGTCATACCTCGCCGCATCGCGTTCATCAACGAGAAGGGTGGCAGTGGAAAGACCACCCTCGTCGCGAATCTTGCCGCGTACCTCGCGGCAGAGCGCGGACAGCGCATCCTTGCCATCGATATGGACCCCCAGGGCCAGCTCGGCAAGGTCCTCGGCATGGAGATTCGCCGCCCCGAACGGACCTCGATCGAGCTCTTGGTGGACGGGTTGCTCGGCGAGGCGCCCGACCGGCCCGAATCCGCGCCGACCGGCAACGACCTGCCCACCCGACCCACGCGCGTCGCCAATCTCGACCTCATCGTCAGCAACAAGGCCCTCGCCCTCTTCCCGGGCTGGACCGGCGAAGCCGGCTCCAGCTTCCGGCTGCGCGACAGACTGGATCGGGCGCCCGAGCTGGCCCGCTACGACTTCGTGTTCTTCGACGCACCCCCGAGCTTCGGGCCGCTCACGCTCAATGTTCTCTGCGCCAGCGACGAGGTGGTGGTGCCCTGCCCGCTCACCTTCCTGGCACTGGATGGATGCGCGGAGCTGATGCGCACACTCCGCATGGTGCGGCGGCGCTACGAACGGCCGGATCTGCGCGTCAGCATGGTGATCCCCACCTTCTACCGCCGCACGCGGCTGGCCAACGAAATCCTGGAGCGCCTCAAGCAGCAGTTCCCCAAGGAGATCGCCCACACCGTGGTCGGCTACCACGTGAAGATCGACGAGGCACAATCGCACGGGCAGTCGATTTTCGAGTACGCACCCCGGGATCGCGCGGCCGCGACGATGGCCGCCCTCGCCGAGGAGCTCGAAGAACGCAGCCGGCCGCCGCTGCGAGTCCGTTCCCTGGCGCCGCCGCCCGCTGCGGAGGATTCGTCTTCCATTCGTCCGGAGCACGTGCCGCTCGAGGAGACGAGGTGAGTGAGCCCACCGGCCCCAGTGCCCCCAATCCGACCAGCCTGGATCCCGCGACGGGCACGACATCGATGCCGGTGCAGCTCCACGACGACACGACCCCCGCCCTCGGCTCCGACCCCTTCGACCGCCTGGCCGACCCCGATCCCTTCGAGACCGGCCTCTGCGCACTGGGCCTGCCGGCCCCAAGCCAGAAGCCGGCGCCGCCGCCGGTGCTGCGCGAGGTCATCCGCGATGCGCCGGCCGGCTCCGAAGTGCCGCCCGCAGCGGACGCCGTGGAGATCTCGCCGACGCCCCTACAGGCGCGGCGCTGGATCGCCACACCATCGCTCCAGGACATCGAGCTCGAGGAGCCGGCCGACCTGATCGACCGGCTGCTGGACGCCGATGACCGGCGCCGGCTCGCCGCCCTGGCCCACCTCGTCGGCGGCGAGACTCCCTACGATCGCTTCGGCCTCTCGAGCCGCGCCCTGCGCCAGGCCTTTCCGCTCTTTCTCCTCCTCTACAGCACTTGGTTCCGCGTCAAGAGTCACGGGCACGAGCACCTGCCGACGAGCGGACCGGCCGTGATCGCATCGAACCACGCCGGGCTCCTGCCCTTCGACGGCGCGATGATGGTGATGGACGTGGCACTCAACACGGACCCGCCGCGGCTCGCGCGCTCGGTCGTCGATCACTGGGCTGGCAGCCTGCCCTGGGTGAACGTCTTCTTCGCGCGTATGGGCCAGATCGTGGGCACCCGAGAGAACTTCGGCGACCTGCTGCGCGAGGGCCAGATGGTGCTGGTCTTTCCGGAGGGCATGGCGGGCGTCACCAAGCGCATCACGCAGCGCTACCGACTGCAGAAGTTTCACATCGGCTTCATCGAGCAGGCACTGCGCGCCGAGGCGCCCGTGGTGCCGGCCGCCGTGATCGGCAGCGACGATCAAATGCCGATTCTCTTCGACCTGCCGATGGTCGCCAAGACCCTCGGTCTCCCGATGGCACCGATCACGCCGACCTTCCCACTGCTCGGGCCGCTCGGTCTGCTCCCCTACCCGGTCGGCTATCGCATCGTGTACGGTGAGCCGCTGCATCTCGCCGAGCAATTTGGCCCCGAGGACGCGGACGATCCGCGCCTCGTCCGCTACCTGGCACGCAGGGTGCGCCGCGAAGTACAGGCCCTGATCGACCGCAACCGATAGGGGCCGGCATCCGGGCATGAGCAGCGAACCGCGCAATGTCATGATCACGCACGCCGATGAGCCGATCGGCCGCCGGCTGGTCAAGCGCCTGCACTTCGACGAATCGGTGCGCAGCATCCTGGCGGTCGGATCCGGCCCACCGCCGCGTGCCTTCGACCGCTTCATGCGCGGTCCGGGGCGCCGGCTCGACTACGCGCGCGTTGACCTGACACGACATCGCCAGGTCAACGATCTCTTCCACGCCGGACCGCTGCGCGAGCACGGTGTCGACGCTGTGATCCACCTGCCGCCCCATGCACAGCCGCTACCGGGCAGTCGGGCCACGCTCTCGGGTGTGCCGGATCGCACCACCGAGGCGCGCCTGATCCTGCAGCATTGTCTCGAGACGGCCACTGTGCGTCAGTTGGTCGCGCTCGGCAGTGCCTATGTGTACCGACTCGCGCCGGGCAACGCGAACCGGCTGACGGAGCAGAGCGAGCTCGACCTCGATCCCGACCTTCCGCCGGACACCCGCTCGTGGATCGATTGCGACATGCTGCTGCACGGTGAGATCCACAACGATCGGCTGGCGGTCTCGCTTCTGCGCGTTCCCGTGGTGGTGGGCGCCGACGGGACGCTCTTCCTCAATCCCTGGCAGTCCGGCTCGGTGCGATCGGGTATCCGCGCGATGGGCTTCGATCCGATGTGCGCGCTGGTGGCGGACCGCGACGTCTGCAGCGCACTGCGTCTCGCCGTGCACCGGCGCGTGTCGGGCATCTTCAATATCGCCGGCGACGAGAGTCTGCCGATGTCGGTGCTGACGAGCTGGAGCGGCTGGCGCTCGATCCCCCTGCCGGGCCCACTCCTACGCGGCGCCGCGGGGGCCGCCCGGATGCTTGGCGCCGACGGCTGGCGGACCGGGCTCGTCGGCCCGCACCTGCGCTACGGCTTCACCCTCGACACCAGCCGGGCGCGCAGCGAGCTGGGCTTCCGGCCCGGCTACCGGATCGGCGCCGGCCGCAGTGATGACGGTCGGGCGCGCATCGAAACCACCCAGATCTGAGGCGCGAGCGGCGGCCCTCGATCGACGCCCTGCGGACTCTTCTTCAGTCGATCGCGAATTGTTCCGATTCGTGGCGGGCGGGGGCGGCTCGGCTATCCTCCGGCGGCCCAGATCCTGAAAAACGCAAGGAAAATCATGGCTGTAGATACGTCCCAGTTCAAGAACGGCCTCAAGCTCGAGCTCGACGGCCAGCCCTTCAACATCACCTATTTCCAACACGTGAAGCCGGGCAAGGGCGGCGCCTTCGTGCGCACCAAGCTCAAGAACCTGCTCAACGGCAAGGTGGTGGACCGGACCTTCCGCTCGGGCGAGAAGCTCGAGGAGGCGGACATCGAGGAGAAGGGGATGCAGTACCTCTACCACGATGGCGAGGGGCTCATCTTCATGGACTCAGCAACCTACGACCAGATCCCGATCGGCGGAGACGTGCTCGGCCGCGCAGTCGACTACCTGCTGGAAAATATGGAGGTCGAGGTCCTCTTCTGGAAGGGCAAGCCGGTCCAAATCCAGCTGCCGAACTACATCGTGGCAAAGGTCGTCAAGTCCGACCCGGGTGTGAAGGGAGACACATCCTCGGGCGCCAGCAAGCCGGCCACGATCGAGTCCGGCGCCACGCTCAACGTCCCGCTCTTCATCGAAGAGGGGGACACGATCCGCGTGGACACACGCACGGGCGAGTACTCGGAGCGGGTCTCCAAGTAGCGGCCGACGATTGGCCAACAACGCGCAGAATGGTCGCCCGAAGCGCGCCATCGTCCTCTCGGGTGGTGGCGCCCGCGGCGCCTACGAGGCAGGCGTCCTGCAGTTCATCCTCGACGACCTGCCCAGGCGCAAGGGCGTGGAGCCTCGCTTCGAGATCATCTGTGGCACCTCGGTGGGCGCCATCCACGCGGCCTTCGTGGCCGCCACCGCCGACCAGGAGCACGGCCGCGGTCCACGGCTGGTGAAGATCTGGGAGGATCTCCACGTCGACGAGATCTTCCGCTTCAGTCCACGCGACCTGATCTCCATACCGCGCAAGCTCTTCGGCGTGCGCAAGGTCGCGCAGCAGCTACGCGAGGGGCGACGCCCCGACCGGCTCTTCGGACTGCTCGATACCGGTCCGCTCGAGCAGCTGGTGCTGGATGCCATTCCCTGGCCGGGAATCCGGCGCAACCTCGATTCCGGCCACGTGGAGGCCGTATGCATCGCCGCCACACAGCTCGCCACCGGCCGCGCCGTGGTCTTCGTCGAGCAGAAGGACCGCGCACTGCCCCCGTGGGCAAACCAGGACAACATCCGCATGCAGGGCATTCGCCTGGCGCCGGTCCATGCCCTGGCTTCGGCGGCAATCCCCCTGCTCTTTCCCGCCGTACGCGTCGGCTCGCGCTACTACGCGGACGGGGGGATGCGTCTCAACACACCGCTGGCCCCGGCCGTGAGGCTGGGGGCCAGCCGCGTGCTGGTGATCGGCCTCAGCCACGGTGTGCCGCCGACCGTGAGCGAGGCGCTCGCCCAACAGCGCACGGCCGGCTTTGGCAATCCGATGTTCCTCTTTGGCAAGGTGCTCAACGCCCTCATGTTGAGCCCCGTGGATGCGGACCTGGCGCGCATGCACTTCATCAACGACATCATCAGCAACGGCGAGATCGCCTTCGGCGATGACTTCCTCGAAACCCTCAACGCCGTGGGCGTCGAGCGGGGCGGACGCCCGATCCAGCGCATCGAGGATATGGTGATCCGACCCTCGCGCGATCTCGGTGTGATGGCCGGCGAGCTGATCGCCGACAAGGCGAGCCAGCTGGAGCTCGGCGCCTTCCTGAAGATGTTCATTCGCGGCTCGGGCGTGGGCGGCGAGTTCAAGGAGGCGGATCTGCTCTCCTACCTGCTCTTCGATGCGGCCTTCACAATACCGCTGGCCGAGCTCGGCTACGCGGACGCGATGGCGAAGGAAGAGGACCTGGCCCGCTTCTTCGACGACGACGCGGATCTCGACCCGCGCAGCCAGCCCTGACCGGGTCGGGTGGAAGCCCCCGCCGGCAGCAGCCCTTCGTTCGGGATCCTGGCCGGCCGAGCTACGCTGCCCGGATGCGGGGGGACCAGCTCGCGCGGCAGTGGCAACTCATCCAGCGACTCGGCAAGAGCCGAGCCGGCATCGGCCTGGAGCAGCTCGCCGAGGAGCTCGGATGCGTTCGCCGCACCGTCTACCGCGACCTCGATGCCCTGATGTACGCCGGCTTCCCGGTCGTCAGCGAGAAGCGCGACGGCAAGGTCTACTACCGCTTCCTCGATGGCTTCCAGCTCGGCGATGTGCCCTTCACCACCGACGAGATCCTGGCGCTGGCCTTCGGCGCGGATCTGCTTCGTGCCCTGGAGGGCACCGTCTTCCACGATTCGATCCAGTCTGCGCTGGCCAAGATCCGGGCCGGATTGGGTGACCAGCTGATCGCCTTCCTGGACGGGTTGGCCGAATCGATCCGCGTCCTGCCCGGACCGCACAAGCGCTACGCCGACTTCAAGGACACGATCCAGGCGCTGAACGAGGCCGTGCTCGGCCGCCGCGCCGTACGCATGCTCTACTACACCGGGCGAACCGGGGCGGAGCGCGAGCGCGTGCTCGACCCCTACCGGCTCTGGTATCGCAGCGGCGGCCTCTACGTGATCGGCCACGACCACCTCTCCGGCGAAATCCGGACCTTCGCGGTGGATCGGATCCGCACGATCGAGCCGAGCGGCGAGGGCTTCGAGATTCCGGCCGAATTCGATTTCGACGCCTATACGGCGGCCAGCTTTGGCGTGATCGCCGAGCCGGCGGTGCGTGTCAGGATCCACTTCACCCCCGAGTGGGCGACCCACGTGCGCGAGCGGACGTGGCATCCAAGCCAGAAGCTGGCCCCGCTCGAGGACGGCGGCGTCGAGCTGGTGATGGAGGTGGGCGGCACGCATGAGCTGACCAGCTGGATCCTGTCCTTCGGTGCCGGAGCCCGCGTGGTCGAGCCCGAGGCACTGAGGGACGCCGTCGCGACTCAGCTGGCGGCCGCCCTGGATCGATATCCCCACGCCTGAGCGCCCACCCAGATTCCAGGAGCCGGGAACGAAAGTCGGGCGCGGGTGTCCGAAGGAAGTCGCGGGGCAGATTGCGGCCACTCGGGGGGTGTGCGCGGACGTCCGGCCGGGGCGTCAATCTGCACGGAAGAGAGCTCGGAAAAGAAATTTGCTGGCCGGACAGGGGGAGTCCGCGCGCCACTCTCGCTATCGTCCGCCCCGCTGCTGTGGGCGGGGCCGTCCGCGTGTCGGGCGGCGCTCGCTCGGGTGCCGGTGGCAACACCCGTGGGCCGCCCCTTCTCCGGAGCATTCAGTCGTGATCTCGGCCACTTGGAAGGGCCACACCGTGCGCTCCGGGTCCGGGGCGCGCCACAGCATCCGCTGGACCCCGGAGTGATTCTGGACACCTCGAACGCGCCTGTCCCGCCGTGTCCTGCTGATGTGAACGGCGCACGAGAGCCCGGCTGCTGGCCGCGTTGGGCCGGGCTGATCGCGTGCACGATTCTCGTGCTGGGCGGCGCCGACCCGGCGTCCGCGCAGATCCGGCTGCCGGGCTCACCGGCCCCGCAGCTGCCTCCCCTGCGGCGCGCTCCACCCTCCGAGCCGGGACCCACGCTCGCCAACCAGAACGACGGTCCCGGCTTCGCGATCGACCGCTTCGAGTTCGTGTATCGCGACCCGCACCCGGACGCGCCGCCGCTGACCAGCCTGCTGCCCCTGCGTGTCGAGCTGCAGGCCGCCGAGTCGGGCTATGTCGCGACGCGGGACGGCGAGGAGCACATCCGCGTGAGCGTGGGCGGCGCCGACGAGGCACCGGCCGTCTACCACGCCAGCGCGATCGCCGCGGTGGTGCGCGCGATGCTGGAGCGGCTGCACGAGGCCGGGCTGCTCGGCATCTATGTGCGCCCGGACCCCGCCGACATCGACATCGAGAGCGAGCGCGATCTGCGCGCAGAGGGCCGGGGCGCGCTGCACGTGCAGATCTGGGTCGGGCGCATCGATACCGTGCGAACGGTGGCGGCCGGGGACCGGATCCAGAGTGAGTGGAAGGTCGACAATCCGGTCCACCGCAAGATCCGCAGCTACTCCCCGCTGCACCCGGCGGTCGCGGGCATCGAGGGCAGCACGGACATCCTGCAGAGGGAGCTGCTCGAGGAGTACGTGTGGCGCCTCAACCGCCATCCGGGCCGCCAGGTGGAGGCCGCCCTGGCCGCCTCCGACGACGGCGACGGCATCACCCTGGATTACCGCGTCTACGAGCCGCGCCCCTGGACCGCCTACGCGCAGGTGACGAATACGGGCACCGAGCGCACCGAGCCCTGGCAGACGCGCTTCGGCTACATCCACCGCCAGCTCACGAACCACGACGACATCCTCTCCATCGAGTACCTGAACGCCGGCGGTGCCACCGTCAACGGCGTGATGATCTCCTACGACGCCCCCTGGTTCGCGCCGCGGCGACCCGAGTGGATGGAAGCCAGCGGCAACGAGCCCGGCTGGATCGCCTGGGCGGACCGCAGCAGGGTTCCGT
>JAFDDH010000233.1 GCA_019310975.1 Deltaproteobacteria bacterium | reverse complement strand
TTCTCGCCGAGTAGCCAAGCGTCGCCGCCGTCTTCGTCCGGCACGAGCTTGGGCGCCTGAGCCTGGAACTTCTGTGGGAGGTACTTCTCCCAGAGGTCCGGCGGCTCGATTACGGGCTGGTCACAGTCGATGATTTTGTATGCCATGTCGGATCTCCCGCCTGGCTTGGCGTGTACTCTGGGCGTGTGCTCTGAAGCCCATCGGAGGCGGCTCTGATCGCAATTTGACGGATCGTCAAATCGAAATATATCCCGCTCTGAGGCGATCTGTCACCTCCAAATCCGGCTGGAGGCGAAACTGGCAGTGGCCCGCGGGCACGGACGGGGCGCTGCGCCCCGCTCCCCTGGACAGGCGCGAGCCGACCCTGTAGCGTTTTCTGACGCACCGTCAGATTCCATCCGCCCGTCACCACGGGCCCCGCGAAGGGAAGCCAGAGCATGCGTCTGGACGACATGATCCTCATCAGCATCGACGACCACGTCGTCGAACCGCCCAACGTCTTCGACAACCACCTCGACGCCCAATACAAGGACCGTGCGCCGAGGCACGAGCGGCTGGCCAATGGCACCGAGGTCTGGAGCTTCAACGGTCGCTCGCTTCCGAATATCGGCCTCAACGCCGTCGTGGGGCGCGTGCCGGAAGAGTACGGCATGGAGCCCACCGCCTACGAGCAGATGCGTCCGGGCTGCTACGACTCCAAGGCCCGCGTGGACGATATGAACGCCAACGGCGTGCTCGCCCAGCTCTGCTTTCCTTCCTTCCCGCAGTTCTCGGGCGCGCTCTTCGCTGGCTGCGAGGACAAGGAGCTCGCCCTCGCGCTCCTGCGCGCCTACAACGACTGGCACATCGACGAGTGGGCGGGCAGCCATCCCGGTCGCTTCATCCCGCTCTCGCTGCCGCCGATCTGGGATCCGAAGCTGATGGCCGATGAGGTTCGGCGTGTGGCGAAGAAGGGCTGCCATACCGTGAGCTTCACCCAGGATCCAACGGGTCTCGGCCAGCCGAGTATCCACAGCGAGCACTGGGATCCCTTCTGGGAGGCCTGTAGCGACGAGGGCACCATCGTGACCGTCCACATTGGCTCGGGCTCGGGGATGTTCTTCACGTCGCAGGACGCGCCCGTGGACGTGATGATTACGAACACACCCATGAGCATCGCAAACTTCGCAAGCGATCTGCTCTGGTCGAAGATTCTGCGCCAATACCCGACCCTCAAGTTCGCGCTGGCGGAGGGCGGGATCGGCTGGATCCCCTACTTCCTGGAGCGCGCCGACTATGTTTATAAGCACCACAAGGCGTGGACGCACCAGGATTTCGGCGACAAGCTGCCGAGTGATGTCTTCAAGGAGCAGGTCGTCACGTGCTTCATCGACGACGCCTTCGGACTCAAGAATCGCCACGAGATCGGCGTTGACATGATCACCTGGGAGTGCGATTACCCGCACTCGGACACGACGTGGCCGACTGCGCCGGAGATCCTCGGGCGCTGTTTCGAGAACGTCCCCGACGACGAGATCGACAAGATCACGCACCAGAACGCAATGCGACACTTCAACTTCGACCCCTTCGCCCATATCCCCAAGGACGAGTGCCGCGTAGGCGCCCTGCGCGCACAGGCCAAGGACGTCGATCTCACGCCGCTCAAGGGCGCTGGTGGCAACCCACCGCAGCTCGAGGAGGGTGCGGTCATCACCACCGCGGACATCATGCGCCAGGTCGCATCGGCGTTCGCCACCGAGTAATCGCAGGCCGGTCGGGGAGCCCATGAATCTCCCACACAGTGCCCTAGACGAGGCGTTCCGGGGCGAGCTGCAGACACACTGTCGTCTGCACCTGGCGGGCTATAAGGTTCCGCGCGGCCTCGTCAGCACGACGATCGAACGCACGGCCACGGGCAAGATCGACTACCTATGGGCATTGAAGAAGACACACGAGATGGCGTAATCCTCGCCGTCAAGCCTCGATGAGGTTGACGCCGCCCTCCCCCTCGACCAGCGTGACGTCGCGACCCACCCACTCGCGCGCTTCCATGTCACGCATGAGGTCGGCATTCTCGCTCCGCGCGTAGCAACGCTCGCCCTCGGGCAGGTCGCAGACGGCAAGGGCGAAGCGCCGTCCCTCGCGCCCGTGCACGACGCTATATGTGACGATGCGGGCGGAGCCCGTTGCGCTGACGCGGATCTCGCGCCGCGGTGCAGCGTCCACCTGCCTGCGTGCAGCTGCCTCGTCGGGCACGAGCAAAGGTCCCGGCGTCGCGGAGTAGACCGCGTAGGTGTGATGCGTCATATGCATGCCGACGCCACTCACCATGCCGTGCTCGGCCGGAGACTCGCGCAGCCTCTCGACCATCGTCGCCACCGAGTGGGCCAGATAGTTGCTTCCCGGGCCACCATGGAAGGGGAGCCCGCCCGTCACCGTCATCGGCCGGCCATCATCCTGCCCAATGCCCAGTGCGTCCCGCGCGAAGCTGACCGAGCTGCCGAAGCAGCTGTAGAGATCGAGGTGAGCAATGTCGTCGAGCCCTACACCGGCGGTCTCGAGGGCCACGCGACTCGCCACCTGCATGCCGACGCTGCGCCACAGATCCGCACGCTCGGCCACGTAGACGGGATCCTTCGTGCTGCACCAGCCGCGCAGATACACGCGGCGATCCTTGGGCACACCGAGGGCATCCGCCTTCTCATCACTCGCCAGGATGAGCCCGGCCGCCATGTCGATGTCCATGACGGAGACGAGGCTCTTCGGATAGGGGTACGCGACCATCCGATTGCTCTCGCTCACTTGGATCAGCTCTTTCGCGCTCCACTCGCGGCGGAACCAGGCGCGCGGATTTGCCGCGGCGATCTTCGTCATCGGTGCAAAGAGCTGGCCGATCTGACGCAGATTCTCCTCGGGCGAGAGGCCCAGATGGCCGCGCCGCGCGATGTCGAAGAGGGCAAATGTCAGATAGGCCTGGAAGACCTGGTGGGCCATCTCGGCGGGATGGAAGGGATCCTCGAAGGGCATCACCGGCTTCTCGCTCGGCGGGTAACTCCACTGCGGCTTCAAGCCGGCCTTCTTCATGCGCTTCTTCGTGGCCAGCGACTCGGCGCCAACCACGAACGCGACGTCGAGGTCACCCTTCAGGATCTGCTCGGCGGCCCGGCTCAGCATCTTCTGCGAGGACGTGCCGCTCATGCCCGAGAGGTGTCGGCCGCCCGCACCCAGCCCAAGCCGCTCTGCGACCCGGCCGGGTGGATCATCGTAGGTCCAGCTCAAGGGATAGACGACGTTCACGTCCTGGATCGCGGCGACCACGCCTTGGCCACCACTGTCTTTTGCGGCCGCCCGCGCCATCTCCTCCCATAGATCGAGGGGCTCGGGTGCGTCCCCTTCCTCCGGACGGATGGTTCGCTGCGCGACACCGATCACACACGGAAGCCGTCCAGCGCTCATCGACCCGTCCAGCGCGGCTCTCGCTTCTCCGCGAAGGCCTTCGGGCCCTCCTTCGCGTCCTCGCTCTGGAAGACCCTCTTGGACATCTCGGTCTCCACCGCGTAGGCCTCCTCGAGCGGAAGTGCGAGCCCACGCATTACGCTCTCCTTTGTGGCCTGGACCGCCATCGGTGCGTTTACGGTGATGCGGCGAGCCCAGTCATACGCCGCGTCGAGGAGCTCGTCCTCCTCGACAATCTCGTTGATGAGGCCAAGCTCCAACGCCCGCGCGGCCGGGAAGCGCTCCGCGGTCAGCAGGAACTCCATCGCAGCGGGGAAGTTGATCTGACGCGGCAGCCGCACTGTCGTGCCACCCCCTGCGAAGAGCCCTCGCTTGGGTTCCATGACACCAAAGCTCGCGTGGCCGGTGGCCACGCGGATGTCGACGCCGCCGAGCATCTCCATGCCACCCGCCACGCAGGGGCCGTTGACGGCCGCTATCACGGGCTTGTAGAGCTTCACATTGCGCAGTACCGCGTAGGTCCCATCCGAGAGGCGGCAGCCGTCGATCTCTGTCACTTCGCTGGATGCAATCTTCTTCTGGAGATCGGTGATCTGCGGAATGTAGGTCTTGAGATCCGCACCCACCATGAAGTTGCGCTCGACGCCGGTTACGATCGCGACCCAGGCGTCGTCGTCCTTCTTGAAATCACGCCAAGCCCCAGCCAGATCGCGAAAGTGGTAGAGGTCCAGGGCATTGCGCACCTCCGGGCGATCGATCGTGATTTTGACGATGTGCTCGTCGTTCTTCTCGTAGTGGATCGGCATCTCGAGGTCTACTCCTGCTGACCATGCACTTGGAGGCACCGAGTCTACTACAATCGCAAGCACTGACGGAAGCAGTCTGGAAATCGAGCGATTGCAGGCGCGGAACGATCAGGGCTCGTCGATCGACTTCGACTGGATGGTCACCGCGCGCAAGCTCCACACCTCGGGCACGCAGAGCACGATGAGCGTCGGCACGACGATGAGGCCAATACCGATCCCCAGCGTCGAATGCATCCCGAGGCCCTCCACAAGTGGACCGGCGAAGGCCACTCCGAGCGGCGCCAGTGCAATGGAGCCGAGCACGTCGTAGGCGCTGACACGCGACAACGCCTCGGGGGCGACATGCATGTGAAGCGTCGTATTCCACAGCACGCTGAAGAGCTCGGCACCGATGCCGGCCACATAGGCGCCCATCGCCACCGCGTAGACGGGCGACGGTTCGACGAGTAGCGCCAACGGCAATGCGAACGTAAGCACGCAGAGTGTGCCCACGCGCATCGGATGCCTCACGGCGACACGCATGCCAATTACGCCACCGGTCACGAGGCCGAGGCCGAGCGAGCCCGTCACCCAGCCCCATGCGGCGGCCCCGCCCATCGATCGCTCGGCGACCACGGGACCGATCACCAATAGCCCGCCATTCCACGCTGCCATGACCAGCGAAAACTGCGCGACGATGGCCCAGAGCCAACGGTGGGCGATGAACTCGCGCCAGCCCTCGAGTAGCTCCGCCAATAGATGAGTGGACGCCGCACGGACCTGTGGACGGAGTCGCAGGCCGTGGATGAGCAGCGCGCTCGCGATGAATGTCAGTGAATCCAGTGCGATCGCCCATCCGGCACTCGCCACCGCTACGATGACGCCCGCGGTCGCGCCTCCGAGACCGAACGCCGTACTCTGCGCCAGACTCAGCAGCGCATTGGCGGGCTGAAGCCGTTCTCGCTCCACCACCTGCGGAACGATGCCCACGGCCGCCGGAAAGTGCAGGGCGAACGCGACGCCATTCGCCGCCATCAAGACCATCAGGAGCGGCACCGGGGCATCGCGGCTGAGGAGCAGCAGCGCCATGGAGGCCTGGCTTGCCGCGGCGATCAGGTCCCCGACGATCATCACGCGGCGGCGCGAAAAGCGGTCCCCGATGGCACCGCCGAAAAGCTGCATGGCCACCTGTGCCGCTGTCTGGGACGCGATCACCCATCCGACGAGCTTCGGCGAGCCGGTCTGCTCGAGCACACCGAACGCCATCGCGATGGGTGCCATTGCGGTGCCAAAGGCCGATACGAAGCGCGCCGAGAACAGGCGTGCGAAGTTCGCATCCCGCAGTTGATCCAGAAGCTCTGCCCGGCGAGCGGGAGAGGGCGAGGTCACGCCCAGCAGTATGACGCCACGGGAGTCGCTCCCCCACCCCCCTTTCTACACGACCTACGCGACCTACACGACCTACACGACGTCGCAGCTGGGCGGGCGGTCGCCGCTGCTATCGCTCGTCGGCTGGCGAGGCCACGAGCACACCTCCGACCTCGAGGTCGTCGATGCGCTCGTCCGTGTAGCCGAGCAACTCGGAGAGGACCTCCCGGTTGTGCTCGCCGCGGCGCGGCGCAGACGTGCGGATGCGGTTGTCGCAGCTCGAAAAGCGTGCTGGCGGCCGCACGATCGACCGCCGGCCGCCGCGGCGATCGTCCACGTCGACGAGCAGGCCGCGCTCACGTGCCAGATCGCCGTGAATCGCCTCGCGCATCGACACGACTGGCGCACACGCCACCCCGGCCTCGGCGAGCTTCGCGAGCAGAGCGTCCAGTGAGTCCTGCGCAGCCATCCATGCCTCGATGGCTTCCTGGCGGCAGCGCTTCTTGACCTCGAGCCCTGCGCCCGCCGGAGTGGGGTCGGCGACGCCGTGCGCCTCGGAGATCAGCCGCCACACGAAACGCGCAGCGCCCGCGGTGGCC
>JAFDDH010000232.1 GCA_019310975.1 Deltaproteobacteria bacterium | reverse complement strand
TTCGACGCCATCCTCGTCACCGCCGCGCCGCCCGAGGTGCCCGAGCCTCTGATCGAGCAACTCGCGGTCGGCGGACGCCTGGTCGTCCCCGTCGGCCGCTGGAACCAACAACTCCTCGTACTTACGAAGAACGAAACGGGCGTCGAGCGCGAGGTGATCTTTCCCGTGCGCTTCGTCCCGATGACGGGGGAGATCCAGCGACCCCGCTGAGGGCTTCGACAGAAATTCGACCGCAGTCTGACGAAAGCCCGGACCGGGGAGAGTTCTGTGTGGAGGCTGCGAAGCCTGTTCTGGAGGAGGCTCTCGACCGGGCAGCCGAGGAGGCCCTGGCCATGCGCCTTCGGGAGGGCGAGGCCCTGGAGCGGGAGCTATGTGGGCGTCTATCGGGCGTACTCGCGCTGGTCGAAGCGTTGGAGGCCCGTTCTGGTGATGTCGTAGCGGCGGCCCGGGAGCGGATTCGCAAGCGTGCCGACCAGCTCCGCGAAGAGCTGGGAAACCTCGATGAGGCGCGTCTGTATCAGGAGGTGGCGATCGCCGCCGACCGGCTCGACGTGACGGAGGAGCTGGTGCGCCTGCACAGTCACGTTGAGCAGTTCGGAGATGTGCTCGACGGCGCCGATGCCGAGACGCCTTGCGGGCGCCGGCTCGATTTCCCGTTGCAGGAGATGATGCGCGAGGCCAACACGGTTGGCTCCAAGGCCAACGATGCACCGCTGGCCCACTTCGTCGTGGATCTCAAGACGGAGGTCGAACGCATCCGCAAACAGGTGCAGAACGCCGAGAAAACTCCGCCACAACGGGATGTGGACGTGAGTGACGATCGCACGCTTCGTCTGCTGAACATCGGCTACGGGAATCTGGTGATGGCTTCGCGGGTGGTGGCGATCGTTTCACCGCAGTCCGCGCCGATGCGAAGGCTGCGGGAGGAAGCGGCTGGACGCGGCAAGCTGCTCGACGCCACACAGGGGCGGCGTACCCGCTCGATCCTGCTGACGGATAGCGATCTGGTGATCCTCTCGGCGATCAACCCGGAGACGATCGCGTCGCGCCTCAGCGCGGAAGACGAGACGCGTTGAGCGGGCGGCGCGGTATCCCGTTCGTGGTCTCGGCGCCGTCGGGTACAGGTAAGACCACCGTGTGTCGTGCCGTGGTCGAGTGCGACGAGCAGGTCGAGTTCTCGATCTCCCACGCCACCCGTCCGCGTCGCCCCGGCGAGCAGGACGGCGTGCACTTCCACTTCGTCAGCGCGGAGGTCTTTGCCGAGCGGGTGGCCGCAGGTGGCTTCGTCGAGCACGCCGAGTATGCGGGCAACCAGTACGGCACGAGCTGGGAATCGATCGACGAGCCCCTCGCCGCCGGTCGCGATCTGTTGCTCGAGGTCGAAGTGCAGGGCGCCCGTCAGCTACGATCGCGGCGCGACGATGCCCGACTCGTCTTCCTGCTCCCTCCGTCCTGGCGGGAGCTCGAATCGCGGCTGCGGGGTCGGGGTACGGACTCGGAGGAAGCGATTGCCAAGCCGCTCGAGACGGCCCATGTAGAGCTCGCCGCGGTTCATCAGTTCGACTACGCGGTGGTGAACGATTCGGCCGACGAGGCGACGCAGGCCCTGCTCGCGATCATCCACGCCGAACGCAGCGATGCGACAGCAGACGTACGGGAGCGCTTCGGCCGGGCCCGGGTGGTCGAGGGCCTGAAGGGCGTTCTACCCATCCCCGGGCGTAGCTGCGGGGGAGGATCCGGCTACCAGAGCTCCGGGGGCTTGATTTCACAGCTCCAGGCGCCAACGCCGGACGCCTCCGTCTCGCTCGGGTCGCAGGCATCTGCATCGTCGGAGAAATCGAGGTAGGGCGGGCTGTAGGCGCATTGGACCCAGAGAACGCCCGGGAACTCGAGCAGGTAGGACGAGCCCAGGTCGATGTAGTTGAAGGCCTCGCTTGCATCGCGGAACCAGCCCACCCGCGGCATCGGGATCTCGGGCAGGTAGTCGGGCACAAGCTCGACGAGCTCGTCGGGGAAGCAGGCGCGATCCTCGTGGTAGCGGTCCAGCGCGGCGATCACCTGCGGCGCGATCTCGTTCCGTGCCTCGGCCTGGAAGGCCTCTGCCTGCCAGCGGCCGAGCTGGATGCTGGCGAGGAGCGCCAGACCGGCGCCGAGAAATGTCATCGCGAGTGGCACGTCACCGGGCCCCGCCCGTCGTCCGGCCAGCAGCGCGATCCCGCCCGCCGCCAGCGCGAGAAGCAGCCCGGTCCCGAAGCGACGTGCTTCGAACGGGATCTCGGCCAGCAGCACGGCGATCAACGCGGCCAACGCCCCGCCCACCAGCAGGCCCCGAACGCCCGGCAGCGCCTGTCGAACGAACAGGCCGAGACCCACCGCGAAGTGGACCACGCCGAGGACCAGGCCGACCAGCAGGAAGCCGATCAGCGTGACCACGGGCCATGGGCTGGTGTTGAGGTAGAGAGTGGGGTTGGTGCCGGTGACCTCGGTGCTCATCAGGTAGATGGGTACGAACAAGAGCAGGAGGACGAGGCCGAGGAACCACGGGGATCTTCTGCGCGCGTCGTTCGCGAGTGCAGGGGCCATCGCGAAGAGTGCGGTGTAGCCGGCGGTCAGCAGCAGCGACGCCGGCCAGCGCCAGGTGAAGAGCTGCCAGATGCCTGGCATGAGCCAGCCGTAGTAGCTGAAGGCGCAGAGTGTGAGACCGAGGGCGAGCAGCAGTGTTCGCACCCAGGTGCTCTCGAATAGCAGAAAGCCCAATACGGTCAGTGCGATTGGCAGCGCGGCGAACAGCACGACGGGGACCAGGCCACTGCGGTCGGTCTCGCCTTTGCGCTGTGCTTCGTAGGTGGCCTCGGCCATCTCCTGGAGCGGAGCGAGCAGCGTGCTGTCAGACTCCGTGACCCAGCCCGCCGGTCGCCACCAGGCCAGCTCCTCGGGCTTCTCCGAGGGCGTCGGTGCGGCACCCAGGAACTCGTAGTAAAAGAGCCCCGTCAGCAGGAAGACGGCCAGATAGCCCGCTCGCACTTTCTTCGAGGTTCGTCGGCTCGCCATCTGAGCTCCCCTCGTCGCTCATTCGAACGCAACGACGAGAAGGACTGCAAGCGACATGCCGCGGTCTACCGGAGCGAGCGATCTCCCTCGCAAGAGGCTGGGACAGGCTGCCCCGGCAAAGCGTCCCCGTCCCCACGGCGGTGTCGCGAGTTCTCCCGGTCAGCCATCCAGCCGGGCGTGGCTGCCGGTGGATTGGTCGCCGTCGCCCAACTCCGGTATTTTTCGGCAACGTCCTGTTTTGAAAGCGTTTTTTCAGCATGTTGCGCTTCAACGACATTGCCGACCACGTTCTGGAGTACGACTCCGAGTGTGGCCTCGAGCTCCTGCAGCGGGCCTACGTCTTCTCGGCGAAGGTCCACGAAGGGCAGGAGCGGCTTTCCGGTGAGCCCTACCTGATCCATCCCCTGGGGGTGGCCGGCATCCTGGTCGACATGCGGCTCGACGAGGTGACGATCGTTGCCGGGCTCCTGCACGACACGGTCGAGGACACCCTCACCAGCCTGGAGGAGATCTAGCGACTGTTTGGGGATGAGGTGGCGTTCCTGGTCGGCGGCTTGACCAAGATCTCGAAGGTCCAGTTTCGTTCGGCCCGGGCGCGCCAGGCGGAGAACTTCCGCAAGATGCTCGTTGCGATGTCGAAGGACATCCGCATCCTGCTGATCAAGCTCGCCGACCGCATCCACAACATGCGGACGCTGCATTACATGCCCCAGCCGAAGGCGCAGGCGATCGCGTCTCCGTTCCGTGCCCAGCAGGTGGTCTCGCCTGTCCGGGCAGGTCGCCCCACCGAGGTGTGACAGCTCCAGCGGCCCATTCGAGAACGAGATTTGAAGCTCGCCCGGATCTACACTCGTGGCATGGATTCGCCGGCGGACACATCGGCACAAGCGCCGACCTCGACAAGTGGGGAGAGGAATGGCGACGCGTCGGCGTGGCACGCACTCTCGCTCGATGCCGTCGTGCGGAAGCTCGAGGCGCCGGTCACGGGGCTCAGTGACCGCGAGGCGGCCGAGCGGCTCGGCACGTTCGGCCCGAATCGCATCGATCCGCCTCGGCCGGTGTCGCCCTGGCTGCTGGCGGTGCGACAGTTTCGCAGTCCGCTCATCTACGTGCTGTTGGCGGCCGGTGCGGTGGCGCTCTTGCTGGGCGAGGTCGCGGACGCGCTCTTCATCGGGGCCGTCCTGCTGCTGAATGCGTTGATCGGCTTCGTCAACGAAGAAAGGGCCGATCGCGCCGTCCGATCGTTGGCGAGCCTGGTGACGGCGCGCGCTCGCGTCCACCGAAGCGGCCGCATGCTCGACATCGACGCCGAGTCGCTGGTTCCCGGCGACCTACTGCTGCTGGAAGGCGGCGTGCGGGTGGCAGCGGACGTGCGGCTGATCGAGGAGCACGATCTGCGCCTCGACGAGTCGCTGCTGTCCGGCGAGTCGCTGCCCGTCCAGAAGGATGCCGCCGCCGAGGTGCCGGCCGCGACCAGCCTGGCGGAGCGCCGCAACATGGCCTTCGCCGGCAGCATGGCGTCGGCCGGGCGGGGCCTCGGTCTCGTGGTCGCCACCGGTCGTCATACCGAGCTCGGGGCGATCGCCGGGCAGCTCGACGCCGTGCCGCGCGAGCCGCCGCCGCTGCTGCAGCGGATGGAGATCTTCGCGCGGCGGATCGGCGCGGCCGTGATCGTGCTCTGCGCGGTGATCGTCGGCCTCGGGACCCTGCGCGGGCAAGATCTCGGCGAGGTGCTGCTCTCCGCCATCGCGCTGGCGGTGTCGGCGATTCCGGAGGGGTTGCCCGTCGCGCTCACCGTCGCGCTGGCGGTGGCGGTCTCGCGGATGGCCCGCCGCGGCGTGGTGGTTCGACACCTTCCCGCCGTCGAGGCCCTAGGCAGCTGCGGAATCATCGCCACCGACAAGACGGGCACGCTCACGCGCAATCAGCTGACCGTCGAGCGCATCGTCACGGCGGGGCGCATCTACCGGGTGACGGGCGTCGGCTACGAGCCCGAGGGCGAGGTGCTGGGCGAGGGGCACGAGATGGTCCTGCCCGAGGAGCCCGCGCTCTTCCGGCTCGGGCGCAGCGCCTGCCTGGCCAACGAGGCCAGCCTCAGCCGGCGGCTCGAGGACTCGCAGCGCTGGGAGTGGTCGGGCGACCCGACCGACGTGGCGCTCTTGTCATTCGGCATCAAGGCGGGGCTCGACCCGATGCTGCTCGTCGAGACGCACATACCCGTCGCCTCGATTCCCTTCGAGTCGGAGCGGCGCTACATGGCGACGTTCCACCGATACCGCGGCGGTGGACTGACCTGCGTGAAGGGCGCCCCCGAGCGTGTGCTCGATATGTGCGAGCACCAGCTCGATGACGAGACGGGCGCGCTGCAGCCGCTCGATCGCGGGACGGTGCTGGCCGCCGTCGAGCAGGCGATGCGCGACGGCTACCGGGTGCTGGCTATCGCCGACGCCGAGACGGCCCAAGCCGCCGATCCGAATGAGTCGCCTTCGCCGCCGACGGGGCTCACCCTGCTCGGCCTCGTAGCCATGACGGACCCGCCGCGCGAGAACGTCGCGCAAGCGCTCGAGAGCTGTCGGCGCGCCGGCATTCGGGTGGTGATGATCACCGGCGATCACGCCCTGACGGCGCAGACGGTGGGCGAGCGGATCGGTCTCGTCCTGCCCGATGCCGACGTCATATCCGGCGAAGTGGTCGCCCGACTCACCCCGGACGAGCTCGACGCGGTCTTGGTCACCACCTCGCTCGTCGCCCGGGCGACGCCGGCGGAGAAGCTCGCCGTCGTCGAGTCGCTGAAGCGGCGCGGCGAGTTCGTAGCCGTCACGGGCGACGGAGTGAACGATGCGCCGGCGCTGCGCCGGGCGGATCTCGGGGTGGCGATGGGCAAGGAGGGGACGGACGTCGCCCGGGAGGCCGCCGATCTCGTCATTACCAACGACGACTTCTCGAGCATCGTCGCGGGCGTCGAGGAGGGCCGGTTCGCCTACGACAACATCCGCAAGGTGACGTACCTGCTGGTCTCGACCGGGGCCGGCGAAGTGCTGGCGGTGATCGGTGCCCTCGCGATGGGCCTGCCCGTTCCGTTCACGGCCGTGCAGCTCTTGTGGCTGAACCTCGTCACGAACGGCATCCAGGACGTCGCGCTCGCCTTCGAGCCAGGCGAGC